>JAJTDW010000019.1 GCA_021298175.1 Pseudomonadota bacterium
TATAGAAGCCCTTAAATTAAAAGATAAGATTGCCACGCCATACCTCCACACAAGTGTGGGTATAGCTCGCAATGACGAAGTGTATTTGTAGTGGAGTTCTACAAGCATATACAATTATAACTAGTATATTTGCAGTAGAGTTCTACAAGCATATACAATTCTAACAAGGCGATTGGATTTGCAGTGTACCTTAATGTACATAAAAATCCAATCAACACAGTTAGAATTGATATAGGCGACGTAGATGGTGCACCCAACAGGGATCGAACCTGTGACCTTCAGTTTCGGAAACTGACACTCTATCCAACTGAGCTATGGATGCGGATATTTATTTACTTAGCAATGTTTTAGATTGCCACACCATGCTTATCGCATAGTTCGCAATGACTATGCTTAATTACCTTGATATCAAGAGTAATTATTAATTACTTATAGTAATAGCATTACTCTTTGCACTACCTAAAGCAAATACTAAATCTTCAGTTATATTGCCCGGAGCAGGATTATACGTTACATTAACAATACATGATTGAGTGTTACTAGTATTAGTTGTTGAACAACTATTTAATCCATTAAGAGTAAACTGTGGAGAGCTATTCCCTGTAACAGTAAACCTTAAGCCCGACTGACCGCCTGTATTGTATGTCAAAGTTATCGAACACGTGTCAGCAGCAGTCATAGGCTGGCATACACCAGAAGTTGTTGCGCTAATTGTAGGATTATCTGTATCACCTATACAACTAGAGCATATTGTAACCACGCCAAGAAGTAGTAATAAATTTTTTAGTTTCATGATTAATACCATCCCTATTATATTAGTATTTTTAAACCTTAACCCCATATTATAACACCTTAAGTAATAGATAATCTACACTCTTTGTCTTTTATATAGGGTAAATTTATTCTATGTTATAATTACTGCTTATAAATAGTCCGCCGCGATTTAGGCGGATTAGTTTTTTTTGATTTACGCGACCGTGAAGGCTTAATCCAATGTATTGCTGAACCTGAGAGTAGCTGTTTTAAAGATGCAGAACAAATAAAACACGAGTATGTACTTACGGTTACTGGTATAGTCCGTAAAAGACCACATGCTAACCCAGAATTAAAAACCGGCACAATTGAAGTTGTTGCTACAAATATAGAAATACTAAACATATCATTGCCAGTGCCAATATTGGTGGATGATGCTACAACTAGCGAAACTAATCGTATGATGCATCGTATTATAGACTTACGTAGCAAAAAAATGCAACATAATATACGTCTACGCTATAAATTAACTACCGAGATTAGACATTTTTTAGACACTAATGGTTTTATTGATATTGAAACTCCGTTTTTAACTTTATCAACTCCTGGTGGTGCAAGAGATTTTTTAGTACCCTCTAGCATGAATAAAGGTAGCTTTTATGCTCTACCTCAATCACCCCAAATATTCAAACAATTATTAATGGTTTCAGGTTTTGATAGATATTATCAAATTGTGAGATGTTTTCGTGATGAAGCACTAAGAGCTGATAGACAACCAGAATTTACTCAAGTCGATATAGAAACATCATTTCTTAACGAAAGCGAGATTCGTGAAATTGCTGAAAACTTATTTCTTAGCATATTTAAAAATGTATTAAATATAGAGTTGCCCAAATTACCAGTAATGACTTACCATGATGCTATGTATTATTATGGTTCAGATAAACCTGATTTGCGTATTCCATTAAAATTTGTTGATTTAACAAGCCCGTTAAAATCTTGCTCCTTTAAAGTATTTAATTCTGCAAGCAATATGCCTAAAGGGCGTATTGTTGCTATGACTTTACCTAATAGTGTGAGTTTATCCCGCAAAGAACTTGATGAATACACTAAGTTTGTATCTATCTATGGAGCAAAAGGCTTGGCATATATAAAAGTCAACGATATTAATCAGCTTAATGAACAAGGTTTAACCTCACCAATTGTAAAATTTTTAACCGAAGATGAATTAAAACTTATACTTGAAGCAACCCAAGCTAAAAATGGTGAAACAATTTTATTTGGCGCGGATAATGGCAAAATTGTTAATGAAGCCATGGGAGCATTGCGTGTAAAAATCGGTCAAGAAAAAAACCTCATGACTAGCAAATGGCAAGCATTGTGGGTTGTTGATTTTCCGCTTTTTGAATATGATGAAGCTACACAAACACATATGGCATGCCACCATCCTTTTACTTCCCCTAAAGATGAACATATCAACATGCTAACAACAAAACCAGAAGAGTGCTTAGCTAAAGCGTATGATTTAGTCCTTAACGGTTCAGAGATAGGTGGAGGTTCGGTACGGATTTATAAATCTGATATTCAGGCTAAGATATTTGAAGCTATGGGAATTAGTCATGAAGAAGCACGAGCTAAATTTGGCTTTCTGTTAGATAACCTGCAATTTGGCGCACCTCCTCATGGTGGGATTGCCTTTGGTTTAGATCGACTTGCAGCAATCATATGTGAAGCTGATTCTATTCGGGATGTAATTGCCTTCCCTAAAACCACTACTGGGCAGTGCCTACTAACTAACGCCCCAAGTACTATTGAGGATAAGCAATTACAAGAAATCCGATTAGAGCTTAGTTTATCAAATAAGTAACAAATCAATTTATGCTAGGATTTTGTGTCACACCCAAGTGTGGTGCACCCTTGGGTGTGACACAAAATGACAACTGTTGATTTTACGATAATTTTTTGATGCCTTTACCCTATAAATATATCATTAGTAAAATCTAACTACTTAGCAGCAGTGTAATTTTAACTACTCAGATGCACAATTAAAGATTGGAATATATAAGTTCTAAATCTTAAGGGCCCTACGTTGTAAGTTAATTAGTTGGGATACCCCAACTTCAGCTAAATCAATTAAGCGATTCGTAGTTGCACGATCTAATGCAGTTTTTTCAGCTGTACCTTGAATCTCAACAATCGATAGGTTATCAAGCATTACTAAATTCATATCCATAGAACAATTTGAATCTTCAATATAGTCTAAATCTAGCAGCGCTTCACCATCATATACGCCAACAGATATTGCTGCTAAAAAATGCTTTATTGGGTTTTTAGATATTTTACCCGAATCTAACAGTCCGTTTATTGCATCATGTAAGGCGATAAAACTCCCAGTTATACTAGCTGTTCTGGTTCCTCCATCAGCCTGAATTACATCACAATCAACTACTAACTGCCTAGGTCCTAAAAGTTCCAAATCAACACAAGCACGTAATGATCTGCCAATTAGGCGGGAGATTTCCTGCGCTCTTGAATTAACCTTACCCACAACACCATCACGTTTAGTTCTTGTATGTGTGGCGCGAGGAAGCATCGAATACTCAGCAGTTAGCCATCCTTGATTTTTGCCTTTTAGAAATGGCGGTAATGATTCCTCAACTGAAACATTACATAATACTTGTGTATTACCAAACTCCACTAATACCGAACCTTCTGCATATTTAGTATAATTACGAGTGATTTTAATTTCTCTTAATTCATTAGCTTGTCTATTATTTGTACGTTTAATCAATTTAATTTTTCCTTTAATAAAAATAGACGCATCCCATAATTATTATTGCTACAAGTATTCGCAATTATAACTAGAAGATTTAAGGCGCTGTGTACAAATGTACATAAGCATGAAATCAACGGAGTTAGAACGGATGAAGACTTGCAACAATTAGATTACAGATATTTCTGGGAGTTCTATACCTTTAAGCTTTTTATATAAGTCTAGTGCTAGTTTATCTGTTAAGCTTGAAACATAATCCGTTACTTGCATTAGCCTTTCGCCAATATCTTTGCTATTTGCATTATATCTATCCGGTAGTAGTTTTAATAATTTTGATGAGCGCTTTGATGTCGGATGCTTAATCTCTAATACCGCAAAAGTGAACTGATCTAATAAATAAGATAAAATCTCGTACCCAGCTAGCTCCACTTCTAATACAGGTTTATATGAATAAGCATATTTGCTTACATGATTACCTATGGCAAGTAAAGCTCTACTCATATCAGAATCTTCAAGTAATAATAAATCAATTAGCCCAAGCAACTTACCATTTTGTATCATCGCACCATAATTAGCAGTCATTATTTCTTCATAATAAGTAATAAACTTATCAACCGCCTCACCAATTAAAATATTTAAAGCATAAGAACGAAGTTTAGCAAATTTATCCTCGACGATTAAGTTCTCAATTATATCTTTAATAAAATTAATGTCTTTATTTTTACTAGCAATAATTTGAATCAGTAAATCATAAGCATCATCAAAGCTAATTAAACCCACTTTGTGCGCATCTTCTAAATCTAGTAAGCGATAACAAATATCATCTGCCGCCTCAACCAAAAACACCAATGGATGGCGAGAGTATTCATCATGCGATAATTTAGTTAACCCACATTTATCAACTACTTTAGTTAATAATTTTAATTCGGAGCTAAAAACGCTATGTTTGTTTTTATATATTGTAGCTGCATTAAATGTAGTTGGATATTTTATTACACTACCAACAGTGGCTAAGGTTAAATTCAGATTATGTGAGTTATTAATAATCCTAATAGCCTGAGCATTACCATCAAAATTAGATAATTGGCTAATTAAATCCCCCCCCATCTCTCTGGCTAAAACCGCAGAATTTTCCTTAAAGAAACTTGATATCGCATCTTCTCCAGAATGACCAAATGGTGGATTACCTATATCGTGCAATAAACATGCTGCCCCTACAACATCAGAGACATCTCTCTGAAAATTTTGTGGCAAAGTTTGTTCTATTTTATTATCAATGATTTTTTTAGCTACCAAATTACCGATAGATTTACCAACGGAAGATACCTCTAAGGTATGAGTTAGCCGACTATGAATAAAATCACTATTTGGTTGGGGAAATAACTGGGTTTTATTCTGTAAATTTCTAAAAAATGGTGAAAAGGTAATTTTGTTATGATCTCGCTCAAACTCACTACGATCATTATCATCATTCACCCTAACTGATGATGAAAAAATCTTGTTTTTACACAATAATTTGCCCCAAGTCATTTTTTGCATAATTGCTTTCTTTTTATATTAAGTTAAGATTACCCAATCATGACACCAATTTAGAATTGATGTAGGATTAAAATTATATACCAACTCCAGATTTAATCATTATTTACTTAACTCTAAGCACCCGAGATTAGAACTAGGAAAATAGCTCCGTCGTGTACTTATGTACATAAGGAAATATTTAACAACGTTATAATCGATCTAGGGTTAGAGTTGTATTGCATTAATCCGAAGACTCAAATGCTTAAGCATTTGTCCGAGGATAATGATACACACTAATTTTATTTTTGGTTATTATCTTCTGCTTGTTGTTCATCTAAAAAGAATTTCAGCTCTTTTGGCACTTCAGCCTGCGGTTTTGGAGCTACAATCTTCTTTTGAGACACAACTTGGGATTTTTCAAGAGCTATTGGCTTATCTTCTGGCATTCTTCCTTGCACTTGAGGAGTTGCTGGCTTCATTTCTGGGATAGCTGGCTCTTCTTTAGGAACCACCTGAAATGTGTTTTTAATATCAAATTTATTATTATCAATTGTAACGTAACCATTTAATTTATACATATCTTTTAACCATACTACTTTTGGGGTCACAAAATATATTGTTTCTACTTGATGACTTACTGTGTTTTTACTTTTAAAGAACCACCCCAGTAATGGAATATCACCAAAAAACGGCACTTTATTCTCTATAGTTTGCGCTAAATCACGCGAATAACCAGCCAAAATCAAACTCTGCCCCTCTTTAATTACTGCCTGAGAATTTAAGGTGCTTTGAGTAGTTGTAGGCATAGAAGCATTATTTATTTCATTTACAAGACCATCTTGCAATACTATAGACATCTTAATTTCACGCCCACCATCATCATTAAAAATCACATGTGGAGTAATTTGTAATGATTGTTGCACTTTAGCTGGTACAGCAGCAGAACTTTGCGAATTTCCACCAGCTTGTAAATTCTGCACAGAATTATTTAGATATATATTTTCTGTTACCCCAAGAATTGCGGGTAGGTTGTCTGTTGTGACTAAGGATGGCTTACTCATTGCCTGAGCTATATTATTCTTCTCTAAAAATTGTAAACTAGTTGCAAAATTAGCAACATTGCTTACTAATAACTGTCCTGGATTAACTTGACCATAATAAAAGGATAAGTCGTTTGATATTTTGCCACTTAAATTAGCCGCACCGAAGCCTGTTGACACCCCACCAGCAGAACTCCACCAGTTAATTCCTTTCTGGGTTAGCTTATCTTGATCTAGATGAACAATTAATACATCAACTTGAATTAGTGGAGATGGAACATCTAGTACTTCTATTAATTTTTTATAGATTTTTAAATTACTTGACCTATCTCTAATAACTATAGTATTTAGCCGATTATCTGCTTGAATTGTAGCTCTTGACATTACCCCACGGCTACCACCTCCACCACTGGCTGAAGAAGCACCATTTGAATTATCGGCAGCATTATATTCCGTCAATATTTTACTTGCTTGATTCTTTGCTGGCTCTAAAATATCGCTATTGATGTAATTTACCCCTTTTGAAGCACCAATACTCTGTCCTTGTAATAATGCTTGTAGAATTGTAGCAACTCCTGGGATAGTTATTTGTTGACTATTAAAAGTAAGCTGTATATCAGTTGCATTCGAATATTTAAGACGATATACGGCAAATTGTTGATCCATAGGTTTCACATCAAAGCTTTTAATATTCTTAATTACCAAATCCACATACTCTTTTGGTCCTGAAACTACAACTTTATTCTCTGAGGTAAATTCAGAATAGCTAAATCTATCATTAATTAAATTCATTTGCTTTAAGCTATCTTTAATTGATGCCATATCACCCGAATTTACTTCAGCACTTAAGGTTATCTTATTTTTGGTGGATATATATAAGATCCCAGAATATATGAACCAATCAAAGCCATATAAATTAGATAAATCACTTAGTAACTCTTCTTTATTGCTAACTGTAAACCTACCATTCACCTTTTGCTGCAACTTTCTTGTTGGTAGATTTGTGCTAAATTTAACTTTCAAGCCATTATTTTGAGCAAAAGTTATTAGGGTTTGTTTTAAATTATTATTAAATAAATAGCTATATTTTCCAGTGGATTCATTGCCACTAGTTGTACTACGCGGTACAATAGTAATTGGCGCATCATCTGAAAATACATATTGATAGCAAATTACAGATAAAACAAGCACAAATAACTTCTTCATAAATTTTCCTTAAAATTTTATATTATATAATATTAATGCTAATATGATTCTTCATCTATACCTACTACTCCCACACTATTAAAATCCGCATGACCTTCTAATTCTTGATAGGACATTACAGGCAAGTATGGTAGCTCTTTTTCAATAACAGAACGAACATACCTACGGATATCCAAATGTGTTAATACTATTAAATTAGTGATTCCTTCAGAATTATTTACAATTTGTTTTATATTTTCAACCATGTGTGCGGAAACTGTTGGATCTAATGCTAAGTAACTACCATTATTTGCATAACGAATACTATCTCTTACCATATCTTCGATTTCTGGAGATAGTAAAACACAAGCAAAAATATATTTACCATCGGTAAATTTGTATGCAATATATTTACCTAAAGCCTTACGCACGTATTCAGTAAGTAAAATTGTATCTTTTTCGTGTTGACTCCATTCAAGCATAGTATCTAGAATCACTTTAAAGTTACGGATAGAAATATTTTCGGCAACAAGTCTTTGGAATAACTCAGTAATTTTATTTAACGGCAACATACGTAAGAGCTCTTTAATTAAGTCTTGATAATCCTGCATTTTATCCAAGATTACTTTTACTTCCTGTATACCCAAGAAATCAGAAACATGCTTAGTTAACTGATATTTCAGATGCAATAATAAAAACTGCTCACAAGTAAGATTACGTAAGTTATATTTGGTACAAGCTTCTAAATTAGAGTTGTTAATCCAGATACCTAGGTCTTTTTCGCCAAAAGATGTTTTATTAACAAATGAATCCTTCATATCTAAGACCGATAAATGCTGTTCTTTTTGATCTAAAAGTAATAAGGAATTCCAATTTAATCTGCCTGTTGCAACTGGAATCTCAAAAACTAACAGCTGGTATTCACCATCACTTAATGAGTTATTATATCTAATTACAATTTGTGGCATCAAAACCCCTAAATCAGTTATAATATGCTGCTGGACTTTTACAATAATTTCTTTAATCTTAGCTAAAGAATCTGAATTTTTATAACTTGGTGCTAGATAAACAATTAATGGTAACAGCTGCATATTCTTAGAAACATCTTGCGGAGTTTCTACCATGCTATCACTAGTTTTGCCATCCTCTAATACCGCTGACTCTGCAATAGTATTTTTACCTGAATCACCACCTTTACCAAATTTCTTACGGCGTAAAATCACCCCAAAAAACACCAAAAAGCCAAATAATGTAGCAAAAACAGCACTTGGCATACCTGGGATAAATGCCATTATCATGACTAATCCACCAGCAGCAAAAATCGCCTTGTAATCTCTAAATACTTGACCTAAAATATTATGCCCCATGCTTTCATCTTCACCATCACTTACCCGTGTAATCATCATACCCGCAGTTAATGAAATCATTAGAGCAGGGATCTGTTGTACTAGGCCATCACCGACAGTCAGAATTGAATACATTTTAAGCGAACTAGAAAAATCCATGTCTTTTTGCACTACACCGATTATTATACCACCAACTAGATTAATTAATATATCAACTATGCTTGCAATTGAATCGCCCTTAACAAACTTCATGGCTCCATCCATCGCACCGTATAATTTACTTTCTAAAGCCAAATCTTTACGTTTAGCTGTTGCCTCTTCCATAGTAATATTACCAGCTCGTAAATCACTATCAATAGACATTTGTTTACCTGGCATTGCATCTAAAGAAAAACGTGCGGCAACTTCTGCCACACGTTCTGAACCTTTAGTAATTACAATAAAATTAACAATGGTTATTGTAGAGAAAATAATCACCCCGACAATTAAATTACCCCCAACTACAAATTCCCCAAAGGTGCTTACAATATCCCCAGCATCACCATCTAGCAAAATTAATCGGCTAGTAGAAACAGTAATACCGATTCGGACTAAAGCTAAAACCAATAAAATACTAGGGAACGAAGTTAGCCCTAGCGGAGAACGCATATAAATAACAACCATCATTATTAATACAGTTATTGAAATATTAAAAGCAATAATAAAATCCATTACAATGGTTGATAATGGAACTATCATCATTAGTAGAACAAATAGAACCATTACAACCAGTACAAGCTCTTTATTTGCTGCTAGTAAATTGATGACTTTCTTCATATTTAGCTTGCCCTTTTGCTTTTATAATGGTTGATTACTAGATTTGTATTTGGTAAAACTTTATCTAAAGCAAATAAAATATGTTTATCTAACAGCAATGGTTTAACTATAGCAGAAATTTCGGGATTTATCTCATTAAAATTAAAACGCTTACATAAATTTTGATATAAAGATGCATCTGCACTTTCAAAATAGCATAATTGTAAATTATTAATAACTTCTTTTAAATCATATTGAGTGAGAGAAAGAACGCTATTAGTATTATGTACATTATTTTCAATGATACTATCCATTTCTAATTTAGACAAATCTTTACTTAGTATGGCTAAAACCTTACCATTAGATCTAATAGAACTATCTTGCAATAATAAACTAATATATACTGTACGAAACAGCTTATGCAACATGTTTTTAGATAAGCTTGCAACTATAAGTTTGGTATTGCTAGTATCTAAATAAGTTTCATTATTAAGCCTATTTAATAACTTAGCTTTTTTATTTAAAGTAAAATCTTTAAAACTAAAAGCTTGATCTAATTTTGTTACATCGCCATAATTTAAGATATAAATACGCGAGGCAATTTCTAACTTACGATAAAAAAATAGTTTCATGATTACTGCACCAAATTTTCTACTAAATATTTATATTTTTCTTGTTTGATTATCAATTCTTTTATCCCCTTTTGAACCGTCTTGATTTGTTCTTGTAAAGCCTCCAACTGCTCAATTAATGCAGTTTTTTGTTCTTCAATTGTATTATATTTGCTATCTAACTTCTGCAATGCCACCTCTAAAGCATAAATAGACTTAGCATTAAAGGTTTTACCACTATTTACTGTGCTATAAAAACCCTTAACATTTGAGCTCCGCTCATCTCGATTATCTCTTAATTGTTTATCAACATTATTAATGTTATCTCTTAACTCTTTATCAGCTTGATTTAGTTCCCCAAGCTGCGACTCTAATCGCTGCTGACGGTTTGACTTTATTCTACTTAGCTCATTTATATGTTTTTGATTAATCATTAGCTAATACTCCTGTAACTCTAAGGAGTTTATTATTCTCAACAGAATCACCTTCTACTGGGCATGTTTCCAAGAAACAATTACCAAAATCAATATATAACATATCCTCTTTGATAGGTTCTTCACATAATATAACATCACCTATGTTTAAGTTATTTAGTTCATCCATGGACAAACTAGCCGTTGCGACTATAACTTTAAAATCTATTTTTGTATTGTTATTAATACAAGCTTCATTATCAGTTATATCTTCTTTTACCAAATAAGCATTTAAACTCTCAAGTAAAAAATAGTTATTCTCAGGCTGTATTAATATATTTGTAGTAAACTCTTGATGACTCAACTCCATAACAATATATTCTTTGGCAAGTAGTCTACAGTAACTCCAACTTAACACCTCTGCATGGGTGTGTATAATTTTATTTAACTGCCCCATTAAAATATCTAAGGCTATATTAGTAAAATACTCATTATAACTAAAAGTGTAATCCTCCTGATCAATCCATTGCTTGATAACATAACTTACCATATTTTTATGAATAAATACTTCCACAACCTCCCCGTCAATTAATAAACGCAATTTCAAATAATTAGGTTTATCATCTTTTACATTATGCAACATTTTTTCATGCACTTTGATATTATAAATGTTTTTACTAGCTGTTAATTCTAGTATACCACTAATTGGGGATAATTTGATAGGGCGAATTATGTTATATGACATTATTTTTTGTTTGATTATTTCTAGGCTTGTAGATTTAGCGCAGAAAAAAGTTAAATCATTACCCATTAAGCTAGGAATTGGTAATACAAAATCAAATGAATAACCCTGAGAATCAACATCCTCAGTTGTACATATATAATCAATTACACTAAGTTTGGGCAATAACTCATCTAACTTAATAAATATATCTTGAACTAAATATCCACTAGCTAATTCACTCATAAGCGCAACATCATCTACATTACTTGAAGGATAATTAACCTTAGTATAATTTACTAATGCATCATGCGATACTACACAAGAAAATTCAATATCACCACTTGTGATTGCATAACTTGTGATTGCATCACTTGTGATTGCATCACTTTTAAAGTTTATGATTAGCTTTGTATTTATTGGTTGAGTTATATTCATAATAATTTTCTAATCAAAAGTAATTAAAAGATTTTTTACTAATTCTTTAGGCATGAAACGTCTACTTTTCAACTCTTCTACGGACTCAATTAGTTCATTAATACCTGGTGCATCAAATTTTTTTAATAATATTGATTGATAATATTTAAAAGTATATAGAGAAAGATCGCTGTAACGCTCTTTAATAAATTCAAAAACCTCACTTTGCTTTAAACCTAAGCTATAATAAAACAAAACTTGATGCTCTAAACTATTTAAATTATCATAACCATTAATTACTGAGGTTATTTCTCTGTCATTATTCTCTAATAAATTATCCATACGATCTAAGTGAATTGAATTTGCAGGATAAAGAAGTGTTAGTATCCCAACAATTATGCGCTCATCATCATATAAAGGATACTTCATACCACGAGCAAGAATTATTCCATCGCCAAACTGTGCCATGGTCATAAATTTTAGAACTTTACCACTCTCTATTACTTTTTTATTTTGAGCTTTAATTTGCTTATTAAACTGCTTCACTAAATCAAAACCCAAACTATCTAATGATGGTAAGTTATCAGTAGCTTTGATATTTAGTAGAGTAGCTAATTTGGGAGATACATGTACTAAGTTATTGTCTAAATCAACAATATCAAAATAATTATCTTTATATACTAAATTTAATGCATCAAGGTAACGTTGTAAGTGATTCATTTAACTACCTCTAAATTTAACTTAGAACTTACTTAATATCCTAATACATAATTTTAACATGTATAGAAATACAAAAAGAAACTATACTCAAAGTATTTGGATTCTATGCGAGCCTGTGGCAAAGCACATGATTCAAAACAAAGAGTGCACTATGCGTAGCAATTATATATACTAGAAGGTAACTGCGCACATAAATTAGTTTTCAAAATAAGTTTTCTTAATCCACTACGATTAAATACATTAAACTTAGTATATAATGAATCCCGCACCATATTTCCAATAGTTTTATGAGAAACGGTTTTGCCAGATAAGTTCGATAGTTTGGTTGCAATTTCATTATAACCAAAACCACGGATAAGATAAAATAAAATTTCTGACTCACGTTTTGTAATATTTTGGGTTACTTTATTTATATTATGGTTATCAAAAAGAGCATATTTTAATAAACTCGTGTACTCAAAATTATTTACATTGCCATGAGATAAAATAAAGAAACCAACAATATCACCCTTTTCATTAGAAATGCGGTTAATTGAAAACAAGATAGGTTCAACATTTTTTCCCTTATTTGCTTTGTTACAAAAACCAACCAAATCTGTTTTATTACTAAGAACATCTAATTTATTCTCTGTTTTTAATAATTGGATTACTTTGCTCCAAGGTAACATCTTATCTTCTGGAGCATAATAAAATTTTAAATCATTAAATGAACGGTTCAATTCATTTACAGAAATTTCATCCCAATTACTATTAAATATCCAGCACTCACTATTTGCATGCAAAAGATTTAATGCATCGATATATGTTTGTAACCCATTATTAGTTTTATTAGTTTTTGCTACCATGATGTGTACCCCTTAATTTATAACTTTTAACCGCGAACCAAGATTGACACTTTGCTCAACATATTTGAGCTATTTATAACAATATTTTATCATATGGGGGCACTCAAGTCAAACATTCAACGCATTTTTTAATTAATCAATTATTATGTAAAAAATAACATGTAAATTATTTATAAATAACAAACTGTTATTGAAATAAGCTTATATCAGCTACCCACTTAACCTATTAGACAAAAATCTGCACCTCCTAGAGCCTAAATATGTTATAATACGTAACTTAAAGAGTATGTTAGCAAATACAAAGCACAGCCACTAATAGCAACAGCTGTCGAAATAGCCTATTGTTAGCAAATAATAACTCATATATAATATCTGCTATATAATGTGTTTTAATTTAGAGGATAAAATAATGAATACAGTATTAATGGGGAATGTGACTGGCACAAGTGCGTGCAGCAGCAAATCAGATGATACACTTATGGATAAGTTTATAGACGAACTTAAAGAGTTAAGTGACAATAAAGAAGTAAAGTTCAGTAATAACCAAACAGTATCAAACACTCCTGAAGGTCATATCCGCCTTATTGAACAACAGCTAAAACAGCTTAAGAACAACATTAACAAACTTGAACATTTAGAAAACATCTTCAGCTTTTATGATGCCTCTCTCAACATTCAAAATAAAGAAACTATTTTAAACTTTGTTAAAGAAAAAATTGAAGCTCTTGTTGAATCAACAAGTAATAAAATAAAATATTTTGACCAAAATATTTTTGCTAGCAATGATAAAGCCCTAACCTTAGAACAAAAAAAAGGTTTGTTCATAACCAATATCCAACCTTGGCATAAAGAACTACAAACCAAATTGCTGACTCAAACGCCTCTAGCAATTACAAACATAAGCACGGAAAATGTAGTTACATCTGGCGAAGCTCCATTAGCAAAAAGGCTACAACAATTGCCTAATGACTTGAGAAAATTACCAAGTGGGGGCAATAATTGTTTTGCAAACTCTGCTATTCAATTCATACTTAATAATCAATCTTTAGTTGACGCATGTAAAAATCATGAGGATAGCGATTTTGCCACATTTTTTACTCAATTTATTAATAGTGATATGTCAAATTCTGATGGTATATCAAAATATAAAGATTTGATTAACCACATTAGAGCAAACTATCTGCCCACTACTACATTAAGCACAAGCAGAGGACGCACTGATAACTCATTTAGCCAAGAATCTGCGTCGCTACTTTTAGCAAATTTGTTTAATAATGATAAAAATATAAATTATATCTCAGTAGTTGTCAAAGATGATCTTATACTTAATAGATACAACGTATTTCAAAAATTAAAATCTTATACCAATGACCAAGATTTAATACAGATAGTTAATGGATTCCCTAAGATAAAAGCCGATGACACTACTATGGAAAGATGTGAGGCATTTGAACAGCTAAAACAATTTGTAATAAATTCAACATCTGAACTAAATGAACCTTTTGGAGCTTTATTTCAAAATAAAAACCATTTAGAATTCTTAACAGATATTAGTCAGAAAGATGATACTAAACTTCTACTTTTAAAGAATCTTATACAACATAAAGCATTCAAAAATGCTATCAACCAAAATAACTTTACTTGGGTGGATACTTCTGGGTATGGAGTTAATTACAGTAGTGCTAGTACAAAAGGTGATCCTTTATTCTTTAAAGACATACCTAACAATCAAAATTTAAATGCCATAATTGTGCACTCAGGAGATATCTTAGGGAACGCTGGGCACTATGTATGTTGGGTTAAAAAAAATAATAATTGGTTTTACTGTAATGATAATCATATTCATGAATCCGATATAAAAAATCTAGACCCCTATATATTGAATAATCAAATGACGATTTCAGCTTATTGTTATAATTATAAATAGCCTTTTAATTTGATGCTTATCTGGATTTAAAGATGAGGAGCATCTCTTAGCTTTGAGCGTCTTAATTGCCAATCTGGCATATAAGATGCTACGTAATTGTAGAAATTACGATCATGATTATAATGCTCTAGATGTGCAATTTCGTGTAATATAACATACTCAATTGCACTGGGATGCTTTTTAATTAATTCTAAATTAAGATTAATATAAGCTTTTTTAGGATTACATGACCCCCAACGGGTTTTCATCTGCTTAATTGATATTTTATTAACCTCCTTTTTTACGATTTTAAGATATTTATCCATAATCAATAAAAAATGATGCTCTGCTTGCTTTTTATACCAAGCATCAATTAGTTTAAGCTTCTTATTATAGTCAGATTTATCGTTAATATTAATATGAAGGTACTCATCGCATATGGTTACTGATTCAATTTCTGCCTCAATAATTTTTAGACGATAATTACGCCCTAAATAAGAAAAACTTTCACCACTAACTAACTCTTTAGTAACAATCATATGTTTTTTAAAATAAGCTAATTGCTTTAAGAGCCAATCTTTTCGTTTAGATAAGATCTGCTCTATAGTATTTTGATTTGTGCCTAGAGGTACAGTTAAAATCACATTAAGATTAGGCTTAACCTTTAGGTTAGCATGCTTAACTTTTTTATGAATAATTTGTAAATTATCGAACATAATTGCTTATACCTATTGAACGCACCTGGTTAATTATTTCTGTTGCAACATTAAATTTAATACTAAACTGTTTTTCTACATTATATAAAATATCGTCAATTTTTTGATCTATCTTTTTATGCACGTCATTATTATGCTGCCAATCTGGTTTTTTGGCTACTTCTTTAAAAATGTCATCAAGATTGAGAATAACTTTTATAAACTCGTCTTCTGATAAATCAGTCATATATTCAGCTAAATTATCATATAATGCTTTAGCACATTGGCTATTACTAATCTGACTAGGATAATCTGGATTTTCTGGAGTTTGTTTAGACATTAACAATGTACGAATATCTTTAGCATGTTTTAGTTTTTCTTCATCACTTAAACGCCCCTCACGATATTCTTGAAGAATCTTTTCGATTTTTTTAGATAAAGCATCGTAAAAGTTTGGGTTTTGCGCTCTCTTCTCTTGTAGCACCTTAGCTGTAGCACTCAAAATAGTATCTGCTTTTGCATTATTTCCAATAACTCGCTCTATTTCTTTATCAAAATCCTCTTCAAAAATATTAACTAGTTTAGTTAATTGATTAACCTCATTTGCACTAATAAAAGTATCCAGTAGCTTACGCATTTCACTTTCATATTTACCAAAATCTATCTCTTCATGATAACGAATTTTAACCGCAATACGTAATTCGCTATAAAATTTCATCTTAGTTTTATATTGCTTAATCTCTTCTTGAGTTA
>JAJTDW010000041.1 GCA_021298175.1 Pseudomonadota bacterium
GGCAATTATGAACTTTGGAAAAAAGGCAATGCTAAATTGATTGAACAACAAGCATTATTAGCAGCTACAATTACCGATTTGGTAACTCCTGCTATTGATGGTGTAATTAATGCTTTTGCACAAGGGGAAGATCCATTTGAAGCACTTGCACAAAGTGTACGTAATTTAATAGCTGAATTGACAAAAGCTGTAATTAAATCATTAATATTAAAAGCAATTACAAGCGCTATTGCCGGGCCTGCTGGGGCGGCGGCTGGTGGTGGGGCTGGCAATTTTATTATACGTGGTGATTTATTAAGAAATATAACACTTGGTAGATAATGGCATATTATGTAAAATATAGATGCGAATTTGATACGATTAAAGGCCGTCAGGTAAAAGTAGATATTGAAGAAGATACATTATCAGCCCCTACAATTATAGATTTAACAGCAGCTTCTGAATCACCATTAGAAATATCTTATCCTAATGGCGAATTTGAAAAGATGTGCCCTATAAGGGAAAGTAAGGCAAGATTAAAAATACTTAGTGATGTTGTTACATCTGAAGATTTTTACATAACATCTGATAGTCAATATAAAGTTAAAATATATATTAATAATGTTTTAGAGTGGGTAGGTTGGTTAGATAATAATATTATTACTGAGCCTTTTTTGGATACAGCTAACGAAATTGAGTTAACCTGCAATGATGGATTAAGTTTATTAAAAACAACACAGTTAAAAGATCAATTAGATGATCAAATGTGGGGATTTTATAAATTAAAAGATTTCATTGCAAATTCATTATATCAAACTAAATTAAACTTAGATTTTGTTACTTTTATAAATCAATATGCTTCATCTGAATTAGAGCGCAATGATAATGTACCTACAAGCTATGATTTTGATGCTTTTTATTGGGCAAATATTTATGCCACTACTTTTTTAAAGGGACCTCGTGATTTTGACGATTGCTATGATGTTTTATCTAAAATAATGCAGTCTTTTGGATGCACTTTATTTCAGGCTCGTGGCAAATGGTATATAATACAAACGAATGATAGGATTGCAGGTGTTTTAGATGGTACTATAAGAGATTACACTGGAACTGCTTTAAATATATCCATGAATCAATCCTATAAACTTGATATTGGATTAAATGAAGTTACAAAACTTATAAATGCCGATGCTTTAACAAGTGTTGAAAAACCTTTTAAAGAGGTTGCAGTTAAGCATAGTTTTGACATGCCAGTAGTATATTTCAGAAATTTTGATTTATTGGATAGAGGTGTTGGTAATTCACCTACATATTGGACAGCTGCTCCAACTGCTTTAGCTTCATTTTATGGTTATGTTAATAGCGGCACAATAAATGTTGATATTGAAGCTGGCACAAATGCGGAAATAAGAAGATATATGGTTTTAAGGGCAGCTACTTTAAGCCAGACAGCATTTGCAAAAAGAACATCTATTTATCCGGTAAATTCTGGTGATAAAATTAATTTTGGGTTTTCAGTTAAATTTACTGATCCTTATTTTAGATTTGGCGATGTTTGGGCTTATGTAGTTTTTGTTAATACAAGCGGCGTTCATTATTATTTAGATTTAGATGGGAAATGGTATACACAATTTAGAAGTGTTGGGTATTCATATCATAAAGATGAAGATAGAAGATTCTGGAAATCATATAATATAACTTCAGTTGGAGTTCCTGCAAATGGTAATGTCTCTATAGTTTTAACAGGTAATTCACGCGATTTAATTTCATCTAATCATGATGTATATTATAAAGACTTAGATTTTTCTGTCATTACACAATTTAATGACATGACAGAGGTAGACGGTTATGAGCAAAAATCTGAAACGTCTAATAATTTAAAGAATAAATATGATAATGAAATATTTGTAAGCAATGCACCTAATATATCTACAAAAGGTGTTTTATTAGATACTGATTATGTTTTGAGGGGTAATTGGTATTATAAAGGGGATGATGCTAATTTTATGCCATTTGTAAAATATATTACAAGATCTTACTGGCGCTCAATGTATCGTAAATTTATTAGATTAGAGGGCAGGTTGTTTGATTTATATCAAGGAAATAGATTATTAAGTCCTTTAAATACAGTAGAGTTTACGGAAGTAGAAGATAAAGAATTTATGATTACTACTTTGCAGATGGATATAAGGCAGGAAAGTAGTGAATTTACTATGATTGAATTGCGTAATACATTGAATAATAATGATTTTACTCAAAATGGCACTGAAAGCTTTAGGTATTTAAATGTAAAAGCAAAAGATGAAAACGATCCTGTAAAAGAACCTAAAACTCCTATTGATTGGAAATTTGGTACTTTAGGTGTAATTAGTTCATTAATTAGAAGAAATAGAAGAAGAAGATTTAATAATTATTCATAATGGAAAATGTAGTTATAATAAAAACAAGTTTTGATCCTAATTTTGAAACGCCTCCTGATAATTTGTTAGTAAAAAATATGTCAGATGGTAAATTATATATAGGTGATAATACTAATGTAATGACTGAAATAAAGACGGATAAATCTAATAACTGGGCAAAAATGTTTTTTTATGGAGGTAGTTAAAGTATTAGGCAGAACTATATCAGATGCGACTGAATTAATAGAATTATATACAGTTCCAGAAAATAAAGGATGTGTTATATCTACTTTAAATATATGCAATTTAGATTTATATGATGCAAATATAAGTATAGCTATTGCACCTGCTGGTATTTCTAAATATGGCCTTAATAATGAATATTATTTAGAATTAAATATGATGGTTTATGGCAATTGTTCAAGTCAAAGATTAAAAGGTATTACTTTAGCTTCTGGAGATACTATATATGTTTATGGTTCTACTGAATTAATATCTTTCAATGTTTTTGGCAGTGAATTTGATCAAAGTTTTCAATACCCATAATTATGGCACAATTAAAAGGAGATGATTTAGTATTATACGCTTATGAGAATTTAGAGCCTATAGGCTGTGAAGATTCGTTTATTTTAAATATAACAGCTAACGAAATAATAACAACTACCAAAGGCAGCGGAAGATCTACTAATAGAGAATACGGGAGTTACGATTGGAATATACAATGTACTGGTGTTATTACATTAAATGAATCAGGAAAGGTTACATCTTTACATTTTAATGACAATATTATAAAAGGTAAAAAAATAGCCATAAAAGCGTCTGTTGGTGATGAGTTTTATTTTGGAATAGGTATAATAACTAATTCAGCAAATACGGGCACATCTGGCGAATTTGCGAAATTTGATGTAACAATTGCAGGGGATGGAATATTATATAGCACAAATAATTTAAAAAACACTGAAAATGAACCTACATATTTAAGTTATTCATCTTCTTCATATGCCATTAGTTATTCATCACCTTTATTGTTAAACGCAACTCTTTTAATGGTTTTTGTTGATGATGTGTATTATGCGCCTGATACTTATGAGTTTATATCTAATACTGGGTATGGGTATGGTGTAATAACCTTTGATAGTGCTTTATCCAGTGGTAAAACTGTTAAATTGTATTACATTCCTTGATAGTTGACATTTAAAGTAATAGCTTGTAAAAATGGCTTTAAATTCGCAAATATGAGATATTTATTATGTTTTTTCTTGATTTTAATTACTTTTTCAATAAATGCTCAAAATAGGTTCCCAACTGTTGACAGCGCAAAAAATTACGTTTTAAGATACATTAAAAATAGTGCTGTTGAAAGTTTTACTAATTATAGAATGCAGAATTCTATCTATGGAACTTTAGAGCTATTAGATAGTATAACATTAAATACCGGCACCCCCACTTTGCAGCAGGTGACAACGGCTGGTAAAACAACAACAGATACGATAAAGGCAACGGCTTTCAGGATACCAACGGCAATAGGTACGGATGTTATTTTTGATGATGATGGGCAGGCGTATAGGGCAAGCTTTAAAATATTCGGCAGTAGTAATTATGCTTATATTAGGGGTCAGCAGTTGGAGCTTGTAAGATCATCAACATCAAACATAGGCAGAATAAAAGCGGACTATTTA
>JAJTDW010000042.1 GCA_021298175.1 Pseudomonadota bacterium
GGGTTACTTATCTTATTTAATAATTGCTCCATTTATCATTTCCTCATAAAAACTTAAGGTTATTATTATAATTTTTTCTCAAGTTATCTGTACGGAATTATAGCAGTATTCCATTTCCCATTTACCACAAAATAACCAGCATGAATGATTGAACTACCAACAATAGTACGAATTGGATATACTGCCATAAAGCTATTTAATCTTATATAAAACTCTGGGGTTTTAAAGATTTTCGTTTTAGACTCTTGCCAAATAACTTTATAATATAAATGTGATTGGTTAAATGAGAGAATGCTAGATCGAATAGCATCTTTATTATTAACCAAGTATTGCCCTATAATATTGTCTGCTAACTTACCAATTTCTAAGTTAACATTATTTTTAGTTAATTTTACAGCTGTATAGGAGAAATAACTTAATAATAGAATAGGCATTATCAAAATTAAAGCTAAAGCTATATAAATTCTCTTACGAATATTTTGCTTAATTATGTTTGCTAACGTATCTGAATATATTTTATTTTTCAAATTATTTTGCCCTATACATATTAATGCAAATTGCTATTAATACAAGCGTGCTGCCTAATAACTGAATAAAATTTAGTTTCTGCGATAAAATAATCCATGCCAATAAAATAGAAAAAATTGGTTCAGTCAATTCAAGTAGCTGCACTGATTCACTAGACAGTATACTAAGTGCTTTGGTTGTACACCAGAACCCACCTATTGTTGGAAATATGGCTAATGCAATTAAATAAATTAAAGATATTAAATTGGGTATTCCTTGAGCACCTCCAATTATAAATGGGACAAACAAATAAACACAGCCAAATAACATTAATGTATTTACCACAATTAAACCAGAACCTATTTTTAATCTAGAGCTAAAAGTTAAAAATAACCCATACCCAATTCCTGCAATAACTGCACAAAGAATTCCTAATATGTTTTGATTATGCAAATGCTTTACATCAAAAAGTAATATTAAGCCAATTACCGCAAAAATGCAACTTATAACTTCACTTCTGTTTAAAAACCTTTTATTAAATATTCCTTTTAAAATAAAAGTTGTTATGGTAGCAAAGCCTAACAATAAAAAAACAACTAAAGGTACTTTAGTATATTTATAGGCAGTAGTTTCAAAAAAATATAACATAAAAAAACCAAAAAAAGCACATAGAGAAACTTTTTTCCAATTTGTTTTAAAATATAGCAACCATTGCGAAAATTGATTAGTTGCAATTAAGACACAAGTAATCATGACTAATGCCAAGAAACATTTATAAAATGATACCGCATATGGCGGTAAGCCAATTTGTATAATTTTTACACTAAATATACCAATAAATCCATTTAATAATGCAGCTAATATTGCATAGAAATATCCCATAGATTTGCTCATGAGTATCCTTTATTTTTTTAATTAAAAACCACCACCATAAATATCTAAGTGATGTGTTAAGTTAAAGTTTATATATGGTTGATCAGATCTTATAAAACTCCTAGTATTCCTTATTTGATAACTTGGAATGCTATTGTTTTATCTTCAACATTTGCACATATACTAATCCCATTCAAATTACCCAAATTATTGTCTACCACTATAACAGAAATTTCTTGTTCTTTTTCACTCAAAATTTTAGTATTCTTAAATTGTGATAAATCAAAATACAATGCTTCACTATAGTTTAAATCAGATATTTCTATATCTAACGATTCTAATATATTTGGCAACGTATTTTTTAATAATTTACTCTCAGATATCAAATGCGTAAAATCGTTTAAATTATTTACAAATAAACATTCATATTTTGCTGATGGCATATTGTCTCTTAAACACTCTAAAAAATCAATATTATCGTCTAAAAAGACCACTCTTGTTTTATATTTATGTGTTGCTACTAATTTCTTTTCCATATTATTCCCACTATAACTCCTAATATATTATCTATATTAATTTGATAATATTTATCTGAATAAATTAATGACTTTCCAGTATAAATTCCACACTCTATTACAAGTTTACATGGAATAATATAGTCATTTAATCTAGCTATAACTAAATCTTCATTGCATACGTCACTATTCCTTACTAATAATAAACTACCTTTCTTAAAATCAGGGTAACTTTCACTAGTTACCTCAATAACAAGATCAATCTCAGCCGAATATTTATCTAAATAAAAATTATCACTGCTTGGTTTACTACCATCCATAGTAATTATTGGAATTTTAAATTGTGCAGATTTATTTTCATCACTAAATAACTCATCTAATGAAACCCTAAAGTATTTAGCAATTGGTATAACTGTTCCCATTGTTGGATTTTTATTTTGACCATTTCGTAATTTATTAATTGTTATTTCTGGAATATTAATATTTGCACTAAGTTTAGCGGTAGTAACCCCATGGAGCTTCATTATAGCTAATAAATTTTTAGCAAAATTATCTGGATTTATCATAACAATACAATCTTATTTATATACTGCATTTTATAACTCCTTATTAATACGTAATTTTCACCCCTGATTCCATTTTTTACATTAAAATTATCTAGATTCAGCTTCGCATTTAAAAAGCCGATTACTGCACATTATAATACACCAGTAGCTATATTATAATATACATTTATAACAGTATGTAATTATTTTTATTTATTTAGATATATCAAAATATAACTTAAAAATAAGACAAACTCAATTGAGAGTTTAATGATAAAATTTTATAGACCATAGCACACTACGAGTATGCGCAATTATAACTAGGCGATTTAATACACAGTGTACGAATAAGTACATAAGTATTAAATCAACGACGTGAGAATTGATGCAGACGATGTAGTAATTTACATATCGGTAGGGTCGATGTCTATACTCCATACAATATCATGTATATGTTTTAAATTTCCAAGCAATGGTAAAACTGTAGCTATATAATCATGTAAATTATTACGGCTGCTACTTGATAATAGCAACTGCCCACGCTCTTTATTTTTTAGGCGCTGCATTTAAAAACTCCATTACATTATCTAAGGTTTTTCCGCTGGCACGAAATAATGCATAATATGTATATGGAGGTAAACCTAATATCTTTCGCTCTTTCAGTAGAAAATTTGCAAACCCTGAAAAATCATGCTTAATTAAATATTGATAGAGCTCATGGTGTGGGTAATGCGTCTGTAGTAATACCTCACCTGGTTTTACACCTCTACCTGCTCGTCCACTTACCTGCATTAACTGCGTAAATAAAAACTCTGTAGAACGAAAATCATGGCTATACAAACCACTATCTAAATTTAGCCCAACCACTAAAGTTAAATTATGAAAATCGTGTCCCTTAGTTAACATTTGAGTGCCAACCAGAATATCTACCTCATTATTATGTACTTTTTTATATAAGATATCCCATGCGAGTTTACTACTAGTAGTATCTCTATCTATACGTAATATTCTAGCTTCCGGAAAACATTGCTCTAAAGATTCCTCAATCTTTTGTGTACCATACCCTATTGCTTGCAAATGCTTACTTTCACACTTAGGACAAGCGTTTGGGAGCTTACATGTAAAACCACAGTGGTGGCACTTAAGTCTAGCATCCTTATTATGATACACCATATTACCTGTACAAGAAGTACAATGACTAACCCAACCGCATTCATAACAACTTACTACAGGAGCATAACCACGACGATTAATATAAATTAAACTAAGTTCTTTATTCTCTAACCTATTTCTAATACTATCAATAACAATATTGGTCAATCCATTAGATGCTGGAGTTGTATTTAAGTCAATCAATTTGATAGAAGGTAGCGTAGCATTAGACACAGCTCTTGAAGTAAGCTTGTATAACGAATATTTTTTTAACTTATAATTATATAAAGTTTCTAATGATGGAGTTGCAGAACCTAATAGTATAGGGATATTATGATAATTAGCTCTAAAAACAGCCAAATTTCTAGCATTATAACGTAAACTCTCATTTTGTTTAAATGATGAATCATGTTCTTCATCAACGATGATCAAACCTAGATTTTTAAATGGGGTAAATACTGCCATACGTGTGCCAATAATTATTTGTCGTGTGCCATAACCCGCCTCTAAATAACCAGATACTCTAGCTTTATCATTAATGTTACTAGTTAAAATATGCATTTGGACATTAGAAAAACGTTTTTTAAACCTATCTAATAATTGTGGAGTTAAATTAATTTCTGGAACCAAAACTAATACCTGCTTACCATCTAAAATAACCTGCTCAATTAATTCCAAGTATACCTCAGTTTTACCACTGCCAGTTATACCATATAATAAAGCTGGCTTTGCTATTGCAAAAGTTTCTGAAAGCTGGCTAACAATATTAGACTGCTCTTGATTTAAAGGTAACTTATTAGTAATTATTGGATTTGATAATTTATGACAATCACTAAATATCTTAATAATACCTAGACATTCCCAGTTATCAAGTAACTTAAGGTAGGAGGCACCTAACAATTCTTTGACTGCAGATATAGTTAATGTGCCATTTTGTAATTGCTTATATAATGCTAGCTGATTTTTGCCTAATTTTTTAGTAAATAAACTATGCTCAGGATTAATCAATGATACATATTTGATAGAATTAATTACAATAACTTCTGGCTTTCTTAATAAACTGGGAATAGCAGTAAAAAAAGTAGCGCCTGTAGGATAATGATAATAATGTGCTGCAAATTTGATTAAACCTAACACATCTTGGGGAATAATTTCAGAAAATACGTAGAGTATTGGCTTTATTTTACTAAGGCTATAACTAATATCCTCTTTAACAGTTCTCTGCCAAACAAAGCCAACCATTTTTTTGTTTTTAAAATCAACTAATACACGTTGACCAATAGCTAAATTTACTTCGCTACTGTAGGTGAAATATTGCTCTAAAGGAAGATCTAAAATGATATTGAATAGATAAGTAGATATGGAGGGATTTTCATTAATCATAACTTGCTCTCATAATACCTAGCAAAATATATGTCATAACAAATAGATTGCCACGCTGAGACACAAATGTTTTGCTCGCTATGTAACCACTAAGTAGCTCATCCTGAACTTAACATGCACGTTTTGTTTCAGGATCTTGTATAAAAGAGATTTTAAAATAACGCACCTAAGTGAAATCTGGCATACAATATGCTAGAACCTCCACATAATTTGATATAGCCTGAGTAGAAACCTCGCAATGACAAGAGTATATTATCTAAGTTATACGTTATATAACTTTTTCAACTTGTCCAAAATCTAGCTCTACTGGCGTTTCACGTCCAAAAATTTGTACATTTACACGTAATTTTGTTTTACCATAAATTACTTCTTCTATTATAGCGTTAAAATCAACAAAAGGTCCATCTATAATATGAATTTTTTCACCAACTTCAAACTCAACTTTATGTTTAGCTTTCTCTTTAGATTGTTCAACTTGGTTTAAAATACCATCTGCTTCACGTTGAGATATTGGAACAGGTTTTGCATCTTTACCAACACCAACAAACCCAGTTACCTTAGGAGTTTTTCTAATTAAAAGCCCAAACTCATCAGTATAAGCCATATGTAATAGCACATAACCTGGAAATATTTTACGTTCTGTTTCACGCTTCTTACCATTACGTAGCTCTTCAACTTTTTCTTTTGGCACAACAACAGTACTAACACGTAAAAATTCTTCCATCTGATGATCTTCAGTATGCGAAGCATCCAAACCAAAGGCTTCTTTTAACTCTGTAGCTTTAGCATGATCATCATTTTCTGAATAACTATGGATTTTAGTAACAATGGATTTAATGATTAAACCCTGAACTCGATCTTCCATATTTGTGGCAACTTGCACCACATACCAAGATAAATTCGGCATTAACTACCCCCTTCCCAATATCACATTATAAAATAACCAAGATATCGAGCTATCTAATAACCAAAGGAATAAACCTAAAATCAATACAAACAAAAATACTATCCATGTAAACTGTGTAGTCTCTTTACGTGTAGGCCATACAACTTTGCCTAATTCACGCCAAGAATCTTTTAAATACATATGCAAACTTATACCAGTAGATGAGACAAAAAAGAATAAACCAACTGCAGCAACTAAGGATACTAAAACTATACTCCACTTGAACCATATATTTATTTTTAATACATAAAATAACACTAACCCAGCAACTACAAGAACTAATGACATAATATCATAAATATGATTAGGCTTTACTGTTCCGTTTGCTTTTACAGGTGCATTCATGGCACTATTTCTTTTGAAAATATGTTTAATAGACACAAGCCAAACTAGAAAAATCTAAGTTTGGCTAAACTTGTGGCAGGTCAAGAGGGCTTCGAACCCCCAACCTTCGGTTTTGGAGACCGACACTCTACCAATTGAGCTATTGACCTATATAAGAAAATTAAGCCAAAACTTTAGCTACGACGCCAGCACCTACAGTTCTACCACCTTCACGAATAGCAAAACGTAGACCGTCTTCCATCGCAATTGGTGATATTAACTCTACTACTACACTTACGTTATCTCCAGGCATAACCATC
>JAJTDW010000020.1 GCA_021298175.1 Pseudomonadota bacterium
TATTAATAAAAATAAGTTTGTGCTTAAAAGTAATAAAATCAATACTTTTAAAAAAGTAGCTATACATGTTTAGAAATTCTCAAGTCATTTGTACGGAAAAATGGTTACATTCCAGTCACTGTAGACTTAGTCTTTGGTGTAAGCTTGTCGTTATTCAATTTGGAATATCCCCTAAAATTGGTGTAACTGTATAAGTATTATATTTATTATCATACCCAGTTACTTCAACAATTTCAGTGATTTCACGCTTTAAATCAAAACGTATATTGCCAACTTCATCAACTTTTTTAATTCGTTTAACATTTATCACAATTACTCCATCAATTACCCTAGCTAAATCTTCCCTGTCAATTTTGTCACATTCATGATGCTCCAAGCACATCTTCTCTAAACGACTCATGCCCTCTGTAAAGCTACCTGCATGTAGTGAAGTAATGCCACCTCGATGCCCAGTACCCCATACTTTATATAATGAATAAGCAGCTTTATCTCTAATTTCTCCAACTATAATTCTTTGACCAGTAAGCCTCATGCTGGTTTTTATATGCTCATCTGTGCCAACTTCATTAGAGCAAATTAGTGGAGCAATATTAGAACCTTGCCTGTAAGTTAACTCAGGGGTATCTTCTATGCAAATAATACGCTCATTTTCATTTTGAGCTAAAATTTCAGCAATATAGGTATTTTCGAAAGTTGTCTTGCCAGAAAACATTACACCGCAAATTAATACATTAAAATTATGTTTAATCCACAAACGTAAAATCTCCGCATGTTCAGCAGATAATAACCCTTGCATTACATAATCATTAAAAGTCAGTTCTCTAACTGTAAACTTGCGAATACAAAATAAATGACTTGTTTTAGATGCAGGTTGTAATACACCAGTAAATCTATAGTTAAGAATTGGTATATTACACTCTAATATTGGACGTTTAGAGTGAGTAATTTTTTCATTCTGACCGCTTAACAATTGAAATAATTGAGAGGTTTTCATGTTATCCCAAAAAATTGACTCGCCACTTAAACTGACTGCTTTTTCATGTACCCCATTAGTTCTAATTACCCACATCTGACCAACATTCAATGAATATGGGTTTAGAACTAACTCTGATACTGTTGCATCATCTAATAAATGTCTTACTGAGCTAAAGGTAGCATTAATATAGCTTGCATTTAATTCAGCATGGTCTATTTTACTCATAGTTTATTCCTAAAATGCGAAACCACTAGTAAATATAGTATCCCACCATCCAAATGCTGATGCAACAATCCCCAGACCTATTAATACATAAAACATAATACCAATTGCCTCGCCCTTAGCTTTACCAGTAGCAAAAATAAATCCAGCCACCACCAGCACAGCAATTCCCCCAACCTTTGCTACAACTTTAAGAAGTGTTTGACCTGTGCTAAGAGTTTTATTAAGTTGAGGTATATCAGCTATACTTGCATCAGCTGCATAGCAGATTGCTGAAAATAAAATAAAACTTAATGTCCATAAAACTTTTTTCAAAAAATGTCTCCTATAAAATAACTAATTAATGAATGTCAAAACTGCCTGGATTGTACCGAGTATCCCCAAGATATAGCAGAACTGCTTTCCTGAAATACTCATAAAGAATAACGCCAGTATCTTCAGAGTATCTTATATTAGATTCAGTATCAGATATTTTCATAATAAACCTGGCATTTGTATACAAATCAACGGTTATGAAATCATTAACTTGTTCAAAATTTTTAAATTCAAGAACTTTATCCATTTTGTGCCTCCACTTAAATCAATATTTAGTATTCCGCCTTATTTAATTTTTGAGCAATTTCTGCGTAAAGATCTGGATATTTTTCTTGTAAAATAGCTGTAACTCTTATAGTCCAATTTGCCTGACCACTAATTGAGCGATTATTTAATAATCCTACATTTTTTATATAGTTATACAAATCAATATCTAATCTAATTGCTGTTGTTTTTTTACTATTATTCATAAATTTTATTTTCTTAATCTGGTTGTAATATTTTGTATGTTTATATCTCTTAATACTGAAGTTTGTAACATAATAAATTAAAAAATAATGTGCCTACTTGTGAGGGAACTCAAATAAGCACATTATTTTATTCTTTATTGGATAAATAACTTTAATACGACATTATACAACTTTTTTTGTAATTGATAAAATAATTTTGTAATTAGTAATGCGCAAAATTACACCTCGAGTGATAACTGTCCATCAAAATCATATAGTTATAGATGTATTTCGCTATTGGGTTGTCATTTTGAAATTATCAAAATTTATTTAATTTTTATAATTTCAAGCAATTAATATGCTTATTATAATTGCATCATGCTATAATCTTTTACTTGAATATGCACTATTGCATATGAAGCACTTGAAGCGGTAAATAAA
Source organism: Pseudomonadota bacterium (assembly GCA_021298175.1). GTDB lineage: Bacteria > Pseudomonadota > Gammaproteobacteria > Burkholderiales > UBA11063 > Aquella. The sequence continues at coordinate 2,404 of JAJTDW010000020.1, forward strand.
AATTATAAGCAATACGTAAAAACATATTAAACCAATATTTAAAAGAATACACATGAAATTAAATAATTCTAAAAAACCATGTTACACTTATTTTAGTTTACTTTCAATGATTTCTATTACTATGATGATTATTGCTATGCTATTTGCGTATAGAATTATTAAAATTGGGCCGATTATGGCTCCTGGTGGTGTGTTCATTTTTGCCATTACATATACTATGGCTGATATTATTACAGAAGTATATGGATTACCAATGGTAAAACAAGTAATTTGGTCTACATTTTTCTGTATCATATTTTTTAATTTAGTCAGTTTTTTTCTTATTAAATTACCTGTAGCTACTAGTTTAGAATATAAAAAAGCATATGATTTAGTTTTTGGTCATAATTTATATTTACTCTTTGGTTTTTCAATTTCTTTCATTATAAGTGATTTCGCAAATGCATTTGCAATAAACAAGTGGAAAATACTATTTCAAGGGAAATATTTTTGGCTTCGTAGTATTGCTTCATCTATTATAGGGGAATCACTATTTGGTATAATAGCTGCTGCGCTCATGTATTCTAATTATTTATCAAGTTCTGCACTTATTCATGTTGTAATATCAACTTGGTTTTGTAAAGTTATAACTGCTATTATTATTGCTTATCCTGCTAATATATTGGTTGAAATATTAAAAAAAGTAGAGGAAACTGATCTTAATACAAATTTTATGCCTCTTATTATGGAAACAGAATGAGCTATATTTTAAAAACTGGAAACGATGGAAAACGTAGATTAGATGTAGTAAACTACTTATACAATCAAGAGAGCAGTATTTTTATAAAAAAAGCCAACATTGATCGAAGTAGCACTATTCTTGATGCGGGTTGTGGTACGGGGATAATGACAATCAAGCTTGCTAATTTGGTAAAAAATGGAGGGCGGGTAATTGCTATAGACCAGAGTATTGAACAAATTAGAATTGCAAAACAAAATATAATGAAGCATGGTATTAAAAATGTTGAATTCATTGTTGATGATATTCTTAATTTGAAAAAATATAATTTAAAGCTAGACGTTATATATTCTAGATTAATTCTCACACATCAAAAAGATCCTAATTTACTATTAAAAACCTACACCCTTTCTTTAAAACATTCTGGCATAATTTTATGCGAAGAACCAATTACATCATCAAGTATTTATATCCCTTCATCAAAGGCTTTTGACAACCATTTAGATCTTTATCTTAAAATTAGCAGATTAAATAAATTAGACTTTGATTTAGGAAACAAACTTTCAACCCTATTTCAAAACAATAACCTCTCAATTGTGACACAAAGAAGAGTACAAAATACATTTACTAATAAAAAAGCAAAAAGTATTGCATTACTAAGGACATTAGAATGTGCTGATATCTATTTACAACAAAACCTAATAGAAGAAAAGTCATTGGAATCATTAATACAAGAACTTAAATCCATATCTAACTCACCTATGGGAGCCATCAGTGGAGTAGAAATGGTACAGGTAATCGGTTGTAAATCATGAAATTTATATATTAAAAATATCTTTTTTTAGTTTATTAAATGTTACTTTTCTTTTACTTTCTTCAATTTCTAATATTTGATCTGCACCTGCGATAAAGCTAATTATCCGAACATCTAATGGATGAAATTTTCCAATAATTTTTTTTGAATTACATATATCTCTCGCTGCCATTTCAAGTATGTGCCGTTTCCCTACAATTCTATATTGTAAAATAGTTTGATTACTTTTATTAGAATATTTTTCACCTATTAGTACATATTGATATCTTTTTCTAGAATTTTCAAAAATAAATAATATACTACCGCAAAAACAGTCCCACAAGGATTTTAATTTACCAAAAACAATTTTAATATCATTATGGGTTGTTGCTTCTGATGATACATCATAAATTGTCATTTTTCTCTCTCTGTTTAAAATCTTGTATTGTTTGAATCATAACAGCAACAATTAAATCAAGTTCTGTCATTTTAATAACTTTATAAATATCTTGATTTATTGGAAGCAAATATTTCTCATTATTAACTATTTGAAGCTGTCTTACTAAAAAAACTTTTTTGGGCTCTAATTTTACTAAAATAAAGTCATTATTAGTTGCAACAATGCTTTTATCAAAAATCAATATTGTTTCATTGCTGATTCTTGGCTCCATTGAATTATCATGTAATGTTAAAGCAAAACACCTATCACAGTTATCAACATTAACAAAAACATAATCACTAACCAATTTTAAATTTTTCGGATCTTCATCATATCGCTCTAAATTGTCCCAAGTTAAATGTGGTATTTTATAATTTTTTAAATTATTTGTAGAAACCATTGGTAGCTCACCTGCTGCCAACCATGAATAATTAACTCCTAACGCTTCTGCTATTTCATATGAAAATCTTGAACTTGCTATATTTTTTGTGCATAAATATTGTATTACCTGCGGTTTCACTCCAATTTTTCGTGCTAGCTCAGATTGGCTTATTGAAAAGCATTTCATTGCATACCTTAATCTATAAGACAAAGTATTTGTATCACATAATTCTTTATTAGTATCCAACGTTGGTATATCAAAGGTTATTATAGAAGACATAAATTAAATCCCTAAATTTTAAACACTGATTTATTTTTTATCCTACTGGTTGTTACATTTAATATTAATAACATAAAAATAAAAATGTAGTAGTCTCTAATAAGACGTTACTGTACCACCAATAAGAATCTTATTATTTATAAATTTTGTATGAATTATACATGGATTATTTGTTACATAACCTTGATGCAAATTAATACTACATTTTACGTATGCTGTAATGGCTCCAGCAGCAACACCTGTAGCAGAATCTTCTAATAGTGGATCTAAATGGTTAAAATTTCTACCAGAATAACTATTACCTGTTAATTTACAATATACATAGCAACCATTAACTAAATTTTCTTTACTCCATGCATTAATTAATTCTAAATTTGGTTGAAGTGCATAAAGTGTATCTAAACTATCAACCTCAATCAATAATTTTGGGCTGCCAACTGATACAATAACCGGATTCCCAGCAATCTTAGACAAATTAATATTTAATAGTCTTGATATTTTTTGCTTTTCAATATTAAAATTAGTTATATCTTGCTGATTTATCATCAAAAATAAACCACTGCCATTCTTCTCAATAGAAATTGGCTGTTTATGTATACTTGTAATTATTTCCACTCTTGAATTATCTGGATTATTATTAAAATATACATATCCAGCAGCTAAGGTACCATGTAAACATAGTGGGCTACGTGCATGCGGATAATAATAATCTAGCGTGATTAGATTATTATCTTGGGTCATAAATACACATGCTGACTCATTTTTATGTTGAGTAAACGATAAACGATCCTCAAAAGTAGATTTATCATTCTCTATAATTAAAACTTTACTTCCAGTATCTACTTTAGTTCCAAAACACTTTAATTTATGAATATTTATCATTCAAAACCTCACTATCAATTTACTACTATATTGTACTGCTTAAGTAACAACTATAATTAGGTATATTATTTCAACTCAGATACTATTTCGATTTCACCTAAAGATATTATACCCAAACCAGGTTCATTAGATAAGATCACTTTAGCTCCCTCCAATCTAGCACCACCAACAATTGGATTATGTGTAATCATATTTAATGGATCAAGATCTACGTACTTAACTCTTCTTCCTACAATAATACTAGCCATTGCTGTAAGACTGATTGGTGATTCAAGCATACAACTAGCTACACAACCAATTCCATAATATGTTGCGATATCAAACATATTAATCACATTGTAAATGCCACCAGCTTTCATTAACTTAATAGATATACCATCTACTGCATTTTTATTAATCATATTCACAGCATCACGTGGAATAAAACAACTTTCATCTGCATAAATATCTGTTTCTAAATGATCCCTCAGAAACTTTAATCCATCAATATCATAAGATTTAATTGGTTGCTCAACCATACTTATATTTAAGCCTCTTATTTCAAATTCTTTAATTATTTTCAAAGATTGCTTGATGCTCCAACTCTGGTTAGCATCTATACAAATCGAAATATTTTTTCCAACTGTTTTACGGATAGCCACAACTCGTTCTAAATCTTCATCAATTCCACCCACTGCCCCACATTTAATTTTTAAATTTGTGAACCCTTGTTTTATAAAATATTTTGTATCGGTAATTAATTCTGTTAAATCTTTAAGTACAAGTGACATGCCTGTTGTAATTTCTGGAGTTCCACCACCCAATAATTGATATAATGGCATATTATATTTTTTGGCTAATAAATCATATAAAGCAATCTCTACAGCAGCTTTAGCAGAATAATTTCTTTCCAGTGAATTATTAATAAAAAACAATAGTTCATTAAACCTTAATACGTTTTTCCCAAGAATTTTAGGACAAATTATATTTGAGAGGGCATAAATAATAGAACCTTGGCTATCTCCTGTGATTACTTGTGTTGGAGTAGCTGATCCGTATCCAAGTAATCCATTATCTGTTTTTATAATAATAACAATGTCTTCAATAGAATCAACTGTTCTTAATGATGAGGAATACGGCTTTATAAGCGGAATTCTAACCTTACCAATTGTAATTTCAGTTATATGCATTTTTTACCTTAAGTTGAAATTTTAAAATCGTCATATAATAACATTACAGCGATAATAATGGATATTATACCAAAAAGTCCTAGTGATATTCCAGAAAATTCAGGCGGAAAGCAACGAGTAAATAATACACATATACCACCACCTAGACCAATGGATAACTCTTTAATAAACAAGCAACCATCTCTTGCGCCCTGCACATCTAAATAGCTTACAATACACTCAATAATCGAAAGCATAAGTATCCAAGCAAAAGCTCCACCAAACGCAGTAACGTTAAAACAATTAGGAAAACTAATTAAAAACATCCCCAAAAATACAACGAGTAATGTAAATTTTAAAGCTTTATGATCTTTTTGAAATTTACTTACTATATTCATGATAGGTTTTTGTAATAATATAATAATACCACTATTAATAAACACTAATATACCATACCATGACGGTAACTTTCCAGAATGTAAAATAATATATTGTGGCAGCACAGAAAATACACTATATAATTTAATACCTATAGTTATACCAAGAAATGACCATCCAAACCATCTACGCTTGCTAACTTTTTGTACTATTGGCAACTTAATATTTGTGTCCCTTTTATTTCTAATCCAAGATAACAAAGTTATAATTAGTAATATGACCGTTACAATTATAAAAAATATATCCTGACTCAAGGTAAATAATAAAATAATACCAGCAATTAAAGAGCCCGCATTAATGGCTATTTTATTATTTGCTGCACCAGAAATAGTTTCAGCAGCTTCAGATCTTATCAAGTATCCTGATACACTTATTCCTACTCCTAAAAATAAAATAGCTAGTATTGTGTACAAATTTTTATTGAAGCATAATAATGCTGCACCAGTAGATGCTATTAACAATGCACTCGTGATTGCATACCTACAAAATATTTTAGAAAATAATGGAGACAATACAAGAAAAAATCTACTACCAAAAACTAGCAATATATTATTAAGTGGATTAAGCCAAATATTTGCATTACCAATAAATGTATACAAGCACAAAGATGTTACAAATCTTATAAGAAAAATCATAGTTTGGTTATTTTAATCCTTTTTATTTTAATTTATTATTGTTTTCAATTAATTTGAAGAAACAATACTTATACTAGATTCTAGTTTCTGACTAATCTCATCTAATGATGTGCTAAGGTCATCATATTTATTCGATCTAGCAATTATATATCCAATATAATCTGCATTATCACGCACAATACATGAAACTTGATCACCAACTTTTTTTGTCCAAACTAAATCAAGTAATTCAATATTATGATTTCCCAACAACTTATCTACCCCTAGGTTACTAAAAGTATTTAACGCCCCAGATTTTGGAGATTTAAGAAACCTAACTCCAGCATAAAAATTACGTTTAAGACTCCTATACTCATAATTTTTATTTCCTGATGCCCATAATATCCATTCTCCCCAAGCATTAAATTTATCAAATGCAAATGAAGCTAAATCCCAGACTCTACTTCCAGCTGGTCTTAAATTTGGCTCAACAGCCACTGATTCTTCTGTATTATTAAAAATAAACATTTCATTATGACATGCTCCATTATTAAAACCAACTAAAGACCCCATAAATCGTCCAGTTGTCGTAAGTGTATTAGCTATATTATCATTAATGGGGGCAGGAACAATTTGTTGATATTCTGCTCTATATTCATCTTGTGTGGTTTTCTTTTCTGTTATCCAAGAAAACCCACCAACATGATCCCAGCTGTATTCAACCCCACCTGATATTAATTCTTCGGCAACTACACCACTAGATAAATATGGCTCAACTTGTTTCCAAGCTTTTATTAAATCCTTTTCTATGCTTAAATTTATACATCCTCTACTATTACCTTCTTTTGCTGGTTTCAAAAAAACATTTCCATGCAATTTATTATATATTTTTTTTAATTGCTCTAATGATTCAATTTTCTCAGATTTAATCTTCTTATATCCAGCTGGCATATTATTTGCATTATGCTCTAATTGCCTAAACTCATATTTATCTAATGCACCTTTAATCAAAGTAACATCTGAGCCTGGTAATGAAAACTCTTGTGCAAGTACCGCCCCTAATTGTGTGCCTTGATCAGAAAATGGGAGTAAAGCAATTGCATTTAGGTTATTTTTTGATAAAAAACTTTTAACTATCTCAACATCATTATTATTTCCAGATAAACCAACATCAATTACATAATCTGCAGCTAGAAAATCTTCTGAAATTGGATTCTGTTTACATAAAATTGTTACTGCCTGTAGAAGTTCTTCAGATTTATTTTTTATGGTTTTTACATCATTAACCCTAGTATTATTATATCCTAATATTAGTACTGCGTTTTTCTTATTCATATATCTATTTCTCCTTTTAAAATTTATTTATTTTGGTTTTTATAAAGCAATATCATAACGAGACCCTTTACTTCTATATAATAATCTTGGCGTTATATTAAAATTTGGATTTAATGAAACCTCTCTTGCAAGGCTTTTATTCATATTTAATATCGCACGCGCATGCAATACTTTATAATTAGCAATAATTAAAAATGTTCCAGTTTCTGGAACTGAATATATTGGTTTACATTCTAGTATTTTATCTCTCATTTTATCAATGATTTTTTGATATTTTGGATTCATAGCAATCATTCTTTCTCCCGTATGATTATCTACTCTAAAATCCATAAACATACGAACTCCATTTATCTTATCATATTCAATTATATTGCGCTCTAACTGCTTTACAATTTGCACATTTTTCCCTGAAATAAACTTAACTTTCATATCTAACATACAAGAAATTTCGTCATCATTAAAGTTTGTTAATAAGTCCTTTGGTAAGTAACAACTTGTGGGAGTTTTAGTTATATCTCGACATACAGTTAATGCAAGAAAATCAGTTGGAGTCTCTTCATATAAATCATCTGAATGTGGTGTAATTTCACCATATCCGTTACCCCAATCACGATAATTTTCTCCAGTTGGCTTTAAAAACAAAGCTTTATGATCCTCATAGTTATATTTAATATCATTTAAATGAAATATTTCGCACATTGCTTCATGCACAATCAATGCTAAAATATAATTGTCTACAGAAAAAACATTTGTTATACATATTGCTGATATATAATTTCTTCCTAATTTATCAAAATATTTTATATGTTCATTTTTAAAGTTATCAAGCAATAAAGAAATTAATTGTAATTTCAATAAATGATTTGAGAATGTAATATTTCTATAAAACCACCACTTTTCTATTTTTTCTGTTAAATACTCAAAATCCAAGGTAATTACATTTTCTTTGTTTAACTCTTCTCGAATAAAACTAGGTGTTAATATATCAGACATACTTATGCTCTTAAAAATGATTTAGCTAAGTCATAATTATAACAAAAAAATACGTATCACGTTAATATATTACAAAAAAAATTGTAATTGAATGATTGTTTTTAAAAATGCAATTCGAGTTGATTTGTATTTAAAATCATTTTTGATAGTTTGATTTTAGCACTTGTATCACTTGGTTTAGGAGTTATATTATTTTCTACTTTTTTGTTTTCTAAGTCTGCATAACTATATCCACGTTGTCTTTTAGCATATTCAATCTCGGTTAGTTTTCCCCAGGCGTCTTGTTCATTATCACAAATTTGTCTGATAATCCTGCCACGCCTACTATTTAAACTTCCAAATATTTTAACTAGACACCAAGTATCAAATAGATCTTGCTCTACATTTAAAGAGTAGTACCGCTGTTTTTGTTTATTTTGCATATAAATCACGATATACTGCCTTTAATACCAATATTTTGTTTTGTCTAATGTTGAGATAGTTGTATCATCAATAAAACAATTGTGTCCATCAGCTGTAGAGGCAACTTCAGAGTAAAGCTCATCTATTATCTCATCTAATTCCTTGTCATTATTATACTCGATTGTTATAATATACTCATACTCATTATTAGTTTTTTCATATTTATAGTAACTAAGGCAATAGTTTTCTATATCTTCATAACTTTTCTTTTTTCCACGTACAAATTTATTATTATTTTCAACATAAACATTTAATAGTATTTTAACGGCTTTTAATGCACCTGGAACAACTTTTTGTGATGTTAGCGTACCTAACTGTGGTTCATCGTCATATTTGTTCAAATATCGATATACTGCCATGCGAGTTATACCAAATTTTTTAGCGATATCAACTTTTTTGTATCTATCAGCAGCCATTTGCTTCATTTCTGCCACTTTTTCAGGACTTAATGTTTTAGTACGACCCTGATACTTTCCAGCTTTTTTGGCAATGGCTATACCCTCTAGTTGTCTCTCTTTGATCAAAGAACGTTCAAACTCTGCAAATGCTCCCATAACTGATAGCATCAAATTTGCCATATGATTTTTATTATCTTTAGAAAATACTAAATTTTCTTTTATAAACTGGATGGTTATATTTTTGTCAGTAATTTTGTTAACTAATTTACGTAAATCATCTAAGTTACGAGCTAATCTATCCATTGAATGTACTAATACAGTATCACCATCGCGTATAAAATCAAGCATTAATGCTAATTGTGGGCGATTTGTGTCTTTACCAGAGCATTTATCAGTAAACACTTTATAAAGCTGTAATCCATCTAATTGACGTATTGTATTTTGCTCAACTGTGCTAACACGGATATATCCGATTTTATGACCTTGCATTTTTTTACCCTTTAGGTTTAGTCATTTTTTTAATTGCATTAGAAATAGTTATTAAATTCCGCCCCATTAACCGCCCCATTAGTCTGATTTTTTCGCCCCATTAACCGCCCCATTAGGTTCTTTACTATCAATCAAAAACCATTTAGCACCCTTTCCAATTCCATTAGAATCAACTAAGCCTAAGTGTTTTAGGTTTGCTAAATCATCACCAAGTGTTCTACTAGCTGGAGGATTTTCTAATTGTTCTAATATCATACGCAACGACATTGCTTTATGTTTTGCTAAAATTTGCAAAACTTCATTTTCACGTTCTTTTAGATGCAAATTATGTTTTACTGGATTATTAGACCCAATAGGCTCTTTGAAAAAGAAACGTACTACAAATCCGTCTGTTTCTTCTGCAAATATAGGTGTTGGCAGTCCATGCTCAGCACATAATCTTAGAATTCTACTTGTACCCCCACCCCATCGATCAATTAATTTACGTGTGAAAAAAACTTGGGCAATTCTTTCATTTCTACGCCGAGATGGATGTTTTTGACTTAATTGCTCTATTGAAAGACCGCCATATAAATGCCCGATATTATGAATTTCTAATTTATTATTAAAAATTAGCAAGGAGATATCCCCTGAATGTTTAGAGTAATCTCGGTGACAAATTGCATTAATAAGAGCTTCACGTATAGCTAATAATGGGATTGCAGCTACTTCAACACGTTCAAATTTATTTGGGTCATAACTGCTAGATATCGGGATATGGCGTTTTATAAAATTTTGGGCTTCATTAAGTATTTGAAAAGCATTACCTCTCATTTGTTTACTATCAATTACATCATCCATTGTTTCATCAACAAATCTCCCCATTCGAATAAAACATTGCGAATAATCAGCTGGCATTTTTTTTGCAAATAGGACCATAGCAGCATTATTTAGTTTATTATTGTGTATTAAATCAAAATTTATAAGTATTTCTTTTATATTTTCGGTATATTCATCATCTGGTATGCGGTTTCCATTTAAACCAAGTTTAATAGTTTTTATTATTTCGTCGTGATCTAAATCATCAATGCCATAATCAGTAATATTAATTGATTCCCAAACTTTAGATAATCCAGCATGTTCCATTAACAATTGTTTGTATTTCTCAGACTGCATTAATTCAATACCAGATTCTGTTTTATAATATGCTTTACCTTTATAGGTAACTGGACCAATTTCGACTAAAGAAGCTTTACAAATAAATGTAATAACATATTTATCTGTGTTTGGAACTGAAATGTATTCAATTTCGAGGGCTGGAGTTGGGTCAAATTGATTATAAAAGTCAGTTAGCTTTTTTTTAGTAGAATCGGTAACTTCTGTACCAATAATTTTACCATCATCAGTTATACCAATAAAACAATAACCACCTTTGGAATTGAGCATACCACTAATAGATTTGCCAATTTTTTCAAGTTCTGCAATAGTTTTTTTATTTTCAATTGTTTTTGATTCACCGTTTGCTATTAAAATTTGAACGTCTTTAAATTCCATGGCTGATAACCTTATTTTTATGGTAAATTTTGCGAAGTTATATCTTATGTAGAATATTTTATTTGTATTTTTGTATAAAAAAGTAACAACAGATATTATATCATTATTTATCACAAGTAACATTATTTATTTTTCGGTTCTGATGTTACATATTTATATGGAATTTTCTTTGGATCATTAGGGTATACTTTATTGTTACAGAAATGCAAGTAATTACAGACTTGCTCTTGCTTTGGGGCAGCAAACCAACGGTTTGCGCAATGAGCATAGCGAATGAGGAGGGGCAAAGCCCCTAATAACCGTAGTAATCAATAAAATAATTGCTTCTACCGCAAAGAATAGTCATAAACCAAATAAATCTTCCTGCGTTTTATCAACCTGAGCTTGCTCTATGGAATACTGCTATAATTCCGTACAGATAACTTGAGAAAAAATTATAATAATAACCTTAAGTTTTTATGAGGAAATGATAAATGGAGCAATTATTAAATAAGATAAGTAACC
>JAJTDW010000043.1 GCA_021298175.1 Pseudomonadota bacterium
ATAAGCGCATAAGTCCTTAGATATATCTTTTAATAGATTGTTAGCGTGTAGTATGTGTTTTTCCATGTTGTAAATATACGACATTAAGCAATAAAAAATATAGTAAAGTTGGTTTTAATAAACAATTTTACCCTAATTTTGTGTATAATAATGAACAATTTTACCCTCATGTTCAAATTATTAGATTTACTGTACATGATAATTAAGGTTATAACCTTATATTTCAGAGGTATAATATTAAAATTCATCGACAAAAAACTGTTATTCGTCTAATAATTGAAAATATATTTAAAAATTAACATTTAGCTATTGCACAGTAAAATAATTGTATATACATTTGTCAAAGAAATAACAATTAAACTTAAAGCCATGAAAAATTTAGCCTCTCAATTATCAAACAATAATATATTAGTTAATAAAGCATCTTACTACTTTAATGTTGGTAACTCAACTGTTAGAGTAAGTAATCATTTACCTAATAGAAGCAACTGGGAAAATAACGAAAATTTAGAAGAAAAAGTATTTATATTTATTAATGAAAATAACGACTTAAATGATTCAAAAATTGAAAAATATTTGGAAAATGAATTTGGCAAAGAAATTACATGGGTTCTTTTTGATACAGAAGCAGAAGCAATTGAAAGCATTAATTATATTAAAAGCCAATTTTAATGAAAAAAATAGCACAACGTAAAATATAAATAAATAATGACACATATAACAATTAGACTTCCAGTAGGAATAGATAAAAAGAAACTTCTTTATAATTTTAAAGAGGTTGCTAAAAAGAAGAAAACAACGGTAAACAAAATGCTAATTAATTATATTTTAAAACAAGTAAAATGAACCTACTAATCCCAACCATCCTACTAATAGCCTGTATATTAATTGTACGCTATATGGTAAAAGAATCTAAGCCAGTTGAAACTATACAAGAAGTTGAACTATCAGAAGAAGATATGTTTATCATTGAAGAAAAGATGAAACGTGATATGTTATTTTGTGCTAATTGGTGGAAAATACAAGGACGTTTTAATACTGCCCAATATGTTAAATACTTGGAGTATAAAGCTAGTAAGGGATAACGTTTTGCAGATTGGCGTTGTTGCCTTACAAATGTTTAATTGAAAAACTAAATTTAATAATATGGAAAATGATAATTTGAAAGACGAAAGCAATAACGCCAATGTGCTGTTAGGCGAAGTAAAAAGTAAAAAAGCGATGGCAATAACGCCATTTGAAAAGGCAACCGAATTGGTAAATAAATACACGCATTTTGCCTATACAAATGTTTTTTCATTTAGAGAAGAAAGCAACTGGAATTATAGCAGAAAGTGTGCGTTGGTTGCCGTTGATGAAATACTATTAGCGTGTGCAACGGTTGGCTGTATGATTGACAAAAGGCTAAATGATAAAACATTGAGCGAAGGAATTATTGAAGATGGAGCGTTTAAGTATTGGAACGCTGTAAAAGATGAAATAATAAAGTTGAAGTTACCGAGTGCGTAGGCTTTTACTTTTTATTTTGCCTAACGTTTTCGGGCTTGGCGACAGGCTGAGGAACGAGGCTTGCGCCAAACCCGTGTTAGTAGCTGGCGGGATTTTCAGCACTAAACTTCAATCGAAGCACTAAAGAAAAAAGTATTAAAAATGAGCGATGGCAAAAATGGTTTTGAAAAAACCAAACATAATGTCCCTTACAGGTGGACTTTAAAAGATGCAGTATTTACCAAAGACAAAGGCAAAGTATTTTCTTGCTTTGCTTGTGGTGGTGGTTCAACAATGGGTTATAAATTAGCTGGATTTGATGTATTAGGATGCAATGAAATTGACCCTAAAATGATTGAAGCATACAAAGCTAACCATAACCCAAAATATGCTTATTTAGAGCCTATACAAACCTTTAAATTAAGAACTGATTTGCCTGATGAACTTTACAATTTAGATATTTTGGATGGTTCGCCACCTTGTAGCAGTTTTTCAATGGCTGGAAACCGAGAAAAGGATTGGGGCAAAGAAAAGAAATTCAGAGAAGGACAAGCAGAACAAATACTTGATAATCTTTTCTTTGATTTTATAGACCTTGCAAAAAAGCTACAACCAAAAGTAGTAATAGCCGAAAATGTAAAAGGATTGCTATTAGGAAATGCAAAGCAATATGTAAGGCAGATTTATAGAGAATTTGATTTGGCTGGTTATTACTGCCAACATTGGCTACTGGATGCAAGTAAAATGGGAGTTCCACAAAAAAGGGAAAGGGTTTTCTTTATTGCAATGAGAAAAGATTTAGCTGAAGCATTTTTGTATAATGCCGATATGTTTACAATAGTACCAAAGTTGGAATTAGAATTTAAAGAAACCGAAATACCTTTTGAGGAAATTGAATTTACTGATACAAAATATGGGGTAAAAACTTGCACAGCCGACCAACAGAAATGGTGGGAATTAACTCCTGAAGGCAAAAGCTTTTCTGATATACACCCAAAAGGTAGTTGGTTTAATAGCTTTAAAGTTGAACCTAAAATGGTATTGAATACAATTATTGCAAGTTGTAGGGCTTCTGCAAGTGGATATTACCACCATACGGAGGCAAGGCACTTAAATGTAGAAGAATACCAATTGGCAGGAACTTACCCAATGGATTACAATTTTACAGAGTTTAATACAAACCCTGTTTATTTAATAGGTATGTCGGTTCCACCAGTAATGACTGCACAAATAGCAAAACAAGTATATGAACAATGGTTATCAAAAATCTAATGGCTGCGGAGCAGACAAAGAGGAAGGGAAAATTTTTAATACTTTTTTCTATCCTGAACTTCAATCGAAGCACGTCTGCCCGCTTGCTACTAACTACTCGCTAAGACTAACTAACCACCTCAACTAACTGAAAATGAACGAAGAAAAGCCAAACAATGATTATTTTATAAATTACTCTAACTACCTAATATTTGAAAATCAAATTTTAGCATTTAGACAAAAGCAGTTATTTAATATCACTAATTTACCTATATTAGTAAACTTTAATAATTCAGCTAATGCTTGGATAATTAATAGAAAACATTTAAGTAAAAGTAAGGCGAAAGAATTATTAATAAACGAGCCTAAACAAGTAGATGTAAGTAATCTACAATGGTATCAACAAATTAACCTAGATAAAGTATTTAACTTATGAACTGGAATAACGACAAACTAAACGAAATACAAGCAATAGAGAATAATTTAATTAACTCTATTAACTCTGGCAGTAGTAGCAAATTATTTACTACATTTATACACTCTACTGTTGAGTATAATAACCCTAAAACAAATGATGAAACTGTGTTAAATTATAAACCTATTGATAAGTTTGTAATGCCTAAATAATATTAACGTAGCGTGTTTATTAGTTGGATATAATTATAACGTATTAAGACCACGTTTTACAAATGAACACAAAGCAAAGTTTAAAGAAGCAAGAAAAATAAAGTATAGTAATAATGAATGCTAAAAAATTACAAATCGAATCACTTATTTTAGTAGCTTTAGCAAAGCACTTTAATAGTCAAGGCACTTATTTAATTGGTGAGTTAAAACAGCAAACTAAAATGAATTTTAATGTAGCTATGAGTGCAACTAACAACTTTGTAAATGGTATAGAGAAAGGACTTTTACCAGATGAAAAGAAGTTTTTAGATGACTTAGTAGGAGTAATGGATGACGCGCTTTTTGAGATGCGTAAAGATTTAGATAAACAAAATATAAACCAATAAAATAAATAAACAATGGCTACAATAGCAACAATCTCAATCGACTTAAACAAATTAGACAAGTCAAAAATCATTAACGGTAAAAATGGATCACAGTATTACAATCTTAATATTAGTGTAAATGATACCACCGACCAATATGGTAACAACATCCAAGTAACAGAACCACAAACTAAAGAGCAAAGGGATGCTAAAACTCCTAAAACTTTTTATGGAAATGGTGCTGTTAGATGGACTGATGGTAAAATAGTAATAGCTGAAAAGAAAACTAATACTGAATTTTAACATAATTTAACATTTAGGTATTAAAACAATTAATACATTTGTATCGTGCCAGTTTGACTTGAGGGGGTTAAACATATACGGCAAAACTATTAAAACGGCTGCTCTCACTCCCTCGTGAAGCAGCCTTTTTTTATTATGAACATTCAACAAACTTACATCTCTGGAGTAGTAGATACTCTAATTGAAACCTACCAAATTGAAAACGGTAGAATTGAAAAAGACAAAGAACTTAATTACTACTTTAAACAATGTGGTAATTATATTGAACTTTGGTTTAATGCTAAGATTGAAATATCTAGCAAATGGAATAAAGACCATAATTACCACGAGAGTAGAATAACGCTATCTGAAGATGATACTTTAGAGGCTTTTATATCAGATGTATTAGAACACTTATCAGAAATTCATTCAAAATCAATTAACTATAACTAACATGGAAAAGACATTAAACAGTAAATTATTAGACTTTCAAAAGAGAGTAGGAATAGTAAAAAAAGATAGTAAAAACCCACATTTTAAAAATACATACGCTAGTTTAACGCAAATACTAAGTGAGGTTAAACCATTGTTAACAGAATGTGGATTAGTATTAGTTCAACCAATTAGTTTAGACGGTGTAGGTACTACTATAATTGATTGTGAAACTGGAGAAAAGATTGAAACTATTATCAGTTTACCAAGTAATTTAAACCCTCAACAATTAGGTAGTGCTATTACTTATTTTAGACGTTACACATTAGCTAGTTTATTAGCTTTAGAGATTGATGATGATGATGCTCAAAGTACTGTTAAACCAACCATGACTATTACTGAGGTTAAAATACCACTAACAGAACAAGTTGAAACGGCAAAAGCTAAAATTATTACTGCTACTACTTTAGAAGATTTAAAAGCTAAATGGAGTACTTTAAATAAGATTGAACAAGCGTTTCAAGAAGTAATTGAATTAAAGGATAAACTTAAAACAACTTTGAAATAATGGAAACAATAATTAAAAATCTAGGTAAATATAATATTGATATTGATAATGATTATACCGATATTGTTGAAAGTGATTTAACCGATGCTGAAAAGATAATGAAGTTTTCTTACTTAGTAGGTAAATGTATGGGTAAAATTAGATGCGCTCAATTAGATTTAATGAACTTAAACGAATCATTATGCCAAAAGTAATATTAACACTATCTCAAGAAGATTTTAACACACTATTATTTAACGGTACTTTTACTGATATTAAATATAGTAGTAAAGTACTGCCAGATGTTGAAGTATTAAAAGATAATAATACATACAAAGAACTGTTAAAAATGTATCATAAGCATAGTGATAACTTAAATAAGTTTATATTTGAAAACACAACTAATAAATAAAGACATGGAAAAGACACCGCAAGAAACACTACAAGAACTCGACTATAAAATAGCTCGTTTAGAAAAATCAATAGTAGTTAAGAATGATGAACTAATCCAAGATAATACGCTACTGGATAAGCTAAAAGAACAGCGTAAAAGTTTGATGAATTATTTAGACCAAATAGAACATGATAGAATACAGTTCATTAGAGGACTTGAATACTCTGGCCAACAAACAAAAGAGTTACAAGATAAACTATCTCAAAAAGAATTTGAGTTGAAAGCTGCGGATCATGTATTAGCCGAAAAGGAAAAGGAGATTGAATTATTAACTAATAAACTAAACAACCTATGAAACAACTAACATTTAAAACAATAATACCTTACCTAGTAATGGCATTACTAATCATCCTAGCATCTTTATTCATAAAAGATTGCAGAGGTAAAAACCCACAATTAACACTAATAGATAATAAAGATAGCCTTTATACTTTGATAGCTGAAAAGGAGCAAATTAACAGCTTTATTTTAGAAAACAATAAAGAGTTAAGGCATCAATTAGATAGTGCCTCACACGTTAAACCTAGAGTTATTATAAGGTATAAAACTGTTTATGATAGTTTATTGATAGCTGACACTCTTTGCATCCAATCTTTAACAACTCTAAACAAAGAATGTGCTAAAAAAGATAGCGTTAACGAGTTTATAATATCTAATCAAAGTTCCCAAATTGGTAACCTTATTACTGTTAATAATAACCTAAATGATATTATTGACATCCAGCGTTATAGAATCGGGACTGATAGTATAAACGAGGTTACGTTAAAGCAAACCATTAAAGATGAGATTAAGAACGGTAAACGTAAGTATCGTAAGGGATTGTTACAAGGTGGGGCTGTTGGTATAGGTGTAGGAGTATTAGGAACTTTATTATTGATTAAGTAAACAAAAAACCCCTGAGTAAATCGGGGGTTTCTTTTTTATTGTGGTGTATCTTCTTTACTCTTTAAATTTTGGTATGTAGTCATTCCAAATAAGGCAGCTATAAAAGTATAATCAATTATAAATACTTCACCTAATTGTGTTAAGTCCCCTATTGATAACCATTTAATATGTGCTGCAATTACACACGATACAATTATAAATGCTGTTAATTTTCTACTACTAAACCCCTTAGTTGTAGTATCAAAAGAGTCTATTAATTTTTGTACTATTTGTTTCATTTTACTTAGTTATTGTTATGTATATTTTTTTACCTTGCTTTTTAGCTTCAGCTATTTTAGCATAAAGTTTGTTAGTCGCTGCTGTACTTTCTGTAATACGATTACTAGCCTTTTTAGTGCCACATAATAAACAGCCTAAACTATCTATCTCGGTATTCCCTTTATGTATTCTAATGCCACTATATCCATTTACATTCAATAATATAGGCATCATTACTTTAAACCTAGCACTCATGGTCCAGTCTATTTGATAACGTCCATAAGGTATGGCTGTTTTACCGTAAACTTTAGTAGCTACTATTTCAGCTAATGGCATCGAATCGGTTAAACCCCTATCTTTATCTTCAAGAATAAAACACTCAAATTTACCATTTATTGTTAAACTGCCTATTGTACTTTCGTTTGTGAATGTTTCACGTTTTAATATTAGTTCCATATCTTTAAATAAATAGTTTATTCTGCGTTCAGTCATTACACTAATCTAATTTTTACTAATCTCTTTTTAACTATCTCAATCCTTGTATCATTGCAAATAGCTATAAAATTAATGGTATCTACTGCAGTTTTTTTTTCACTTGTTGGTTTACTTAGCAAATCAAATTTAGCGTTAAATTTAATTTCTTGGATTTTGTTATCCGCTATTATTTGCTGTATCTCACTTTTTAACTGAGTAAATTGTTCTTTTTGCTCTGATTTAAAATTGAAATATCCTGCTACTAATCCAACGATTAGAAGTATATCCTTTAAATCAAAAGTTATCTCGTTAAACTTAAATGCCATTGTCTAAAATGGTTAAATTATTTACGGTTACAAAATCATTACTATTCTTATAAGTAATATTATTAATATCCATTTTATCAAACTCTAATAATTTAATCCCATCACCATCAATATTAATATGACTTTGATTTTCATTAATCACTTGAACCCAAACTATTTTTTTTAAATCTATTTCCATTTTACATTTTTTGAACAATTAAACCGCTTGAAACCGTGCTATTTCCTGTTGCAGCATTAGCAAAAGCATGAATGATATATTGATTTACAGTCCAATCTATATTAAGATTTGAGTTTGCCACTGGTTGTACCGCAACCGAATCACCACTTACTGAAGTAGAAGTATCAACAGTTTCACTAACTGTTGAAGACTTAATGTATAAATTACGTTCCATGCCGTAAAATCTACTAGCTGTTGATTGAATACCTATTAATGTTGCACCACTAAGTGTATCACTTGTATTTATATAAATGTAATTTGTAGATACACCTGTTGCAGTACTTCTAATTGACCTATTAAATATTCGGCAAACATCGCCCGTTGTAAATGTATTAGCAGGAATTAACAATCCAGCTCTTAAAGCTGTTATTGCAGTTGTTCCAGTTAAAGCTGAACTTGTTGCTATATCTTTTGCAATTACTTTAATTAATCCAGCAATACTAGGTATATCATTAACAGTTGCAACATTAACGCTATTTATTGTTACACTTGCGGATGTAAATTCAATAACATCTTTTATTATTGTAATAGTAGATGTATCGACACCATCCGTTACAGATTGAGCAATAGTTGTAGGGTCTATTGTTATATTACCAACACCAGAAACCCCATCACTTGAACCTAATGATGCTTGTCCATCATACACATTTAATCCCGTAAAAGTATCTGGACTTATTAGTGATGTTTGCTCTAATACTATTGGATTTAAAGGATCTGTATTATCTACGTTTGTACCGCTTACTGATTGAACTCCCGAGCCACTACCACCTAAATCAGCTATATCTTGTGTGGTAACTTTTTTAGTAACTCCACTTTGAACTATTGGAACTAATTCTGAACCATCTAAAGTAGATCCTGTACTTAATTGA
>JAJTDW010000013.1 GCA_021298175.1 Pseudomonadota bacterium
TTGTGATGTTATAGATTTTACTACTCCAACAATAATGCAAGGAATTCAAGGAATAGCGTTTTATAAACATTGGGTATATTTATCAAGTTATGCTAATCGGCTTATATATAAGTGTAGTGTTAACCAAGACGGTATGTTTAATAGTTGCTCTACTGGTGTAGCAAATGGGGAGACTGACGAGAAATATCGTATTGCTGGAATAGAAATTAACCCTATTGCATCAAAATTGTATGTAACTAATTTTGATACAGGAAATCCTTTCACTCACGATTTAATCGGAATATATAATGTCAATGCAACAGATGGAGAACTTAGTAATTATTCAAGTAAAACTAAATTTAAATTAGATATGGGCGATGTATTATATGCACCTAATGACGCCAACAATATAAAACGAACAACATTAGCGCATCAGATTATTCCTAGCATAAAGTACTTAAATGAAATCCTTTATATAGGGCTAGATAATTATATTGCAGCATGTGCTGCTGCTGATGATGATGGTGAACTTGACTCTTGTATTACGGTCAATGCTTCTGAGCCTTATATGGTAATTCAACCAGTTGGAGCTATGTTATATGCATTTTCAAGATATTCCAATCTGTTGAATGTTCTTCAGTCGGTTGCACGTTGGTTTAACTCGAATATAAATGTATTAAGTAATTTTGGAGTTGCAGCTGGCGAAGATGATGGCAAACCACATCTAGTGTTGGCTATGGATTACTATAAACCTATTATTACTCCTAATCCTGTTCTTACGCCACCAAATATCGTAATTGCTGATGAGTATGTATCTCCATTTACTTTTGATGGAATGAATGCCAATATGTGGACAGCTCCAAGTGGTGGCAATATTAAAGATACTTGTAGCTCTTTAGCAAGCAATACTCTTAAAGTAAATCAAAGCTGTGAAATAAGCGGCTTGCAAAGCATGACTGCCCCAAAAATATCGGTAATATTGACCTCTGATGAAGGTAATCATGTGGAGTCAACCACCCTTGTTGATCATTATAGTCCTACTAATTTACCAACAACCGTCCGCACTGCTCCTATAAAAACACAGCCATTGGTAAATATCACAACATTGAATCCAAATAAGCCAACCTGGACAGAAGGCAGTCGGGTTAATGAGGACTTTGGCTCATTCTCAGAAATTATGTATACTGTGAATTCCCAAAAAAATATGTTTATCCACTCTTCTTACTTAGGTGCTATAGGAGATACTGTGCTGATTAAAAAGAGAGGATACTCTGTAGTAACAACTACATTAAAAAATAATAACGATTCAATAGCAATTTACTTTTATGGTTTAGTTCTCAAGAATAATCATTGTTCTATTCTCGTATACAATATGGGTAGCAATCAAGCGGACGGTTGTGATACAGATTCTACTGATAGGGGCTTTAGAAAGTTCAGTTACCGTATATGGCTTGATAGTAGTGAATTCGATAAGAGTAAGATGCAACACAATAATGTTTACACTGGAGAAATGAATTTTAACTTCTATATAAATGATTATCATGGTGTGATTAATAATAAATTAATCATTCCTATTAAAATTCCGATTAAAGTTAATGTGCCAACTACACCATAAAGCGCAAATTGAAACAAATATCGTCATTGCGAAGCAGACTGCTTTAGCAAAATGCCGTGGCAATCTTTAAGACTTTGCAAAAATAAGGAGATTGCCACCAAATCTTGTAATTTATCGTAGTGAAACCTGTGTAGTAACATGAAATTTTAGGTATGTTGCACGCACGCAAGTTGCAAAAATAAACTTGTTCTAACCCTATGTAATATGATATAATTCTGCCCTTTGGTGCATGTTTGTGTGTTGTGTATGTTTCATTTTTAATTATATATTAATGATTGGAAATATTAACACTTTGTACCTTTGTACTCAAAGATTTAAGTACTTGCTACTTAAAGATAAAGAGTATATAACCTTTCTCTCGCTATAGGGGTGATTTTCTCTTAAGCATGGGCGGGAGATGTTTTAAACCATAAGGAGTTTTCATGCGTAATTATGAAATCGTATTTCTTGTTCATCCAGATCAAAGCGAGCAAGTAGGACAGATGGTCGAAAGATACAAAAAACTAATTGCTGATCATAATGGCAAAATTCATCGTCTTGAAGATTGTGGTCGTAGACATTTAGCTTATCCAGTTGAAAAACTTCACAAAGCACATTATGTTTTAATGAATATTGAAGCAGATAATAAGTTATTAGATGAGTTAAGTCATGCTTTCAAATTTAATGATGCTGTTTTACGTAATCTTGTTACAGTTAGAAAAACTGCTATAACAGAGCCGTCAGTATTTATGAAAGATGAAAAAGCTAAATCTTTAATTTAAGACTTAGCTAAAATTTTAAAATGGAGTTATGCAACAAAACTAGTTTAAGTGGAAAAGTCGTAAAAATATATCCAGTAAAATATACACTGCACCAGGTTCCTGTTGTTTCATTTGTACTTGAGCATGTCTCAAGACAAATTGAGTGCGGAGAAAGCCGTGAAGTGAAGTGTAGGGTTTACTGTGTTATTTTAGACGCAAAAGAATATCTTAATATTGAGTTACTTGAACTACATGTAGTGGTAGCTGGATTTTTAAGTCAAAATTCAAGATCCCAATTGGTACTGCATATAACACAATTAGAATTTTTAGATAAAGGAATCTAGAATGTCACGTCAAACTTTAAGAAAGAAAAAATTCTGCCGCTTTAGCGCAGAAAAATTTACAGAAATCGATTATAAAGATGCTGAATTACTAAAAAGCTATATTACAGAAACTGGGAAGATTATTCCTTCACGTATTACTGGAACATCAGCTAAATATCAAAGAATGTTAGCAACATCTATTAAGCGTGCTAGATTTTTAGCATTAATTCCGTACTCAGACCAACACTAAATAAAGAAGGATATAAAATATGAAAATTATTCTATTAGAACGTGTTGCTAATCTGGGTGATCTAGGTGACATAGTAGAAGTTAAAAATGGTTATGCACGTAACTTTTTAGTCCCATCAGGTAAAGCAAAGCGCGCTACTAAAGTAAATACTGAAGAGTTTGCTGCAAAACGTGCTGAGTATGAGCTAAAACAAACAGATGTATTAGCTAATGCAAAAGCTCGTTTTGAACAAATTAACGAAAAATCATTTGCAGTTACTGCTAAAGCTGGGGTTGATGGTAAGTTATTTGGTTCAATTACTTCTTTAGATATTGTTGAGGCAGTTAATAAATCAGGTGTGGAAATTAAAAAGTCTGAAGTGACATTACCAAATGGACCGCTAAAAACTATTGGCGAATTTGAAGTTAGTGTTATTTTACACCATGATGTTCATGCAATAGTTAAAATTAATGTAAGTTCAGAAGCGTAGTGCTATTTTTCGATCATTCATAATTGTGATTCCCGCCTACAGGCGGGAATCATTTAATAAAATCTACGACAATCTAAGTCATTCTTTTTCGCAAATATAATATATAAAGACATAATAGTAACTAGGCTGCATAAAATGATTACCGCAGTTGGTGCGCTAATCCCAAGTATAGTCCAATTTACTCTAGAGCATTCGCCATCGCCTTTTAGAATATAGCTGATAAAGCTATTTAATGGGATTTTTTTATAAAGCATATCAAGAGGCATTCCACAAGAAAGAGGTTGTTTATCTGCAGGTAGGCTTATAAGCCATAAATGCTTAGCTGCTACTTTTATTCCAAAAACAGCAAATCCCCCGACTATAAAGCCATAGATACGTAACAAAAAGTTTTGAGGGTTATGTACTGCAAAAAGTATTGCTAGAATAGCGATTATACCTATTATAATACGTTCTGCTATACATAAAGGACATGGTTCGATGTTTTGGTAATATTGAACATAAAATGCATAGAAAATTGATAGAGCTGACAGTATGGCAATGAGTACAAATAATAACCTTTTATTTAGCATTCTCTGTCTCCTCTCTATAAAGGAAATATATTCAAATGGATTCAAAATTTTCAAAAGTTTATAGCTAGCGGGAGTGATTTTACTAACTGCGCTATTTGAATACGAAGGAGCAAAATTATATTTAATTAAACAATTGGGATTATTATAGCATGTTTTGTATATTAAATATTTACTTATTATGAAATCTTGGTTATGATAAAATTATGATTCTTTATTTTAGGCTTATTAATTGGCTTAAATTTAATATATATTTTTAGGATTCAATATAATGATAGCTAATAAATTAATTACTCCATCTTCAATAAAACCCTTTGCTACTCAACGGATAAAGAGTATAAAAAAATCCGACTTACTTGAAGGTGGTATAAAATTTGCCGAAGAGTATTTTAAGTTAAAAAATAGTACAGGAAACGAGTATATAAGAATTTGTTTAGCAATTAAAGATGGCAATACTCCCAACATTGATGCAAATAACTTAAAACTTATTATAGGTGCTGTATCTATTAAATGTGATAGTCTAAAAGATTTAGCTGATCTAAAAACTATTATACTCAAGCATAAAGATAATATACATGAACTATCAAAAAATGAAAGTAGATTTTTTGTTAAAAATTTTACTCGTGGATTTACTAAATTATTAGCTCTTGGGAAAAGATCTGGTGCTACAGAGGTAAAAAGTATACAAGAATATATTTATACAGTTGTTAAGGGTTATGTGAACGATGCATATCGTGTAAAAAAATTAGAAAACGCTTATGTAAATGGCAGCCATAAAAGCAGAGCATTAAAAGAAGAGTTAACTTCATCTTTAGCCGTATATAAAAAAGAACTTCTTTCATCTAATTATCTAGATGATATGGTGTTTAATTTTGACAGTGTCAATAAAAATATTTCAGCTATACAGTTTGGTAAGCGTAGTTATAAAATAACTCACACATATAGCTTTGCTGCTGCTATCAAAAGCATAAAAACATATGTTCAAGATGCGTTTGAGGCAATTGCCAAACCACAGCCTACTGCCAATGATAAATTGCGGGCTATTTTCTCAAGCAAGGATTTTACGCCACATTCTGTGATTTTATATGTGATTAAAGAACTTAAGGGTAAGGGGTTTATAAAAAATGCTGCTGGAGTCTATGCCTTAGATATAAAAAGAGCTAAAGATTTAGTTAATGGTTTAGATAATTTACCCAGATTGTTACACTTTCGTATAAAAGAAGTTAATAATTTACTTGATAATATAGATAGTTCGAGTATTAATTTATTTTTAGATGATAATGGAAAAAAATTAATTAATTTTGGTAGTGGTATTACTTGGGATGTGTCAGAATATAACGGCTTACATAGCCAACAATTTTTATTTGACAGCTTACCTCATTTAACGCAGTGCTATGTAAATGATTATTTTAAAAATAAATATTATGATCAGCAACAGTGTCATAGAATGGATGAAGTGGAAGCTTCTATGGGGACAGCTTACGATAATCTAAAAATAAATAATCAAAAGTATCCGGATTATTTGGCAGAGCTAAGTTCTAGCAAAATACTTACCCCTGAAAATATCACCGATCCGGATGTTCAGTTAAGATTGTTTTTGTCATGCACTGATAGTATTATTGGTGGTGTATATAGTAGTGTAAATGATGCTCTTTCAAGTTGTTATAGCTTGCCACCTTTGTACACATTTAAACCAGAATTTCATTACAGTATTCTTCCAGAAACTAATAATAAGTATGAAGTACTACTTAATATTAAAGGGGAATCTTCACGGTTAAATATAGAAACTGTTTTAATTATTGATAAACAAAGATTAGTTAATTTCTGGGATAAAAATAACCAATCAGGATTAAATCCTATAGTTAAAACTATGGTTATAAAAGTTGATTTAAATGTAATGGACGCTTATAAGGATAAAGATAATAAAATAAATAATGAGGCTTTCTCATCGCAAATTTATTCATCAAAACAACTAAGCCATAGTTTTAATTTAGCTATTAAGAATATGCCAGATAACTTAGAAGATAAAAAATCTGACTTAGAGCGTGTAAAAAATATTGTGGATTTTCCAGTTTATAATCCAGCTGCTTTAGTGTTAACTGCAATAGAAGTGTTTGGTGAGAAAGTTTTTGATAAGAATAATAACAATGGAGAATATTTGCTAAATACCAAAAATATATTGCAATGGGTTACTACTCAAATCAATGGTATTAATGCAGGGTTGCAATCTGAGAAAAATGTTGGTCGATTGGAGCATTTTAAACAGATGATAAATAGTGAAAACTTTCCTCAAATTAAGTTGACTTTTAATTCTAATGGGCTACCCGTGATTACTTTTGGCAGTGATATAGATTGGGATCTATCTGCAAATAAGAATTTTATACTTAATGCTCTAAGGGCAATAATGCAAAATGCTTCAAGCCTAAAACTTAGTAAAATAAACACTTTAGGTGCAGATTACCTTGATAGAATGAAAGATATTGAGCATGATATTACTCGAGCTGATCCACGCTCCAGTCTTCTGTATATTGATGCTGCTTCTACAGATAAAGATAAATCTTTTAAAGAAGGTCGATATGAGTCTCTCAAAGATCATATCCCTGTAGAGACTGATTTGGTAAAAATAGAAGGAAATACCTTAGATAATAAATTAAAGCAATTTTTAATTAAACAATTAATAGGCAGTTTAACAGTTTCATTGTTAGGCGAGTTAATCACCCAAATGGGTAATACTTTAATAGTACAAAAATTTGATCCTATTGATAAGTTTACTATCCGTAAAGGTTCGGATGATAGCACAGAGATTTTGGTAGATCTTGAGGTTGAAGGTGAGTGGAAAGATGCTGCAATAAATATGACATGTACTTTGGTTATAGATAAAGAGCTACTTAATAACTTTTTTAGCCCGAAAGACCTCTTAGGGTTAAACCCAATAACTAAAATTAAGTATCATGATGTTAATGCAAAATTAGGAAGTATGCCTACTATTCAAAAGATGAGTACAGCTGAAGGTATGAATTTTTATCTTTAATAAATATTATTAATAACAGATTCTAAGGTTATACAAAATTTAAACATCCTATAAAAATATTTATAGGATGTTTTTTATTGCAAACATCTATCAACAAATCATTAGCAAATCTGCTAAAATTTATTAAAATATGTTAAAATACGTCTAATTAACGAGTTATTACCTAAGGGATTTATTTAAATGCATTTATCAGATATACGCCAAAAATTTTTAGACTATTTTGCGTCCCATCACCATGAAATTATAAAATCTAGCTCTCTAATTCCAGATGCAGATCCAACATTACTATTTACTAATGCAGGAATGAACCAATTTAAAGATGTATTTTTAGGACTAGAAAAGCGCAATTATGTTCGTGCTACTTCAGCCCAAAAATGTGTACGTGCAGGTGGCAAACATAATGATTTAGAAAATGTTGGTTATACGGCGCGCCATCATACTTTTTTTGAAATGTTGGGTAACTTTAGCTTTGGAGATTACTTTAAACGCGATGCAATTTGCTATGCTTGGGAATTCTTAACTAAAATTTTACAAATATCAAAAAATAAGTTATATGTTACAGTTTACTATACAGATGATGAAGCATATAATATTTGGCATGAAGTGATTGGTTTATCTACTGAGAAAATTATTCGTATTGGTGATAAACCTACTGGTGGGTCAGATAACTTTTGGCAAATGGGAGAAACTGGACCATGTGGACCTTGTACGGAGATCTTTTATGATCATGGAGACAAAATAGAAGGTGGCGTGCCTGGTAGCAGCAATGAAGATGGTGATAGGTATATAGAAATTTGGAACTGTGTATTTATGCAGTTTAACCGCGATGAAACGGGTAAATTAAATCCATTACCTCGACCATCAGTAGATACTGGTATGGGGTTAGAGAGAATTTCTGCCGTGATGCAAGGAGTACATAGTAATTACGAAATAGATTTATTTGTGGCTTTAATTAATCAGGCTGCTAAAATTACACAGTGCGATGAGTTATCTAATCCATCACTAAAAGTTTTAGCTGATCATATTAGATCAATTGCATTTTTAATTGCTGATGGAGTAAACCCTTCCAATGAGGGGCGAGGATATGTGTTACGTAGAGTAATCCGCCGTGCGATTCGTCATGGATATAAATTAGGTATGCGTAAAACATTTTTGCATTTACTCGTAAATGAATTAGTTAAACAAATGGGAAGCGCTTATCCTGAGCTATCACTAAAACAGCAAAATATAGAACAGACTATTTTACAGGAAGAAGAAAAGTTTTTATCTACCATAGATAATGGAATGAGCCTATTACAAAACGAGCTAAGCATTGTTAAAGATAAACAACTGTCCGGGGATATAGCTTTTAAATTATATGATACTTTTGGTTTTCCATTAGATCTTACTCAAGATATTTGTCGAGAAAATAATATTGTAGTTGATATAGCTGGATTTAATGTAGCTATGAGTAGGCAAAAAGATACCGCTAAAAAAGCTGGTAAATTTAAGATGGATGCTATTTTTGATTATACAGGTGATGATACTCAATTTCTTGGTTATGATCAAGTAAGTATTAATGCTAAAGTAGTTGCCTTATATAATGGTTCAACTCCAGTAAATGAATTAGTTGCCGGTGGTATTGGGGTTATAGTTTTAGACAAAACTGTTTTTTATGCGCAAAGTGGTGGACAAGTTGGAGATATTGGGGTTATTAAAGCAAATGGCATAGCTGGGTGTTTATTTAATGTTGATGATACTAGCAAAATTCGTAAAGAGGTGATTGGGCATTTTGGTAATATGGTTAATGGCAGTATAAAAATTGGGGATGAGGTTGAAGCTACTTATGATATGCATAAGCGTTTAGCAATTAAGCGCAACCATTCTGTTACCCATTTGTTACATAAGGCATTGCATGAAGTAATTGGTAAACATGCTACGCAAAAAGGATCTTTAGTTTCTAGTGATTTGACTAGATTTGATTTTGCCCATGATAAACCATTAACTCAAAATGAAATAGAAAAAGTAGAAAAAATTGTAAATCATGTGATTATGATGAATTATGCAGTGGTAACTCAGAATATGAACTATGATGAAGCTGTAAAAAATGGCGTTATGGCATTATTTGGTGAGAAATATGGCGATATGGTTCGAGTGATTCAAATGGGAGATTTTTCTGTTGAGTTATGTGGTGGAACCCACGTTGATCGTACGGGAGATATTGGGTTTTTTACTATTACTAGTGAGTCAGGGATAGCTAGTGGGGTTCGTCGAATTGAGGCTATTACAGGTAATGCGGCATTAGTTAGAATGCAAAAAAACATGGCGATTTTAGATGGCTTAAGAGAGGCTTTAAAAGCTCAGACTAATGATATTATTCCTGAGAAAATTAATATTCTTCAACAAAATAACCGCCAGTTAATTAAAGATCTTAATGAGTTAAAAGCCAAGTTAGCCACTTATCAGGCTGATGCTTTATTAAATAATGTTATACAATTAAGTAATGGCATAAATTCTTTAGTTTTAGAGTTACATGACTTAGATAGCAAAGAATTACTGGAGCTGATGGATAAATTAAAAAATAAACTAGTGAGTGGGATTATTGTTTTAGGCTGTAAAAATGCTGAACAAGCTAATTTTGTAGTTGGAGTAACTAAAGATTTAGCTGCCAAGTATAAGGCAGGAGCTATAGTTAGTTATTTATCTGGTATCTGTGGTGGTAAGGGTGGTGGTAGACCAGATCTTGCCCAAGGTGGCGGAGTTGATGTTAAGAAATTATCACAAGCGTTACTTGCTACTAATAAATTTATTGAAGAGATGGAGTAAATTATGAACAAAATTACTGTTAATACCAAGTTTGATGCAGGTAGTATTGAAGTTATAAGCATAGACAACTTTAATGACTTACGATTTAAAATTAAGAATGATACTAATTCACATTTTGCACAGTGGTTTTATTTTCAGTTAAATGGAGTTAAATACCAAGATTTAAAACTCTCTTTAGGGGATTTAGATAAAACAGCCTATCCTAAAGGGTGGGATAATTATTCTGTTTGTGTGAGTTATGATAATGAATATTGGTTTAGAGTCCCAACTATAATTGAGGATAATAAATTACAGATTGAGTTTAGTTCAGAATTTAACTCAGTTTACTTTGCATATTTTGAACCATACTCATACCATAGGCATTTAGAGTTAATTGGTGAGGCAAATACTTCGGCATTAGTCACCCATGAAGTTTTAGGACAGACTCATGAAGGACGCAATATTGATTTATTAGTAGTTGGAAATCAAGATTGCGCTAATAAAATCTGGATAATTGCTCGTCAGCATCCAGGTGAGACTATGGCAGAATGGTTTATGGAAGGTTTTATTAACCATTTATTAGATCAACAAAATTCAGTAAGCCGTAATCTACTTAAAAATGCAGTGTTTTATTTAGTTCCTAATATGAATCCAGACGGAGCATATCATGGCAACTTACGTACTAACGCTACAGGAACTAATTTAAACCGTGAATGGGTAAGTCCAAGCCTTGAAAAGTCTCCAGAGGTATTTTATGTGCAACAAAAAATGCATGAATCTGGTGTTAGTATGTTTTTTGATATTCATGGTGATGAGGCTATCCCATATGTATTTACTGCTGGGTGTGAAGAGAACCCTTCCTTTAGCGAAAAACAAACAGCAATCACACAATTATTTATTGATTCGTTACTTAAAGTAACCCCTGATTATCAAACTAAACATGGTTATGTGCGTGGTCATTTTAATTCGGAACTAGCAAGTATTGCAACTAGTTGGGTGGGAGATAAATTTGATTGCTTATCATTAACTTTAGAAATGCCATTTAAAGATAATGATGATTTAAAGGATTATACTCATGGTTGGGATGGGCGCAGGTCTTATTTATTAGGGCAAAGCTTTTTAACAGCAATCAATATGGTAGTTAGTACTATTGGCTGAAGCAGATAAATCATGTAAAAGTTACATATACTATTTACAAATAAGAAAATAAAGATTTTTTAGTTAGGGTATACAAATAATATGCAAGAAACAAAATACATTTGGCGTAATGGTAAATTAGTACTATGGGCTGATGCAACTATACATGTTTTAACACATACTTTACATTATGGCAGCGGGTCATTTGAAGGTATTAGAATATATAAGACTAAGACAGGTTCAGCTATTTTTCGTTTGGAAGAACATATTGATAGGTTAATATTTTCAGCAAGTACTATCAATATGAAAATTCCTTATTCAAAAGAGCAGCTAATGGATGCAGTAAAAGAAGTGGTTATAGTTAATGAGTTGGAAGAGGGCTATATTAGACCACTGGTTTTTTCTGGATATGGAGAGTTAGGGATACATAGTAGCCATCATAATCCAGTGGAGGTTTCTATTGCTTGTTGGCCTTGGGGGGCTTACCATTCTGATTCGAGTTTAGACATAAAAACCAGTAGTTATATTAGATTGCACCCTAAGTCTACGGTGGTTGAAGCAAAGATCTGCGGACATTATGTAAATAGTTTATTGGCAGTATTAGAAATTCAGGGAACTAAATACCACGAGGTTTTGATGTTAGATTGTGATGGTTTTGTATCTGAAGGCTCTTCAGTAAACATATTTATAGTGAAAGACGGTATCATTTACACCCCTCAATTAGGTACTATTTTATCTGGTATTACGCGGGATTTCGTGATTAAATTAGCTCAAGATCTAGGTTATAATATGGTTGAAAAGCAGATTTTGCCTCAAGAGTTATATGATGCTGATGAAGCTTTTTTTGCAGGTACTGCTGCAGAAATCGCCTATATTCGCTCTGTTGATGATAAAATTATTGGTAAAGATGGGCATCATCCTATTGCTAATAAAATAAAAGATCAATATAAAAAAACAGTTCATGGTGAAAATCTTGCTTATCATTCTTATTTAACGCAACTAAATACTAACAGCTCTCAATTAGATCTAATATCTGAAGAGGCTATTTAAATATGTTGTTTAAAAATATAAAATGATTAAAGTGCCGCCAAATGAAAGTTAGTAAAAAAATGAAAATATCGATAGTTTTATCCTGTATTGTTGCAGTAGTAATAGGGGTTTCTTGTGCAAGCACAAAAAGTACAAGCCCTGGAATTGATATAAACCACGAAAATACAGCAAAATGGAAAGCAAAAGCTCCTGGGTTATTTGCTAATGTTGGCACATTAACTATTGTGGAATCTAGTGTAAATGTGAATGTTAGTGAGTCTCAAAATGCTTTAGTTGGAAAAGTAACTAATCCTTTTGGTATTAGAGATGATATTTTAGATTACATCATTATAAATATTCCAGAGAGTAATGAGCGTGCTAGATTGGCTTCTGTAAAATTAGCTATACTAAATCAAAATGAAATATTTATAAGTAACTTTGAGCAACTAAATAGCTTTGAAAATCAAGCTTCAGCAGCAATTACTTGTTTAAATTTACCTATAAAAGATTCATATAAATTTATTAAAGGATATGATGAACTATTAAGAAATACCCCGGACAGATTATCTGAGCAAAATAGAATAGAGTATTTGTTAAATGGGCGTGTTATATCTCCTAATTTTGGAGATAAATGTAATCAATTATTAACCACTAAAGACCAATGTGATTGTTTTATAGGGAAGTTAAATGATTAGAGGCATATTATTAGTTTTATTTTCAATTTTTATTAGTAATGCATTTGCAAATCAAAAAATATTTGAATTCACAGTTTATCTGTATTTTCTGCAATACAACCATCTACAAATAGCCCGTTAAGTGGGAATGTTCATTTAGATACATGTAATGATTCTAATATTTGCCATAGCCTTATAGGTGCATATTTATCTGATAATAAAGTTTCTAAGCAAATATCGAAACAAATTAATTTATTTCTAATTTCATTAAAGAGATCTATTATTGCAAGTAATAACATAAGATTCTTATATCAGGATTTATATTTTGAAGATTCTTCTATGATTTACACAACCGTATTATCTCCAAATAAAAACATTATTTGCAATAATGGGAAATGTGATACTAATTATTTTTATTATTTAGATTCAAGTCTAAAGATTGCGGATAAATATGACGAATTTAATCTTTATTGGCTAGCTATAGCAGATAAATTATCAGCAGGAGAATATATGCTATTGACTCCAGTAGAAAGTTTGGGGAAGACTGTTTCGGCACTATTTGTTAGTAATATGAATATTAATTTATCAGCTAAAGTTTTTTATCTTGAATGTTATGGGGATAAATGTGCTAACGCCTCACTTGATTTAACCTCTAATGTTATAAATAATCAGAAATATTTAGTATTATCGATGTCTGCCCCAAAGGAAGATTATTCAGCATTAGCTCCAGAATATTATTTTAATAACCAGTACATTATTGCAAAAGTTGCAATAATGTAATTGATTATATAGCTAGACATAGATTTGGAAAATAAATGAATAAAGAATTATCCAGAGAACTAATAATTTCTAAGTGTAAAGATTTGACTCTGGATTATCGTATTAATGCAGAGCAACATATTTTTAAAAATGCTCTGCCATTATTAGAAGTGGCACAAAAAATTGCTATTTATAAAGCATATTCTTGGGAAGCAGGTTTAGGGCCACTCATTAATTTTAGTTTAAGTCACGATAAAGAACTATACCAGCCTATTGCATATAAACATAAGAAAGATATGCTTTTTGAACCATATACCCCAGAGGTTGCACCAATTTTTACTGAAAAAGAAAACACCAAGCAACATAACAATAGCCTACAGTGGTATAATTTAGACTTGATTTTTTTACCATTAGTAGCTATAGATAATGCAGGTTATCGCTTAGGTAAAGGTGGTGGCTATTATGATGCTACATTATCTAAAATAAAAGAGTGTAGCCTTCCTCCAATATTGTGTGGAGTTGGTTATGCTTGTCAGATTGTAGAGGATATTTGTGCGGATACTTGGGATATAAAACTAGATTACTTTGTATCAGATAATAAACTAATAAAATTTTAAGGTAACTACTCACCTGCATCAATTTTTACTATATTTTTTATTCACTTATGTACATGTAGTCACATAGCGTGACTAAAAAATATGCTCACAATTGCTCATCTAAGTAGTTATGTTTATAAGGAACAGGTAAGAAATAATGCAATTTATTGATTTAAAAAAACAATACGAATCCATAAAAGACGATGTTTTAAATGAAATTCAGGAAGTTCTTGATTCAGGTCAGTTTATTTTGGGAGATAAAGTTAAAGATTTAGAGACACAATTATCTCAATATACCAATAGCAAATACTGTATTGGTGTTGCTGATGGGACTAAAGCTTTACTGATTGCCTTAATGGCATTGGATATTGGGGTTGGAGATGAGGTAATTGTTCCATCTCTAACTTTTATAGCAACTGCATCGATGGCTCTTTTATTAGGTGCTACACCAGTATTTATTGATGTAGACCCCATTAGCTATAATATGGATGCCAATAAATTAGAAGCAGCAATTAGCAGTAAAACAAAAGCTATTATACCAGTTGGTTTATTTGGTCAATGTGCAGATATGGATGCAATTAATGCAATTGCAAATAAACACAATATTGCAGTTATAGAAGATGCAGCGCAGAGTTTTGGTTCTAGATATAAAGATAGAGCATCATCAAATACCTCTACGATAGGTTGTACTAGTTTCTTTCCATCAAAGCCTTTAGGGTGTTATGGTGATGGTGGTGCGTGTTTTACTAATAATGATGATTTAGCTGAGGCGATGCGTCAAATTCGTATTCATGGACAAGATAAACGTTATCATCATGCAAGACTTGGGTTAAATGGTCGTTTAGATACGATGCAGGCAGCTATTTTATTGGCAAAACTACGGGTGTTTGATAAGGAAGTTGAAGCTCGAGAAAAAATCGGTGCTAGATATACTGAATTATTAAAAGACGCTAATTGTGTAACCCCACAAATTATGCCATATAACACGCATGTATACGGGCAGTACACTATTCTTGTGACTAATCGTAATGAATTTATTGAAGCTTTGAAGCAGCAGGGTGTTCCAACTGCGGTTCATTATCCAATTCCATTGCATAAGCAGCCAATTTTGCACAAGTTTTATACCAATCAAGATCTAAGTGTTTCTGAACGCTTAGCTAATTGCGTTGTTAGTTTACCAATGCATCCGTATTTAGATGTAGAGACTCAAGATAGAATAGTAGCGGTTGTTAAAGAAAACCTACCTGTCACTGCGAGCATTGTCTAACAATGAGTGGCAATCTCATGAAATATACCTTTAGTTTAAAACATGAAAGAGAGTAATGCTTGAATATATAAGGATGCCTCCATCGCTCATGGTATTGGGTACAATGTATGTGATTTATGCATTGTTTCATATTATTGCTTGTTTAAAAGCTGGGTATTGGCATGGAATTTTAAAAGGAATCAGCCGTTATTTATTATCCAATATAAAAATAGTGATTATGTGTATCATAGCGGTTTTACTGAGTATTGGGTTTATTGATCAATCAGTTTCTCTACTATGTAAAAATTTTTATAATATTAATGTTTATACTATCACTGATTTTATTAATTCTATGGGAGAGGGGTGGTTTGTTTTTGGGGTTTTATTTACGCTCTCTTTAGTTGAGGGCTTTAGAGAACATTTTAAAAATGCTATCGCTTTTCGGATTGCCTTTATGACGTCAATGTTTGCAGGATTAGTTAATGGGGTTTTAAAGTTTGTTTTTAATCGAGAGCGTCCTGTAATTAGTATGCATGAATGGCATTTTTTTAAGTTTTTTATAGCTAAAACTAAAAACTTTTCGGATTTGTTATATGCTTATAATAGTATGCCATCTGGTCATACAATAATGGTAGCATCTGCAGTTACTGTATTATATTTATACTCAACAACTAAGGTTGCTAGAGTAATTTTAGTTTTATTGGTTATTCTTATGGCATATGCTAGAATTTATACTATGAATCATTGGTTTAGTGATGTTTTGGTATCTATGATGCTTGGGTTTATGGTTGGCATGGTTGGCTATAACATCAATAAATTCAGATTATTGTGATAACTACTCACCTGCATCAATTCCTGGCTTACATTTTTTAGCCACTTATGTATATTTAGTCTAAGCAGTAACTATTGTTGGGAAGTTGTATATTGTGAAACACTCCATTTTTAATTTTACTCCAGAAGAGTTAGATTTAACTAATAAGCTACAGCTGATAATCAAACAAGAAATAGATACATCAAATGGGAGCATTCCATTTAGTCGTTATATGGAGTTAGCTTTATATCATCCACAGTTGGGCTATTATAATAATTTGCTTTATAAATTTGGTAAGCTAGGGGATTTTATAACTTCACCTATGATATCAAGCTTATTTGCTAAATGTTTATCTAAACAAGTGTTGGAGTTATTTGAGTCTGATGTATTTCCAAGCCGTAATATTTTGGAGATAGGTAGTGGTAATGGTCAATTAATGTTAGATTTTTTACATTATGTAGGAGATATAATTGAACATTATTATATTTTAGAAGTAAGCTGCACATCTGTGGCATTACAAAAATTGCGTTTAAAAGAAGAATTGCCGCAATATATAAATAAAGTAACTTGGCTTAATGCCTTACCCACAAATTTTAATGGTGTGATAATTGCCAATGAGGTTTTAGATGCTCAAGTTTGTGAGTTATTTGCTATTAAAGATAGGCAAACTTATTTACGGCACGTTAGTTATGATGAAACAGGATTTATTTATGTAGAAAAATTGCCTAATACAGCTTATGAAAATGAAATAGTGCGCAACATTAATACTCTTCCTAAATTAAATGATGGTTATACCTCAGAAATAAACTTAGTTAATCGTGGGTTTATCCAAACCATTGCGGGGTGTTTAGATAAGGGGGCAGTTATATTTATTGATTATGGCTATGGCATGGATGAATACTATAACCAAACACATGCACATGGAACCTTGCGTGGATTTTTTCGTCAACATCAGTTGGATGATGTTTTATGTTTTCCTGGTTTAATAGATATAACTAGTAGTGTGGATTTTTCTGCTATAGCTCAAAGTGCTGTGGATAACGCTTTAGATTTAATTGATTATACTACCCAGGCTAATTTTTTGATAAATTGTGGGTTAGTTGATGATTTGAAAAATGTAGACAATGATAAAGAATATTTGAAAACAACTAACCAAATAAATAAATTAATCTCGCCTAATGAAATGGGTGAAGTGTTTAAAGTGATTGGGTTTAGTAAAAACCTTGAGTTTTATGATTGGTTGGGGTTTAGGCATGGCTCTTTAAGCCATGCCTTATAATGCTTCGTCATTGCGAATGCTCAAAGAGCCTGTGGCAATCTCAAATTTTGTAAAGGAATATTATGATTATAGTGGTTACTGGAGCTTTTGGTTTTATTGGCTCCAATATTATACGAGAATTAAACAAACGTGGTTTTAAAGATATTATTGCTGTGGATGATTTAACTAATGGGAATAAGATAAGAAATTTAATAGATTGTGATATCTTAGACTTTGTGGATAAAGATGATTTTATTGCCGAGATTGTGCGTGGAGATTATGATAATCAGATTGATTATATTATACATCAAGGTGCGTGTTCGGATACAACACTACAAGATGGCCAATATATGATGAAAAACAATTATGATTATTCAGCGTTGCTGTTGGAGTACACACAAAAGAATGAAGTGCCATTACTTTATGCATCTTCAGCTGCAGTATATGGAGCTCATCAAAGATTTGTTGAAAAGCGTGAGTTTGAAGGTCCATTAAATGTTTATGGATATTCTAAATTTTTATTTGACCAAATGGTAAGACGTTACTATGAAAACGGAGTATCTGCAGCAGTTGTTGGGTTACGTTATTTTAACGTATACGGTAATGGCGAGTCTCATAAAGATAGAATGGCCTCAGTAGTATTGCATAATTTTAAGCAATACCAGTCAACTGGTAAAGTTAAACTATTTGAGGGTTCTCAGGGCTATGGGAATGGTGAGCAAACCCGTGATTTTATTTCGATTGAGGATGTAGTAAAAGTTAATATGTTTTTCTTTGAAAATCATATTAATGATAAAGAAGAAATTTCAGGGATTTTTAATTGTGGTACTGGCAATGCTAGAAGTTATAATGATTTATCGTTGGCTACGGTTAATGCGTGTAGAGTAGAGCAAGGATTGGATAAAATCACTCTAGCAACTGCAATAAAAGATGGTATTATTGAGTATATCCCTTTCCCGAATGATTTGGCAAATAAATATCAATGCTATACTCAAGCAGATGTGAATGGACTGCGTGAAGCTGGCTTTAATGCCACGTTTTCAAGCCTAGAGGATGGAATTTCGCATTACGTATCATTTTTAAGGAACAGTAATTAACTATGGAAAAAACAGCAATAACTCCAACAAGAGTAGAAGACTACCCACAGTGGTATCAGCAAGTAATTGTTGCAGCTGATTTAGCAGAGATGTCGCCAGTTCGTGGGTGTATGATAATTAAACCTTGGGGGTATGCTTTATGGGAAAATATCCAGCAATATTTAGATAAAAGATTTAAAGCAACAGGTCATGTAAATGCGTATTTTCCATTACTTATTCCGTTGAGTCATTTGGAAACCGAAGCTAAGCATGTTGAGGGATTTGCTAAAGAGTGTGCAGTTGTTACTCATCATAGATTAGTTCCTGATGGCAAAGGTGGTTTAAAGCCTGATGGTGAATTAGAGGAGCCTTTAGTAATAAGACCTACTAGCGAAACTATTATTGGTGCTGCATATGCTAAGTGGGTTAAGTCATATCGGGATTTACCAATTTTAATTAACCAATGGGCAAATGTAATGCGTTGGGAAATGCGGACACGAATGTTTTTACGTACTTCAGAATTTTTGTGGCAAGAAGGTCATACTGCACATGCAACTAGTGAAGAGGCTATAGATGAAACTCTAATGATTCTAGATTTATATGCAAAATTTGCAGAAGATGTACTTGCAATGCCAGTTATTAAAGGCGCCAAACCATGTTTTGAGCGTTTTCCAGGTGCAGTTGATACTTATACAATAGAAGCTATGATGCAGGATTGCAAGGCTTTACAGGCAGGAACCTCTCACTTTTTAGGGCAAAACTTTGCTAAATCTTCAGGGATTCAGTTTTTAGATAAAGATGAGCAATTAAAATTTGCTTGGACAACTTCCTGGGGAGTTTCTACACGGCTTATTGGTGGGTTAATCATGACTCATAGTGATGATGATGGTCTAATTGCTCCGCCTAGAGTAGCTCCAGAGCAGATAGTTATTTTACCTATATATAGAAATGATGCAGATAAAGAAACTGTATTTAATTATTGTAATAATTTAAAAATACAATTAGAACAACAATTATTTTACTCTAAAGAGTTACGGGTTCATATTGATAAAAGAGATATTCGTGGCGGCGAGAGAACTTGGCAATGGATAAAAAAAGGCGTACCACTACGTATTGAAGTAGGTATGAAAGATATTGAAAATAATTCTCTTGCGGTTGCTCGTAGAGATAGTTCACCTAAGGTAAAACAGTTTTTAAATATGGATATGTTTGTATCTCAAGCGGTTAATATATTAAAGGAGATTCAAGACAATTTATTTAATAAAGCAAAAGAATTTCGTGATGCTCATATTTATGAGGTAAATAGCTTAAATGAATTTAACGCTTTTTTTGCTGCAGAATTAAATCAGGATAAAGGTTTTGTTAGTTGTTTTGCTCTTGATGATGTTATAATTGAAGAATACTTAAAACCCTTAAAAGTTACAGCTAGGTGTATTGCATTAGAACAAGAAAGTTCTAATGGAGTGTGTATTTTTACAGGTAAGCCTGTAAATAAAAAAATGATCTTTGCTAAGTCTTATTAGAGCTATTATAATATGAAAGGTCTAGTCATTACGAGGCAAAACGCCGTGGCAATATGTTCCTCTTCATTGCGAGTCAATTACATAGTAATTGATGTGGCAATCTAATAAAACTTTAGATTACCACAAAATATTGCGATTTCTCGTAATGAGGAATACGTTATTTCAATAAATTGTTTACTAGAAGAAGTATATAAAATGGAATTTTTTACTTTAATTGCTTTTGGTGTTTTAACTGGGATATTATCAAGTATGTTTGGTTTTGGGGGCGGTTTTATTATTGTTCCTTTACTTTATAGAATACTTCCACATAATAGCTATAGCATGCAGATTGCTATTGCAACATCTTTAGGTGTTATGATTACTAACTCTGCGTTTTCTGTTTATAATGCCCAAAAAAATAACAGCATTATCTGGAAATTAATTTTTCCGATTTTTTATTATATTGGTTGTGGTAGCGTAATTGGAGCTTTTGTAACTACGCTGCTTCCAAGTTCGGTAGTGCGTTATATTTTTATAGTCTATATGCTTTTTGTGATTATGAATTGTGTTCGCAAAAAAAGCTTTGTAAAAAAAGAAGATAAAGTAATCTCATTATCTAAAAATAGACATGTAGTATTTGGGTTATTAATTGGTTCTACAGCTAGTCTTTTAGGTGTTGGTGGAAGTATTATAACGATTCCACTAATGCGTAAACTAGGATTATCTATGAAGCATGCTGCTGCTATTGGTAATATGCTGAGCTTGCCTGTTGCTTTAGTTGGTGCAATAGTTTATGCTTTCTTAGGTAATAAGCTTAATTTAGAGTTAGGTAATGCTTATCTAGGTTTAGTCTATCTACCTGCATTGTTTGTTCTATCAATGACTGGATTTATTGGAGTACCAATTGGTAGCTACTTAGTAAATAAAATCAGTGATAAAACACATGCTATTGGGTTTATTTTATTGTTATTTATTAGTCTAACTGCAATATTAGTATAAGATTATGATTGGTGTTGCTACACAGGCGGTCATCTTGAACTTAAAACACACCACAGTCATGAGTTAAGAATGGACTTACAAGAAAGAGGTTCCGTATTGAAGCTTAGGTAGCCCTAAATGGGTAGCAACTGTTTGCCCAATATCGGCAAATGTACTTCTAATTCCAACATCTTTGCTTCTCGCTTGATGGTACATCAGCATAGGAATATGCTCACGGGTGTGGTCACTTCCAATCCACGTAGGGTCGCATCCATGATCAGCAGTCAAAATAAGTATATCATCATCTTGCAACATTGCAATTATTTCTGGCAATTTAGCATCAAACTCTTCTAAAGCATTTTTATAGCCTAGAGTATTGCGTCTATGCCCGTATAGCATATCAAAATCAACTAAATTAGTCATAATAAAAGTTTTATCTTGGGTATGGTTTTTGATAGCATCTATGGTTTTATTGCATAAATCATCTAGCCCATTAGCTTTTATCTCGGTAGTTGTTCCTTGATGTGAGTAAATATCCCCAATTTTGCCAATGGCTATAACTTCTCCACCATTATCTTTGCAAATATCTAATAAGGTTTTACTGCTAGGAGTCACGGAATAATCTTTTCTGTTTCCAGTTCTGGTATAGGTTTCTGGAGATACTCCAGTAAATGGCCTAGCAATAACTCGTGCAATGTTATATGGTTCGAGTAGTTCACGCACAGTTAGACATAACTTATATAAATTATCTAAACCAAAATGGGTTTCATGGGCTGCAATTTGGAACACCGAATCAGCTGAAGTATAAAAAATTGGATAGCCAGTTTTTATATGCTCATCACCTAAATCTCGTATTATATCGGTTCCGGATGCATGGCAGTTTCCTAGATAGCCTAATATGCCAGTTGCTTGTTTAATCTTTTCTAATAAATCTAAAGGAAAAGTATTTGTTTTTTGTGTAAAATATCCCCAGTCAAATAATACAGGGCAGCCAGCAATTTCCCAGTGTCCACTAGTTGTGTCTTTGCCAGAGCTTAATTCACTACAAGCTCCATGGTATCCATTTAAAGTATAATTGTTTTTATCGGTAAATAAGGTTTTGTCGTTGGCTTTTAAATAAGCTTTACCTAAACCAAGTTTTAATAAATTGGGGATATTAAAAGATAGATTGTTATCTTTAGCATATTGATCAATATGCCCTAGAGTATCACTACCAATATCCCCAAATTTATCTGCATCTGGCAAGTGTCCAATACCAAATGAATCTAATACTATAATTATTGCACGTTTAGGCATTTTCAATCTCTGTTTTATTATTTAAGATTGTAATCACATCCCCTAGTAAACCAGATGCACCAAAGCGAAAGTTTGTAGCATTTATCCACTGGCTACCCATGATTTTTTCGGCAAGATCTAAATATTTAAGAGCTTCTACAACATTTTGAATACCACCAGAAGCCTTAAAACCGCAAGGTTTGTTAGATTTTTTAATTGTATGTAGCATTATTCCGGCCGCTTCCAGAGTTGCATTTACACTAACTTTACCCGTAGATGTTTTAATAAAGTCAGCACCATTTGTAATGCTTATCTTACTTGCAAGTTTAATCAGTTCTTCAGTTTTAAGTTCGCCACTTTCAATAATAACTTTTAGGATTTTATCCCCACAAATTTTTTTTGCTTCACGAATCATTGACTCTCCAATCTCTACATCACCTTTAATTAAGGCATGATAGGGGAATACAATATCAACTTCATCAGCACCACGAGTAATTGCAAGTTTGGTTTCAAGTAATGCTAATTCAAGATCGTTAGATCCATGTGGAAAATTGGTAACTGTTGCAATTTTTATATTTCGACTTTCTAATTCAGTTTTTGCTATTGGAATAAAACGCGAATAGATACAAATTGCAGGAACACTGCCAAATGCAGTAGTAGCCTTAGTGCATAAGTTTTTAATTGTTGCTGGTGCATCATTATCATTTAACGAGGTTAAATCAATTAAACCTAAAATTTGTTGTGCTTTAAGTTGTAAGTTATTCATATTGGGTTACCTTTTTATTCAAGTATAAATTCACCAACTGGCGTTGCTTCACCAACTGTATCTGCTGATATTGTTTCAGAATCTATATCTTGTTCAAATTCAGAGTCTACTTCCTCACGTTCAACTACTTTTGCAATATCTACTAGCTTTTCGCCTTTTCCTAGATT
Source organism: Pseudomonadota bacterium (assembly GCA_021298175.1). Taxonomy (GTDB): domain Bacteria; phylum Pseudomonadota; class Gammaproteobacteria; order Burkholderiales; family UBA11063; genus Aquella. The sequence goes on from JAJTDW010000013.1 coordinate 23,032, forward strand.
AATTAGCTTAACCCCTTGGGCAGAGCGGCCAGTCTCACGTATGCTATTTACTGAGGTTCTAATTAATACCCCCCCACTGGTAATAATAACGATTTCATCATCATCTGCAACTAATTTTGCAGTTACTAGTTTTCCGTTACGCTCAGTAACCCCAATTGCTATTACCCCTTGGGTTGCACGTGATGCAAGGCGATATTCTGATACATCAGTGCGTTTGCCATATCCATTTTCGGTAACTGTTAGTACTTGAGCATGTTCATCATCTGTTGTAAGCAAAGCAACTACAATGCTATCTGGTTGTAGTTTGATTCCGCGTACTCCACGTGCTAGGCGTCCCATGTGGCGGACTCCTCGTTCATTAAATCTTACGGCTTTACCACTACTAGAAAAAAGCATAATTTCTTGCTTTCCATCGGTTAAGGCAACACCAGCTAGCTCATCTCCATCATCCAGATTAACTGCTATAATTCCTTTAGACTTAGGGCGTGAGAAACTTGCTAAATCAACTTTTTTGACTACACCATATTTAGTTGCCATAAAGACAAATTGATCACTACTAAACTCTTTTACTGGTAATACACTTGTGATTTTTTCATTTACTTGTAATGGTAAAAGGTTAACGATAGGCTTACCTCTAGTAATACGGCTACCTTCAGGTAAATTATATACCTTTAACCAATATAAACGCCCTAAAGTGGAGAAGCATAATACATAATCGTGAGTATGCGCCATAAAAATATTTTGGATAAAATCATCTTCTTTTATTGATGAGGCAGATTTGCCACGTCCACCACGTCTTTGGGTGCGGTATTCATCAAGGGCTTGGGTTTTAATATATCCTTCGTGAGTCATGGTAACAACCATATCTCTAGGCTTAATTAAGTCTTCATTATCAATGTTTGAGCCATCCATCATAATTTCTGATTTACGTGGAGTGCCAAACTGTTGTTTTAATAAGACTAATTCTTCATGAATAATATGATTAATTCTATCAGGTCTACTTAGAGTATCTAATAAATCAAGAATGGTATTCATAATCTCTTGATATTCATTCACTATTTTATCTTGTTCTAATGCAGTTAAGCGTTGTAAACGTAATTCAAGAATAGCTTGCGCTTGTACATCAGATAGTTTATAACCATCGGGCTTTAATCCAAATTGATTATCTAACCCATCTGGACGTACTTTATCAGATTCAATGCGTGACATCATAGAAACTACAAGAGATGATTCCCAAGACTTATCTAGTAATTTGGTTTTTGCTTCAATTGGAGTTTTTGATGCTTTAATAATTGCAATCATTTCTTCCACATTAGCTAGTGCTACGGCTAAGCCTTCCAACATATGCCCACGTTCTTTTGCTTTTTTAAGTTCAAACACAGTACGGCGGGTAGTAATCTCACGGCGATGATAAATGAATTCTTCAATAATTGATTTTAGATTAAGTAATCGGGGGCTGCCATTAACTATAGCTACCATATTAATACCAAAGGAGTCTTGCATTTGGGTTAGTTTAAATAAATTATTTAAAATAACATGAGCGTTTTCATTACGACGTAGTTCAATAACTACACGCATTCCGTCTTTATCGGACTCATCACGAATCTCACTAATACCCTCAACGATTTTATCTTTAACTAGTTCACCAATACGTTCACATAATTTGGCTTTATTTACTTGATATGGTAATTCGTCAATTATAATAGCTTCACGATCTTTACCAATATCTTCAAAATGAGTTCGCGAACGCATAATCACACGCCCACGTCCAGTTTTGTAGCCATTATGTACATCGTTGAGGCCAAATATAAGTCCAGCAGTTGGAAAATCTGGTGCAGGAATAATCTGAATTAATTCTTCTAGTGTAATTTCAGGAGTTTTTAATAATGCAATACATGCATCAACAACTTCGTTAAGATTATGTGGGGGGATATTAGTTGCCATTCCAACAGCAATTCCCGAACTGCCATTTACTAATAGGTTTGGCAATTTAGTTGGTAATACATGTGGTTCTTGCTCTGCTCCATCATAGTTAGGGACAAAGTTAACCGTTTCTTTATCTATATCAGCAAGCATTTCATGTGCAATTTTAGCCATGCGGATTTCAGTATAACGCATTGCAGCTGCCGAATCTCCATCTACTGATCCAAAGTTACCTTGCCCATCAATTAAAGGTGCACGTAAAGAAAAATCCTGTGCCATACGAACAATAGTATCATAAATAGCCACATCACCATGAGGGTGATATTTACCCATTACATCCCCAACGATACGTGCAGATTTTTTATAGGCTTTATTCCAGTCATTGGATGCTTCATGCATAGCAAATAATACTCGCCGATGAACGGGTTTTAATCCGTCACGTACATCTGGTAATGCTCGTCCAACAATTACACTCATGGCATAATCGAGATATGACTGCTTCATTTCCGTTTCAATATTTATATTGATAATATCTTTTGCAAATGCTGAAAATAAGGGTTCTTGATTATTGCTCATATTGATATATTGTCCTTCTTCATGATGAATAACTCTGGAGTTTGGTATAAGTAACGATTTTAACACATTTTGCGGTATTTGATGTTTAGATTGTTTATGTTTTAACGCCCATTTGCAAAAAATAAATCAATTGGGAATATATTTATAAAATCAGGTGAGAGTGCATAATAAATTTTGTATAATTTATTATGTTTTGAGAACCAACACTAATTCCAGATTTTAATTAGACTAAATGATGAGCTACAAAGTGTACGAATAGTAAATAAGGCGTGAATCATGACCTATGTATTAAAAAATGGTATAGGTATGACAAAGCAAGATAAAATCTAAACTAATAAATCTAAATTTTACCTTGCTTTATTTATATGCTTAAATTAAGCGATAGCATTACGTTTTGTAATATATGTTAGCCCAATAGGGGTAATCACTGAAGTTACAATAATCATTAAAAGTAATGCTGCAAACTGGCTACTATCAATAATTTTTAGTTGTAACCCTGCAATGGAAAAGATTAAGCCTATTTCTCCACGTGGTGTCATTCCTAGGCCAACAATCCATTTGTTGATATGTTTAGGTAAAAATATCCCGGCAACTATCTTACCTAAAATTGCAAAAAAGCTAATGGCTAGTGCTGTTAGAATAGTATTATAATCAAAAGTGCTAATAATATCTACTTGCATCCCTGCATAGATAAAAAATAGTGGAGTGAATATTTTTCCATATGGGGCAATAAGATATTCCAACTGGTGTTCATTTTGAGTAAAATCAGCTTTGCCGTGAATATTTTTAAATCCTTTGAATAGTTGGGGATATAATAAGATTCCAGATAAGAACGCCCCAATTATAAAAGCTAAGCCAATTTGACCAGCAATGTAAGACATGGAAAAGCAAAAAGCAATAATTATCAAAATTACGCTATCACTATTTTTATTAACTTGACTTAATAATTTAATTACAATTGGTAATAGATATTTACCAAAAACTATGCTACTTACAAAAAATATAACTACATAAAGTAGTGTATTACCAATATTAACTGCATTGATGCTACCTTCAAGCATTAGGCTGGTTGTAATAGATAATAAAATTAAACCTAATATATCATCAATAACTGAGGCAGCTAAGACGATTTGACAAGCTTCAGTTTTTAAGATTTTTAAATCCTTAAATACACTAATCGAAATCCCAGTTGAAGTAACTGCTAACATAGAGCCAATAAATAGACACAATTCTGTTTTGGTGCTATGCAGAATATAAGGTGTTACAATAAAATATCCTATTACAAATGGAACCACTACCCCCATAATAGCTACAACTATGGCATGCTTACCAGCTGAAGCTATATTATTTAAGGATGATTCTAACCCAATCTCAAGAAGTAGAAAAATACTCCCAAGTTCAGCAAAAAAAGCTAATGCTTCGCTATGTATCATATTAGATAGACCCATTATATTATAATGAGCAAAAGCTCCAATAATAATACCAGCTAAAAGTTGACCCAAAACAAAAGGTTGTCCAAGTTTGTCACTTGCACGAGCAAAGATAGCTACTGTAGTGATTATTGCTAGCCAAAGAAGTAAATTACTGTTTGCAGTAGATGCCCCACTAGCTAAAGCGCAAGTTGATATTGTAATCATCAGTAAGGTTAATAGTTTTTTCATAATGTTGCATCTCGATTCTTTATAATTAATGAAATTAGCAGCCCTAATTCGTAAAGTAAGTAAAGTGGTATTGCTAGTAAAGTTTGTGATATTACATCTGGTGGAGTCAGTATCGCTGCAATAATAAAACAGCCCACAAAAATATATGGGCGTAATTTTTTGATTTTAACATAATTTACTAAATTGAAGTAAATAATTAAAAAAACAATAATAGGGGTTTGAAAACAAATACCAAAAACTAAAAATAAATCTAGCACAAAATCAGCATATTTACCAATATCTGTCATCATGAGTATATCACTAGATTTTATATTACCAATAAATTTAAATATTACTGGCAGTACTACATAATAACAAAATCCTATACCCAGAGCAAATAATATTGTTACACAAATAAAAGTAACAATAATCATACGTTTTTCATGACGAAACATAGCAGGTGCAGTGTATTGCCATATTTGGTACACTGTATTAGGTAGCGAGATAACAAAAGTGCATAATAAAGCTAGTTTTAAGGGTACAAAAAACGGGGATGTAATATCAGTTGCAATTAATTGTGTTCCAACTGGCATATAACGTAATAGCGGTTTTGCTAATATATCATACAATTGGTTAGCAAATTTAAATAATGGTATAAATACAATTAATAAACCAATTAATATATAGATTATTCGTTTGCGTAATTCAATTAAGTTGATTACTAACTCTTGGTTTATCATTGTCTTATATTATCTTGGTCAAAGAGTTCTCTTTGACGTTCAAAATCAAGTTCAGGCTGAAAATATATTGGAGCTTCATCTAGTGCCTCAATAGTTGTATAGTTGTTAAATTCTGATAGATATACGCCATTTGTAGCATTTGTGTTTGTTTGATTAATATTCAAATTATAGCGAAGATTATCATAAATATTTTTAATATCATCTTTTGTGGTTTTAATTTCATTAAATCCGCTATGGGAGTAAATACTGTGCTTTGCATTATCAATATAGGCTTTTATGCTATAGATAAATTTACCAATGGTTGTTGCTATTGTTGGGATTTTTTTTGGACCAAAAATAAGTAACGCAATAACAAAAATTAAAATAATCTCACTAAAACTGATGCCAAACATATTAATTACTCATGCAAAACTTTAGGTATTATACCAAATATAGCCGATATGCTCAAATAATTTGAAATCTATTCTTCGCTTTTGAACAAGTAAAAATTTGTTGTAAATTTCGAGATTAATAGTGTAAAAATCAAGACGGATTTTTTTTATCTAATCTATCTTATTGATGTTAATTTTTATTTTTTGAGGATACATTTTTGTATCCTCCATAAGGCTTCACAATGTGCTTTAATAACGCCTGTTTTTAATAATTTTAAGGATAATTGATTTAATATGGAAAAAATGATATTAAAAATTGTAGCTTTTTCAGTGTTATTTTTGTGTGGTGCAGTATCTTATGCTGCAGATTCAAGCAGTATTCAAATTACAGGAGTTTCTGAAATGTTAGGTAATGGAGAGACTATGTTAAAAGTGGCTGCTAAATGGGGCGGGATAACTACGGTCGTAGGAGCTGCGTTAGCTTTAGGTAGAGGGCGTTTGGAAGGTGCTTTAGCGCAGACAATTTGCAAAATTTTAATTGTTTGTGGGTTACTCATTGCAGCATTTAGTTATTTTGGTACCAAGATAACTGGCTTTGCTTTTTAAGAGTGAGTATTTAATGCCAAAGCTAAATACAATTCATAAATCTTTATATATGCCCGTGTTATTTGTAGGTTGTGAGAGATTGCCTTTTACCATAATAACTATGATTGGTGCAATGATTTTAATGCAATATCAAAATTTATGGGCAATTCTAGGGGTGTTATTTTTATATTTAATTGGTGTTGCTTTAATTCGTCGAGTCAACAAGGATGATGCTCAGTTTTTTATGTGTTTGTACCGTTGGTTGCGTTATTATCAAGATTATTACCCAGTACATGCTTTTTATCCTGGACGTGTTGATAAGCCTAAGAATAATTTTGTGTAAAGTTAAATTATTATGAGCGCTAGTTCTAGCATAATTAAATCAAGTATCTCGAAACTAAAAAGCTGCTTAAGTGGTCATATGTTTAGTGGAGGTAGTTATGGTTTTTCTGATCTACTCATGTATGCCAAAATGATTGAGGATGGAGTTATCTTACAAACCGATGGCTCTTTTTTAGCGGCTTTTTGGTTTAGAGGGGCAGATTTAGAAACTTCAACCTCTTCTGAACTTGCTATTTTATCTAGTAAATTAAATGCTGCATTTAATTTACTGGGTTCTGGTTGGTTATTCCATATTGATACTCTTCGCTATAAGGCAGATGATTATGTTTTGCAACATGATTGTCACTTTACGCATAAATTAAGCAAATTAATTGATGAAGAGCGTCGGCAAATTTATAAAAATAGTGGTAACCATTATGAAAACGCTTATGCAATTAGTTTTACCTACAAACCCAAAATAGATTTAGGTAGTAAGCTTGGAGTGTTTTTTAAACAAAAACGTGAACCACTTGAAAGCGAATCACTTGAAAGTGGATCACTTGATTATAGCTATTATTTGGAACTGTTTAAAAATAAATTAACTGAAGTTGCAGGCTTAGTTAATTCTAACCTAAATCTGGAGCAGATGAAAACCACAGATCTTTTATCATATATCAATTGGTGTTTAACTAGTGAAAAAATGCAATTAAATATTCCTAAGAATTATGGGGCTTTTCTAAAACATTTTTTAGCTAGTAAAGATTTAGTCGGTGGAGAAAACCCTAAAGTTGGTGATCAGTATTTACGTGCTATAACTGTTATGGGTTTTCCAAGCGATAGTTATGCTGGTATTTTAGATAAATTAAATTATTTAGATTTTGAGTATCGCTTTAATACACGCTTTATTTTAATTGATCAATATGAAAGTAACAAAATTATTGAGCGGATTGCTAACTTATGGTATCAAAAACGCATTAGTGCAATAGATACGGCTAAGATGTCTCTGGCTATTGATTCTAATATCAAGATTAACCAAAATGCCCAGGAGCAGTATCATGATGCAGGCAAAGCGCAAGCAATAAATGATAAAGCGGAGGCAAAATTTGGTTATTACACGGCAACTATTCTTATCTTTGATAATGATGAAAAGAAGGTGGAACAAAATGCCATACAGGTAAGAAATATTTTACGTGAGATGGGTTTTCAGAGCCAGATTGAGCGTTATCATACTGTAGAAGCATATTTGGGTTCATTACCTGGCTATTCCTACGCTAATATCAGAAAATGGTTAATTCATACTCAAAATCTTGCTGATTTAATGCCTAGTACTGCAATTTGGTCAGGCTTAAAATATAATCCATGCGGCTTATATAAGTACAAATCCCCGCCATTATTTTATGCTATGACAACTGGGAACACTCCATTACGTTTATCTTTACATGTTGCAGATAATGGACATACTTTAATAGTTGGTCCAACAGGTTCTGGTAAATCCACATTGTTGAATTTTATTATTGCCCAACATTTTCGCTATGCTGATGCTCAGATCTTTATGTTTGACAAAAATAAAAGCTCTCTACCGTTGTGTTATGGTTTAGAGGGGGAGTTTTTTGATATTGGTGAGGGGGGTAATTATTTTCAACCCTTAGGTGCATTAGAAAATGAAATTGACTTTGAGTTTGCAGCTAATTGGATTGAAGAACTATGCATACTAAATGGTATGGCAGCAAAATTTGATGATACGCATAGAGTGGCTATTCGTAAAGGATTAAAGCTAATGCGTAGTGAAGCTCATATAGAAAGAAGAACTCTTTCCTATTTTAGGCATTTGGTACAAGACTATGATCAAGCGGTGGCTATTATTTTAGATGGTTTTTGTTCTGAGTCCAGAGTTTTTGACAGTTTTTACGAGAGTGCTGGATTTATTGCTAAGTTGTTTGATGCTGATATTGATAAATTAAGTCAATTAGACAATAATTTTATTGTATTTGAAATGGCTAAATTAATGGAGCTAGGAGACAGGGTAATTATTCCTGCATTGCGTTATTTTATTCATGCAATTAATAAGCGTGTGCTATCAAATAAACCCACATTGATTATTTTTGATGAGAGCTTTTTGTTTTTTAAGCATTCCTTATTTAGGGAAAAGATTATTGATTGGCTAAAAACCATGCGTAAGTTTAATGTGGCAGTGATTTTTGCTACTCAAGAATTAGCTGACTTGTTTAAATATGAGGATTTATTAAGTTCTTTAAAAACCAATTGTGCTACAAAGATATTTTTGCCTAATATTCAAGCTGCAAGTAAAGGTATTTATGAACAATATGAAGATATGGGCTTAAATGAAAAACAAATTAATTTAATTAGTCATGCAAGCCGTGGCGAATATTTTTATGTAAGTTCTTTAGGTATACGTAAATTTAGTTTAGATTTGCAACCAGATCAAATTGCATTTGCTTTTATTGCCAAAACCGCTTATGTTGATATTAAGAAGGCTATTGAGTTAAAGGCGACTAATCCCCATGATTTTATTGATATGTGGTCTAAGTATGTTATTAACAACTAGTTACATTTCGTAATTATATGTGTTTTGTTGTAGTCATTGCTAGACTTTGGGAGAAAGTCGTAGTAATCCATGATATTGTTAAGAACATTTAAAAAATGAGTAATTTTATGCAAAATAATAAAAAAATAAAGCAAAGTAATGTGTTTTTAAGCCATATAGAACAAGATGGATGGAATGATATTCAAGCATATCATATAGAAAATAGCTTAGCATGGAGGAATATAGCAATAATAGCTATATTTGCTTTAGTTGTTGTGGCTTTAGTATCAATGTATTTAGTTAATCAGGATAAGCATAAAACTTTAGTTTATGAGAAAGATTCTACGGGGAACATTACTTTTTTAGGGTTGGCAACAAAAACCTTTAATATTGATAATAAAGTGGTGGCACATCAATTAGCTAATTTTATTATTGCTTTGCGAGAGGTTCCAAGTGATATTGCTATTCGTAGACGTAATATTGATACGGTACATAAAATGATTGATCCTAAAATTCAAGTTGGATTAGATAAAATGATTATTGGGCAATACACTAAAGCAAATAGCAATCAAATTTTAGTAGATATTACGAGTATTAAACCGTTGCAAGGTGGTAAGTCTTGGGTTGTTAATTGGGTTGAACATGTATCTGAGCTTAGCACTAGCTGGAGCACTACGGTTACTTTTGAGCTTTTAGAAACTGTTGAGCCAGATGTACAATTAGTAAATCCAATTGGTTTATTTGTAAGAGATATTCATCCAACCCAAGATATTAACTAAGAACATGCTCTAATAACGCTAAACTTTTAATGATAAGGACCAAGCATATGATAAAGCACATAAGTTTAGGATTGATGATTATCTTTACTACTAGTGTAGTTGCTATCACCAATAAACAATCCTTGGATTGGCAATCTTTAAATGTCCCGCCATTAGTTGAAAATTATAAACTATCAAGCCAAAAGGCTTTACATTCAAATGATAATGTAGCTAATTCTGCAATTAACGAGTCTTTAAAATGGCAAAATGCAAGTTCACCAAACCCTATACTAAAAACTGATGGGGTGGTGAGATTCCCATATGGGCAGTATCAACCAACGGTTGTGTGTAAGCCTTTAAACCTCTGTGATATTGAGTTGCAGGCTGGGGAAGAGATTCAAGGAATTCTAATTGGTGATTCGGTAAGATGGAATGATGGTGATCAAGGGATTCCTGTTGTATATTCTGGAGCTGCAAGTAAATTAGTTCCGCATTTAGTGTTAAAACCATCTCAGGCGGGCTTAGATACTACTTTAATGATAACCACTTCAAAACGTACCTATATGCTTAAATTGCGCTCTTCTAGTGATGGATATATTGTTAGGGCTGGATTTTATTATCCTAGCGAAGAAACCATCAGCTATGGATTAACGAAAGAGCAGTTAAAATTAAAGGCGGATAATAAGGCTACAACTACAAACCCAGATGTGGAAAAACCTTTGCTTAATATGAGTAAGCTTAATTATAAATATACGATGAGTGCGGGTAATTATAATTGGAGACCTACCCAGATTTTTGATGATGGTATAAGTGTGTATATAAGAATGCCAGATATAGTGGGTTCTCAAAGCTTACCTACTTTATGTGTTTTAGTTGATAATGATAATGAGCATTGTGAGCTAGTAAATTTTAGGTATAACGATCATTTTTATATTGTAGATAAGCTATTTAATAAAGCTCGTCTAGCCAATGGGGCTGTTAGCTCTCCTGAGGGCATAATTATTTCTCGTGAAATCACCGATGGTAGCAATAGAAGCTTTGGGTCAAACAAAAAAAGATTTTGGTCAACACTATTTGGTGGGTAGTTCTCATGCCGAGTTGGATCTGTCATGCTGAATTTCACACTAGTGTGTTATTTCAGAATCTATAATAAATATAATTTATATATGGCAAAAGTAAATAATGAGTAATTTTTTTTCGACTAATGGTATTACTACTGGGCTTTCTAAGCGTAAAATCATTTTTGTGTGTTGTGTTGCAATAGCTATTTTAATTGCTCTTGTAGTGTTTAGTGGTTCAAGTGATACTAAAGAAAACCAAAACTCCTTTAATTCTAGGGAGATTAGTGGTGAATATCAAAAGCAAAACAGCAAAAATAGCATAGATAATATCATGAGTAAAATAAAACAAGTTAGTGTGGCTCCGTATAATAATCTGGAAAGTTCAGTTATTGCAGTGAAGCATAGCGAGAGTGGTGTAAATGATGATACAGTGCCTCCACTTGTAGATCAAGATGAAGAACGTTTCAAGCATAATCAAAAATCTAATATGTATGCAAGTGTAAGTGGTAAAAGTCTAATGTTTAATTTTAAACCTAATGCCTCAGGTGCTCAAGCTTCAAATGATAATACAGAACAAGGGGTGCGTCAAAAGTTAAGTAGTGATTCAAGTACAGATAATGTTTCTAATAACTTAGCAGAAGATGTAGAACCACAGCATAATTTACATGAATTAAAAGCCGGTAGTGTTATTCCCGCTACAATGGTTAATGGTTTAAATTCTGATTTACCTGGTGTAGTGATAGCAATTGTTCGGCAGAATATTTATAGTAGTATTACACGGCAATTTTTGTTAATCCCGCAAGGATCACGTTTGGTGGGTAGTTATGATTCTCATGTGATTTATGCGCAAGAAAGAGTGGCGGTTGCATGGAATAAATTAATTTACCCTGATGGAAGCTCTACCAACTTAAAAGCTATGCCAGGTACTGATATTGAGGGGTATTCGGGGTTTTATGATCAAGTGGATAATAAATATTGGCGGCTATTTGGAGCAAGTTTTGTTATGGGGGTTATTACTGGTGCCATGCAGTATAGCCAAAGTAGTAATACGAGTAATATTCAAAGTATGAGCACTCCTACTGTTGGTCAGACTATGAGTAGTAGTTTGGGGCAGCAAATGGGGCAAACAGGTTTAATGATAACTCAAAAAAACTTAAATGTACAGCCTACTTTATTAATTAGACCCAATTATCCTTTTAATATTATAGTAACTTCAGATTTAGCCTTAAAACCGTTTAAAGTTATTGAATAATGTTTAATTTAATGCGTAATTGGGTTTTACAAGTGATGAATATTAGGCTATGTATTTTATGTTTAAGTTTAGTAGCAAATATCTTTGCTGATAATAAGGTTAATCCTCTTTTTGTCTGTCAGCTTTTAGGTAAATCATTAATTAGACAATGTGTTTTGTCTGCATCTGATGATAAATACTGTACTTCCTTGCATATTTCGTATTTATCATGTATAAAGTCATTAGATGATCATAATCGTGGAATATTATATAACAGTAAGGATGATAATTATAGGGGAAATATATACTCACCATGTGGTTATGAAATATCGCAGTTAATTCTATCTGGGTATGGTTATTGTAGTAAGTAATACCTAACATTTTATAAATGGAGAAAAAATGAAGAGATGTTTATTGTTGATTTTGCTCTTAATTGGGGTTGTAAAAAGTTTTGCTAGTGTATCAGTGATTGATGAGGAGGCTTTAAGTGAAGAAAAAAAAGCCATGTCCACTTATGCTAATCAAATTAAGGGGGTGATTTTTAGTTTAGCTAATACTAGTAAGTCTACCGCTCAACTATTAGACTTAAAGCGTTTAATTAAGCTTCAAGATGATTTATCTAAAGCTTGCAATACAGCATGTTCTAAAGAAGAAATGAAAAAAGTTAAAAATTATTTAACGAATTTAAATAACTCAATTGCTTCACAATTTAAAAATTATGCTAATGTGCTAGAGGATATAAATAATTTACAAGGCTTAGAGAACTATATTAATACATTTACAGGGGATACCAAGGAAATAAGTCTTGCATTACAAAAAGCAGCGCAACAGGAGCAACATCAGATAAATGCTACTTTATTGCAGATACAGGCACTATTAACTTTAAATAATGAGCAACATCAAATAGAAATGAAAATAGAAAAACAAAAGGTTGATGATATTTATCGTGGAATGGGTAGCACAGGATTATGATTAAAAAATATTGCTTAATTGTATTATTGTTGTTAGCTAATATAGCTTATGCAGATTGCACTGTTGCACCTGGGGGAGTATTAGATAATTTTGTATTAAATTTTTGTGATTCTTTAATTAAATGGGGGGCAGAAAGTACTTCTTTAGCTAATAAAATTTTTATGACTTTATTTGCCTTAGAGTTTTTATGGCAATTGACCATAAAAAAAGTATTTTCTGGGGATATTGAGAAACTTTGGGTATTTTTCTTTACGCGTTTTGCACTGGGTTTATTTTTTGCCAAATATTTAGTAAATGTAGAAGTGTATCAGGGGATTATTACATTTTTTGCTGAATATGGTGCGCGAGTTGGGGGTCTTAAGGTAGATTTACATGGTAGTACAGCAAGTTTATTTGCAGGTGTTACGCCATCTTCAATGATTAGTTATTTTTCTTGTGCTGCTGATGCTGTTCACGTAGCTACTGATGAGAGTGGGACATTAAGTTATATAACCATAAAGATCGTTTTAGCTATTACGCAAGTATTATTTTTTATTGCGATTATTATAACTTCATACTTACTAATGGAAGTATTTATTAAGACGTATTTTTTACTTTATGTGGGTTTCATTTTAACTGGTTTTGCTGGCAGTTCTTGGACCGTCAATTATTGGCAGCGTTACTTACAGCAAATATTTGCTATGGCTTTAGAGTTTTTAACTATGTGTGTACTTTTAGGGGTATTAAGTGATCAATTTCATAATTGGACCAAAGTGCTAACTGATTCAGGCAGTGATTTAGTTAAATTATCGGGTGCATTTTTTAATATGTTAGGTGTATCAATTATTGCAGTATTACTTATGGAGCATTTGCCTAAATGGGTTAGTTCTAAACTTGCAGGTATAGTCCACTTAAAACTGGATGATAAACTAACTGCAGTATCGGGGTTTATGTCTGGTAGTTACCGCTAATATAATAAGGATAATAATACATGGCTAGAGCTTTTAGTGATGCAATTGTACATTTAGAAAAAGATATGGCGGATATTTTAGAGGTTTTAAATGATAAAGAAGTAACTGAGGTAATTCTAAACCCTTATCATAGTCAAGATGGAACAATCCAAGGGCATATTTTAGTTGATAGACATGGTGTGGGAATACGTAATTTAATCAAGCACACTGAGTGTTTGTTAGAGGCACAATCTGTATCTTTATCGGATATTGTTTTATATAAATATAGTGAGGTAGAACCTTGTAATATATTATTTTGGGTAAAATTACCGTGGGTAAAATTACCCATGTCTGATATTCAGTATTCTTTTGAGTTAACTCATCATGATTTGAGTAAGTTGTCTTTTCTTAGTAAGAGTTATTTTGCCCAATTTGATGATGATATAGTAATCAAACAAACAGATGAGTTTCAAATTCTTGAATATGCTAAGCGGATTGAAGATAAATCATTTACTTTAAGTTCTGTCTCATTAGAGCAGTTAATTTCTGAATTAAACAATAAGCTACCTGAATGTGCTTTATTTAGGTTTGGTTTTAAGGAAGTTTTTACACCAGATGACATTAGCTTGTTTAAAGCATATCCTAAAAAATTAATAAAATCTGAAGTGCTAAAGATGACCTCAACCAAAGCTGAAACGATAATGAGTGTTTTAGCTAGTATTACTGGTAAATTCATCCATGGTAAAAGTCCATATTTAGAGTGCCAAATTCCTAAATATGGGCATCGTTTTACTGGAGTTATTCCACCTGCTAGTCATTACCCAGCTTTTTGTATTCGTAAGCATGCGAGTAAAGTATATACTTTAGATGATTTTGTAAGCCAAGGAGTTTTGCAAGATACCAGCTGTAAGACGATTCGCTCATGGATAAAGCGTAAGCTTAATATTTTAATTGCAGGTGGCACTGGCTCTGGTAAAACCACTTTAGCTAATGCGATTTTGCATGAAATTTCTACTCAGTTTCCTGATACCCGCATGCTTATTATTGAAGATGTTCCTGAGTTACAGTTTAGTACTTCTAGATCAGTTAGCTTTAAGATTGGGGAGTTTTTTTCTATGTATGATGCGCTAAGGACTACTTTACGCTTTAAGCCTGATCGTATTGTTATGGGTGAGGTGCGTGGAGCAGAGGCTTATACTTTATTAAAAGCTTGGAATACTGGGCATCCAGGAGGTGTTGCAACTATTCATGCTAATGGTGTTAATGAAGCATTATATCGTTTTGAGAGCTGTATTCGAGATAATAAAGATGCGCGAGTTAATCGGCAAGAGATAGGCTTTACAATTAATGGAATTATTGCGATTCAGAACATAACGCTTAAAGAAGAATTTAATGGTGAGTATCTCAATGTAGTTAAACGTAAGGTGACGGCTTTACGGCAGATTATTCAATATGATACAGATAAAGACATCTATCAAGATATCGTATTTGACCGTTGCGAAGATAGTTATGATATTTGATTTAGCTTTAATGGTTAAGCATTGTGCATATAAAGTATCGGTAAATACTATGCTAGCTATTATAAAAACCGAGAGTGGAGGCAATCCATTGGCAATTAATATAAATGGCAGAGTGAAGCTTAAATATCAAGCACATAGTTTATCTCAAGCGACTCAATGGGTTGATTATTTAGAGGGGCATAATTATAATTTTGATATTGGTCTGATGCAGGTGAATATAAAGAATGTACATAAATATGGTTTTCATGCCCGTGATATGTTGGATTCGTGCCGTAATTTGCTTATTGGTAGCAAAATTTTACATAAAAATTATATTAATGTATTAGCCATTACACCAAATAAATCCGATGCTTTGTATAAAGCAATTAGTGCATATAACACGGGTAATTACCATGCTGGAATGGATAATGGTTATGTAATGAAAGTTGTGCATAATGCTCTAATGTCATCATCGTACTTGATACGATGATCCATGCTCTTAACTATATTTATGAATATGAATATAAATATGAAGACACTTATTAAAATTTTACTGCTATGGTTATGCTTTTATAGCCTTGCAACTTCAATTTATCTCAATGTCACTCAATCTGAGAGGCTGGGGTATTATTTTGCATATAAATGGTTTGATTATCATATCGGGGATATAGTTTTAATTTGTTTAGATAACACTAAATATAGCAATGTTTTACATAGTTTGGGGTTAGGCGCAACACAAAATGATTGTCCTAATCACATGCCTTTTTTATTAAAGCGCATTGTTGCAACAAGTGGGGATATAGTAAGAATAACAAATAGAGGGGTTTATATTAATAATAATCTCTATAAGGATAGTAAACCACTAGGTAGGTATAAAGGTATCAATTTATTAGCCCAAGCAGATGGGGTAATAACATTAAAACCGCATGAATATTTTTTGTTGGGGGAGACCCCAACCTCATATGATTCTAGGTATTTTGGTGTTGTGTATCAGCAGCAAATTTATAAAAAAGCTTCATTTTTAAAGGAGATACATTAATGAAGAAAATAATTATAACTGGTAATTTAGGTCGTGATCCAGAGATGAGGTCTGATCAAAAAGGTGGGCAGTTTGCGACTTTTGCTCTGGCAGTTTCTATTGGAACTAAACAAAATCCTAAGACTGATTGGGTGGATATTAGTTGCAATGGTAAATTAGCTGAGATTATTTGCACCTATGCTAAAAAGGGTACTAAAGTATTGGTATCAGGCTTTCCTAGTGTAAATGCCTACATTAATAAAGAAAATGTAGCAGTAGGGGTGCTTAGAGTATATGCTGATGACATTGAATTTTTAAGTAGCAAACCTAGCTCAGATAATGCTTCTACTGATGATGTGCATAGTCTACCACCACTGGGTATGAGTAGTGCTAATGGTATTCTAGAGTCTGACGATATCCCATTCTAGTATTGTACCAACTCCATTTTTTAATTATAGGTCATGATTAACGCCTTATGTACTATTTGTACACGGCGTTGTTCATCATTTAGTCTAGTTAAATTTGGAATTGGTATAACTACTCACCTGCATTAATTCTTATATTCATTGCAAGTGTGATGCTTGATAATGAAGCTGATTGTCATTCCCGCGCACACGCTTGCGTGGTAGGCTGGAATCCATGCCTTATGCGCTATAATATACTGATGTTATCAATCATTTTTAACTATAGGTAGTTATGGGCGTGGCAATCTCCTAGAATATATTTTGGCAGGTATCAAATCACATCGTTTTGGTTTTTTTACATTAGGGAGTTTTTCAGATGTTCAGGATATTTTTATGTTTACTTATTCTTACGTTAACTGCCTGCTCAAGTGGTGGTGCGGGTGGTTCTACACCATCAAATAAAGTAAATAATCTTACGATGCAGTTTAATAATCAAGATATTTCAAAAGTGGATTTTGTGAGAAGTATTGGTCAAACTAAACTACAGCTAACTAACATAACAGATAAGCCGATTTCGATTGCAAGTATTGCCTTAAATAATGATATTGATGTGGTAGATAATAAAAACACTGATTGCTTAACTACTTTGTCTCCAAGCCAGCAATGTAGCTTAGTGATTAATATAAATGCTATCTATACTAAAGTGCAAGCACTAAATGTGACTCTTATTACTGATAGCGGAGATAATGCTTTTTCTATTCCAGTATGGAATTACAACTGGAGTAAAACCAGTTTAGCCTTGAGTATAGAGTCTCATCCGGCATTTAATTATTATAATGAGCTTAATGTGGTAGATGGTGATACAACCCTAAAGCTTACTAATAGCGAATCTGCACCTATATATATTGAGTCTATCACTTTTAATACTTCAAGTAGATTTAATAAGCTTATTGAATCAGAAAATACTTGCGGGGGCACTCTAAGTAGCCAACAGGCGTGTTTTATTCATATTGATTACGAAGATATTGGCTCACATCATCCGTTTGCCGAATCACTAGTAATTGGCGCAAGGGATACTTCACAAAACTTTGCTTATACAAATAAAACCACCCCACCAGAGTTAGGGGTTAAATTTAATTGTAAAAATCCAGGAATATGCAATATTAATTTTATGCCAGCAACTGAACATAAACTAGTATTAGAAAGCATTATTTTTACCAATCCACCAGAAAAAGAAGGGGTGGTTATTGTACCAACTAAGACCAATGGGTGTAAGTCAGGCATTGATTTAGCTACAGCTAAGTATTGTAGTTTAGATATTAGTGCTACTAAGATGCCTACTGACTACAGTACTGATATACGTATTAGTTATCGTTATTATCTTGATGATACCACGTATGAAGATTTAATGGCATATACAAAAGATTATATAAGCGTGCATATAGCTGATAATCTATCACTACACAGTATGACTGATAACATTCCTTCATTATGTAGCGCAAGAAAAGGGCAAAAAGATTCATCCCATTGGCAAGATGGCTGGCTGGAGCTTTATGCTGGACAAAGAGGCGTACCATATATAATTAAAAAAGTAGAGCTGATACCAAGTGCAACTAATTATGAAGATTATGACACTAAAACGCTCATTACCCAACAGCAAGCAATATTTTCTGAAGATTGTACTAAAACAATATTAGGTACAGTAGATGATAGGCACTGTTGGGTAAGGCTACAAGCAGGATGCCAAGGCTATGGCAGTGCAGGAGTGTTAAACTTTACCTATACAGTGGGGGATAATCCAACCGAGTTTCATTTTATTCAGCAGTTACCTGATATTGAACAGCC
>JAJTDW010000044.1 GCA_021298175.1 Pseudomonadota bacterium
TGTATTACAAACTAAATTAAGAATTTAATTATAGTAGATATGTAATATAAAATCTTAGATTACATATCTACTGAAAGCTTAAAATTAAAAACCCACCCCACAAAACTGACCGATAGTTTGAGCGGTATAATCTAACATTTCTTCAGTTAGCCCAGGGTAGATACCAACCCAAAAAGTATTATTCATTATTATATCGGTATTAGTTAAATCTGATGCTATTCTAAAATTAAGTGATGCCATATATGGCTGTTTAGTTAGATTACCCGCAAATAATAATCTAGTCCCGATCTTATTTTCATCTAAATAAGCTAGTAAATCATTACGGGTAAATCCAGCATCGGCTTTAATTGTTATTGGGAAACCAAACCATGAAGGCTCTGAATTATCAGTTGCTTCTGGTAAAATTAAGAATTCAGCACATTCTTGTAATTTGTCTTTTAAATATGTAAAATTAGATTTACGTTTTGCAATAAATTCTGGTAGCCTTTCTAATTGTGCTAAGCCACATGCTGCTTGCATATCTGTAATTTTTAAATTATACCCTAAATGTGAATAAGTATATTTATGATCATAGCCAAAAGGTAGTTGTCCTAATTGTTGGCAGAACCTCTTATTACAGGTATTATCACAACCAGGTTGACAATAACAATCACGCCCCCAATCTCTAAATGACTCAATAATAACTTTTAGCTCATCGCTATTAGTACCAATTGCACCACCTTCACCCATAGTAATATGATGAGCAGGGTAGAAGCTAAGTGTCATTATATCGCCAAAAGTACCAACCATTTTATTATTATATTTTGTTCCTAGAGCATCGCAACAGTCTTCAATTAGCCATAAATTATGTTTTTTGGCAATTGCAGATACAGCTTCTAGGTTAAATGGATTACCTAAAGTATGTGCAATAAAAATTGCTTTTGTTTTAGGTGTAATAGCTGCTTCAATTTTAGTTACATCAATATTATATGTAGGAATCTCTACATCAATAAATACTGGAATAACTCCATTTTGGATAATTGGATTAACAGTTGTGGGAAATCCTGCAGCTACAGAAATAACTTCATCCCCAGGCTTTATAGCTCTATTACCCAATTTATGTGATGTTAAAGCCGTAAAAGCTAATAAATTAGCTGAAGAGCCAGAATTGGTAGTTAGCATATTTTTTATACCAATAAATTCAGCCAACTTTTGTTCAAACTGAGTATTAAATCTGCCAGTGGTGAGCCATCCATCCAAAACAGCATCAGTCATATACATTAGTTCAGTATCCCCAATAACTTTACCTGATGGTGGGATCACTGAGCTACCAGCAATAAAATCTTTATTTCCTAAATTAGTATCTGCGTACTCTTTTACCAACTGTTTAATCTTATTTCGTAAATCTGACATAGTGATATTTATACCTCTTTAAAATTGATTCTTCTATTTTCTACTACTAGTGGCCTATTGGCTACTTTTGTATAAATTAGCATTACATATTCGCCCAGCAAACCAATAAAAAATAATTGTACTGAAGCAAAAAAGAAAATCCCACATAATATAGGGATAATACCTATAGGGAATTCGTTCCAAAAACATAGCTTTAATATTATAAATAAAATTGAGAGCAACATACTAAAAATTGAAAGTGCAAAACCGCCAATAGTAAGCAAGCGCATAGGTAATTTAGACTGGGAAACTATTCCTAATATGGCAAAATCATATAAAGTAAAAAAATTATTTTTGCTCTTGCCATTTAGCCTAGCTGGCTGCTTAAATGCAATTGTTTCTACTTTAAATCCAAGCTCAGTAATAATGCCACGTAAATATGGGTATGGGTCATTTAGCTCACGCAAAACATCAATAACTTTCTTATCATATAATCCAAACCCAGTAAAATGTTCTATTTGTTCATTGGCTGATAATTTTTTGACAGCTTTATAATATAAACTACGTAAAAAATACATTCCTTTGGACTCTTCACTAGATGTCTTTACTCCAGCTACAATATAAGCACCTTTTTCCCATCGGGATATAAATTTTTCAATCATTTCAGGCGGGTCTTGTAAATCACTTGCCATCATAATTACAGCATCACCATAAGCTTGCAATAAGCCATAATAAGGGGATTTTACTGTGCCATAATTATTTGCATTAACGATAGCCTTAACTCTCTTATCTTTTTTAGATAATTCTTCAATAATTTCTACGCTTTTATCTTTAGAGCAATTATCAATAAAGAGTAGTTCAAAATTATAATTATCTATTTTATTGATTATGTTACAAATTGAATCATATAATATTGGGATATTTGCTTCCTCATTGTAACATGGTAGTACAATACTAATTAATTTCATCTGGTAATCCTGATATTTTTTATTTATAGTAGTTAGCTGTTTGTATTATTACTTCATCCAAAGAGTATTTAATGTTTATACCCAACGATTTAACTTTCTCTATATTTGGAATATAATAATTTATTATATGGTTATTTAAATTGGGGCAGCTGACACTCGAATTTCCATTTAGTACTTTATTGATTCTGTGTGCTAGATCTGGTATCGAAATCGCTATATCAGAGCCTACATTATATACTTCATAATTATTGCTTCGTGTTTCACCTTCTATAAGTAGATGTATTATCCACTCTGCTAAATCGTAAGCAGATAAATAAGAGCGGTATACTTGACCACCCGCTTGCACAATAACATCTTCATTATTTAAAACTTTATTTATTAAATCACCTAAGGCAAAATGCTTTTTATCTAAATAATTACCTCCAAAGGCAAAACATCTTAATGAGGTTATTTTTAAATTATATTTATTTGCATACAAATATGACATATGTTCCGCCATTAATTTTGCCATACCATACGTGCTATTTATTTGTTCAATTTGTAAAAGGCTAGGGAAATTTTCGGTAACGGGTATGGTAGTATTAATTGCTCCATATATTGCTCCAGAGCTTAGATTTAATACAGATTTTGCTTGCGCCTTTATTGCAAAATTTAATATCTTTTTTGTACCTAACAAGATATCATCGACTAAATTTAATGAATTAACCTTTTCAACTACGCTTGTTGCACCGTGTATAACATAATCATAATAAGAACCATTATATTCCAAATTACAAATATCAGATTCAATAAAATCTAAATATTTTAATGAAGCAAGTTTGGGATTATCTTGTTCAAATACATATTGGCTTCCAGCTCATCATTTGTAAGGATTGGTGATGGATTATATATAGGCTGATTATATTCTAATTTAGGATATACTCTGCAATCTTCTGCAATAACATACTCGAATAAACAGTTACGGGAATTAAAAAAATCTGTAATTTTATTTTTAATACTAGATTTAGAATCTGTAGTATCATACTTCAGATATTTTAAGCCATAGCTTTTTGCCATAAACTCTAAATCTGGAACAAGATATCCGCCTTGTTCATTTGTTCCAATAGTCACATTATCAAAATATAACTCTTGAAATTGAGTTATCATTCCTAAGGATTTATTGTTTATTACAATAACTTTGATAGGTAAATTATACTGACTAATTAATAGAAGACTTTGTGTTGACATATGAAAACCACCATCGCCACAAATTGCATAAATGCTACGTTTACATTTATCAGCAAAAGATATTCCTATGGATAAAGGTAAACAACATCCCATAGAACCTAGTCCTCCAGATGTATAAAAGTTTTGTTGTATTTTTAATTTTAGCATTTGCATTGACCACATTTGGTTTTGCCCTACATCAGCACAATAAATTGCATCAGTTTCGGTATTGCGATTAAGTATATCTATAAGCTCATATGGAGAAGTATCATCAATGCTTTTTACTATTTCATTAGCCTGGCTATATTTATTCTTAAGAGTTTGTAAATAAGAAGACCATGCTGTTAAATCAAGATTAATATTCCATTTTGTTAATTGTTGGAGAGCTGTAATTAAATCTATATGGACATTAATTTTTGGCTGTAATCTGCTGTATTCTAGTTCATGAATATCAATATCAAAATGAACAATATTGCCACCTATTGCAATACTATCTGGCACTCCACCTATTTGGCGAACATCCAGCCGAGAGCCAAAAACTAATAATAAATCAGTATTAGCCATAGCCATATTAGCACAGCGGTTTCCATAAGAACCAATAGATCCTATATAATTTAATGAATACTCATCACAAACATTTTTACCATGTAATGAAGAGACAAATGGAATTGCTGTATTATTTAGAAAATCTTGCATTTGCTTAGTAGCACTAGCACTAGCAACACCGCCTCCAACTAATACTAGAGGTCTTGTCGCTGTAGCTAATAGTGCTTTAATTTCAGATAAATCTACTAAATCAAGGTTCTTTGTAGTAATGCTTTCTAATAGGCAATCTTCAGGTAAAATTCCACGCTGTATATTCATTGGCAAGTCTAAAACAACAGGTCCTTTGCGACCACTTGTAGCAATATTATAGGCCAACTCTAATTGATATGGAATATCTTCGATCTTGTCAATCATCTTTGCATATTTAGTATACGGCTTTACTGATGATACGACATCTAGCTCTTGGAATCCAGTTTGACGCAAAGGTTTATCATATTTATATTCATAAGTATTTACTTGACCTGTAATAAATATTGTGGGTGCTGAATCAAAAAAAGCATCAGCAATTCCTGTCATTAAATTTGTTGCTCCAGGTCCACTGGTAGCGATTGCTACGCCAACATTATTAGTGTGACGTGCATAACCTACTGCAGCAAATGCAGCAGTTTGTTCATGGTACACTGGAATAAATTTAACAAAATCATTTTTATTTATCGAATCAGCAATATGTGTTACCATTCCACCCATATAACCAAAAACAGTATCAATATTTTTTCTTGCAAGAAAATCAACTATATAATCTGATACTTTCATTATATCTCCATGTATTCTTTAATTTGGTTAATAGTCAATTCATACAAACTATTCGGGTTATCATTGTATATCTGATACCACTGCACTAGTTTTTCTAAAGTATAATCTAAGTTCCATTTGGGATTCCAGCCTAATTGTGCTTTTGCTTTACTGCAATCAAGCTTTAAG
>JAJTDW010000004.1 GCA_021298175.1 Pseudomonadota bacterium
TGCTTTTTCTTCTGGAGTACTGTCGATTTGATCATAGGCTTTTGCTATACCGCCAAATTTTCTTGATAGAATTGTTGTAATCGCAGCTGTTAGTGTTGTCTTGCCATGATCTACGTGACCAATCGTGCCTACGTTTACGTGGGGCTTCTTCCGATCGAATTTTTCTTTTGACATATTAAAACTCCTGAAATCTAAAATTCTTTTTTAATACCACTGGTGCCCAGGACCGGATTTGAACCGGCGACCTCTCCCTTACCAAGGGAGTGCTCTACCAACTGAGCCACCTGGGCTATTTTAACCCAAAAATATGGAGCGGGAGAAGGGAATCGAACCCTCATCTTAAGCTTGGAAGGCTTCTGCTTTACCACTAAGCTACTCCCGCATATGCGACGAAATATTGTTGTAATAACGGAATAATTTCTATAAGTGAACTATTGTATTAAAATTTGCATGTTTTAGTTCTGGTGGAGAGGGCAGGATTCGAACCTGCGAAGGTAGAACCGCCGGATTTACAGTCCGGACCCGTTGGCCGCTTGGGTAACCTCTCCAAATTACAGAGTTACGAATTGTAGCAAACATTGTGTGAGATGTCAAGTAAATTTATAAAATTTTATTTTAAACCATAATATTATTAAACTAGGACAATACGTTAACCTCAACACTAAGAAGGCATACTTTCACAAAAATCGCAACTTGGACAAACTTTTTGCTCTCCATTACGTTTAGTAATTTTATGTAATAAAACCCCATACCCACAACTAGGGCACTTTTCATCCATTGGTTTATGATTAAATAATGTTTTACAAGTTGGGTAGTTATCACACGCGTAAAACCAGCTACCATAACGATTTTTTTTGGTAACTATATGCCCTGTTTTACATTCTGGACACAATATTTTAGCGCCATCATCAGCTGGCTGGTCTAAATTCTCAATATATTTACATTTAGGATAGTTTTTACATGAAATAAATTTCCCATACCGTCCAGTGCGAACAATTAGCGCCCCCCCATCTTTAGGGCATTCACGCCCCTCAACAACCTCTGGCTCCTCTTGTACAATAACCTCACCATCTGTACCAACTTTATCTACCTTACGCATATATTTGCACTCTGGATATCCAGAACAACCTACAAATTTACCATATTTACCTAATCGCACAATTAACTGTTTACCACAATCTGGGCACATCTCATCTAGCTTTTCAGTTACTAGTTCAGAACGAGCTATCCCCTGCTTTTCTTCAATAATGCTTTTTAATTCCTGCCAAAACTTTTTGAGAACTGGTAGCTTTTTGATAGTGCCATTGGATATATCATCTAAAGTATCTTCTAAATTAGCAGTAAATTTAAAATCCACATAATTAGTTAGGTGACTAGTTAAAAATTGGCTGACTAAAGAACCAATATCCGTTGGAATAAAGCGTTTTTTATCCATTATTACGTATTCACGCTTCTTTAATGTAGATATAATTGTTGCATATGTTGAGGGTCTACCTATACCTAACTCTTCTAAGGACTTAACTAAAGATGCCTCGCTATAACGCGGCTTAGGCTCAGTTTGATGTTCTGAAAAATTAATCATATCAACTGGCAATTTTTCCTCAAGTTTTAGTTCAGGTAACCGAATATTATCATCGTCCTCATTATTAGCTTCCTCTTTTTCCTCCTGATACACTCGCATAAAACCATCAAAGCTTACCAATATTCCATTTAGACGAAAAATTCCAGTACCCACCTGTATATCAATTGCCGTAGTATCTAAAATTGCTGGAGTAAACTGACATGCTAATGCTCTTAACCAAATTAACTCATATAATCTAAACTGATCACTAGATAAGTATTTTTTTATGCTATCCGGGTCTCTCCCAATGGCTGTTGGCCTGATTGCCTCATGAGCTTCTTGTGCATTTTTAACCTTGCTAACAAACTTAACTGGATTACTAGGTAAATAATTGGGCGCATAGTTTTGAGCTATATAATCACGGATTTCATCTAATGCTTGAATAGATAAATTCACTGAGTCTGTACGCATATAGCTAATCAAACCGACACTTTCATTGCCAATATCCACCCCCTCATACAAAGATTGGGCGACTTTCATAGTTTTATCAGTGTTAAAGCCTAACCTTCTTGCAGACTCAATTTGTAGTGATGAAGTAATAAACGGCGGTAATGGATTTTTCTTCTTTTGCTTCTTAGTTATCTTAGTTACCTTAGCAATATCATGCTTAGATAAATCAGCACAAATTTTTTCAGCTAAAGGTTTTGCATTAATGGTTTTTGTTTCAATTTTTTTTGAATCGTATTCAATTAGCTTAGCAATAAGCTTGCGCGCCTCTTTGTGTGTATGCAATAAAACTGTAAAATAGTCTTCTGGAATAAATGCTTTAATTTCTTCTTCACGTTCAGAGATTAGCCGTAATGCTGGTGACTGTACACGTCCCGCAGATAGCCCAGTTCTTATTTTTCTCCACAATAATGGCGAGATATTAAACCCAATTAAATAATCCAGCGTTAATCGTGCCTGTTGGGCGTATATTAAGTTTAAATCTAAGTCCCGTGGCTTACTTACTGCATCAAGAATAGCACTTTTTGTAATTTCATTAAATGTTACACGACGAATCGGTTTTTTTGCTATACTTTTTTGGCTTAGCAAGATTTCTCTAATATGCCAAGCAATTGCCTCCCCTTCGCGATCAGGATCGGTTGCTAGATATATTTCGTCACACTCCTTACTACTAGAAATAATCTCATCAACATGTTTTTTATTTCTGGCAATAATCTGGTATTTCGGCTCAAAATCATTTTCTGTATCTATAGAGCCTGTTTTTTTAGGTAGATCTCTAACGTGACCAAATGAAGCAATGACTTTAAAATCACTACCTAAATATTTATTAATAGTCTTTGCCTTAGCTGGAGATTCTACAATTAGCAATGTTTTTGTCATAATGATTCCTATCCAATATGTTTGAAAATCCTTTGGTAATACCCATTACCACAGTTTGTTATTAATCCATTTAATTCAAAATCTAGTAACCTAGCACAAATATCAGAAAACTCCATGTTTGCATTTATGCAAATCGCATCTATATTTATTGGCTCATATCCCATAGCATCTAGTAAAGGATCATCCACCTCATCAGATACTAAATCATTGATTTTATGAGAGAAAAAGTTTAACTCTTCTAAAATATCATTTGCATTTTCCACTAACTTCGCTCCCGATTTTATCAACTTATGGCATCCTTTTGCAACTGGATTATATATTGAACCTGGAATTGCCATAACTTCACGCCCCATATCTGCCGCAAAATTAGCTGTAATCATTGAGCCGCCATCTATACTTGATTCGATGACTAAACAACCTAGAGACAACCCTGCAACAATTCGGTTACGTCGTGGAAAATTTCCTGCTAAAGGTGCAATACCAAGAGCAAATTCGCTAATCAATAAACCATGTTCTAGAACTTTCGAATATAGTTCGTTATTTGATTTAGGATATCTTATATCTAGACCCGTCCCAATTACACCAATTGTCGAATACTTTGATTGCAAAGCACCATAGTGCACATATTTATCAATCCCTAAAGCCATTCCACTTACAACAGTTAAACCATTATTAGCTAAATCACGGGCAAAATTAACTGCATTTTCCACCCCCTGTTTTGTGGGGTGACGTGTACCTACAATTGCAATCTTCCGATTTTGCAACAATGAAATGTTTCCCTCTAAATACAGAACTAATGGCGGATCACTAATTTCTTTTAGTTCAGCAGGATACAAGCTATCCTCTATAGTAATTATATAACGGTTATTTTTAGCATTTACCCATTCTAAAGATTTCTCCACTAATTCTTTAGATGACTTTTCATAAATTAGCTTAGCTACTGTTTTATTAGTGTATCGTTCCAAAGTAGTTAAATTTTGTGCTAATACTGCATCTACCGATCCTAGATAACTGATAAGTTTAAGCATGGTCATAACACCTACGCGCTCAGTTAAAGCCAAACTTAGCCAAGATTCTAAACTAGATTTTTGCATAATTATTTTTTTTATATCTATCATTTAATCTCACAATAAGGTAAAATACTTACTTGTACTAATTCCATTTTTTAATTATACGTCATGATTCATGCCTTATGTACAATAAAGTACACTTTGTAGCTCATCATTTAGTCTCATTAAATATGAACCCAATACTTATAGTTGTCGTCTTTAAGTAGTTATTATAAATTTTTATTAACTAAGGCATTAATTTATTTTTTTAAGTTTTCAAAAATATGACTATTTTAGATATTTTACATTACCCAGATGCAAGATTGCATTTAAAAGCTCAAAACGTAACCCTTTTTGATTCTAAACTTAAAGAGTTAATCAATAACATGGCAAATACTATGTACGAAAATAATGGTATTGGGCTTGCTGCTACACAAGTAAATGTGCAAAAAAGAATTTTTATAATAGATCTTAGCAAAAATGATGAACCTAGAAACCTAATAACATTTATCAACCTTGAAATTCTTGAAAAGAGTGGCGAAGTACTCAGTGAAGAAGGATGTCTCTCTGTACCAGGAATATATGAAAAAGTATACCGATCAGAAACTATTAAAGTTAAATTCCAAGATGAAAACGGTAAATCACATCAAAATGAGTATAAAGGTTTAATGTCTATTTGTATTCAACATGAAAATGACCACCTTGATGGCAAAGTATTTGTTGAATATCTATCTAATTTAAAGCAAAACTTCATTAAAAAAAAGTTAAAAAAAATCTTTAAACCCGAATAAATTATTTAAAGCACCTCTAATATTTTTTGCAGTGCAACTTAATAACATATAAATAATATGTTATACTTGCGCACTATCATTTATATGACTAGATTAGAATATAATTTTATATAAAAAAGGAAATATCCTTCATGGAACAAAAAGCAAAAGTAACACATCGTATCTCATTATTTAGTGCAACGGCTCTAAGTGCAACCTCTATGGTTGGTGCTGGCTGGTTATTTAGTGCACAGCTTAATGCACAAATTGCTGGTAATTATTCATTTTTAGCATGGGTTCTGGCCGCAATGCTAGTAATGGCGGTTGGGCTTTGCTTGTCACAAGTGGTATCAGTATATCCAGTACGTGGAGCAACAACTAGATCTAGCGCATTATCGCATAATAATGTTTTTGGGATGCCATTTGCTTTTGCTAATTGGTTTGGGATAATGGTTGTGATTGCTACCGAAGCACAAGCAACTACACAATATTTATCAGCAGCATTACATAATAATTCATTAATGAACTCAACAGGGCTTTCAACATATGGAAAATTATTTGCTCTATGTATTTTATTCATGTATTTAGTAATTAATTTTTATGGGATAAAGCTTTTAGCTAAAGTCAATAACATAGTAACTGTTTTAAAAATATTTACCCCGCTTTTTACTATTTCTTTATTCTTAATTGCTAAATTTGATACTTCTAATTTTACTTTGCCAACAAATAATATGTACGGTGTTGGTTCAGCAATCACTGCAATTATTAGCGCAGGACTAATTTATTCATACAATGGATTTCAAATATCAGTAGCTTTTGCTAGTGAAATAAAAAACCCTAAGCGTAATGTACCATTATCAATAATACTATCTGTAATAATTGTGATGGTTGTATATATGTTATTACAGCTATCTTTTATGGCAGCAATGCCACATAGTCAACTACAAAATGGCTGGAGCGGGCTTAACTTTCATTCTCCTTTAATTAACTTGGCTATGCTTTTAGGTTTAAATTTTATTGCAATCTTACTGGTTGCTGATAGTACTATTAGCCCATCTGGCACAGGATTTGCATATTTAGGCGCAGCATCTAGGATGTTTTACTCAATGGCAGCTGCAGGACAGATGCCTAAATGGGTGATTACTAGACTCCATCCGAAATATTTCTTTTGTAGAAGGTCTCTTCTTATCAACTGGGTATTAGCATCGCTAGTATTATGGAACTCAACTAGTTGGGCATCATTAATGGTGGTTGTAACTGGATACCATATAATTGGCTATATGGCAGCACCAATTAGTATGGGAGCTATCAAACCTAAAACTAGACCTTTAGGAATAATAGTTTTTGTCCTATTAGGCCTAATAATGACAACTATCCCAAACGCTGATACTTTTATGATGAATATATCACTTGTGCTTTTAATGGTAATTTTTGGGATAATCCAAATTACTAATGGTACAAAAATTAGTACCTTATTGAAACTAATTGCTCCATTTATAATATATTTATGGGTGATATATTTATATCAAAATCTAATATTTGTAGGTATTGTATCTGCTATATTCTATGCGTTAATTACCAGCAATACCTACGTATCTTTCTGTAAAAAACATCGCAATACTTCTATGGAAATAGATGATGAAACCGCTGCCGCTTTAGAAAGTGTACACTAATAAGTCAAATTAGCCTAGTTAAGAAATAAACTAGGCTAGGAATAAAACAGGAGATTACCATGAGACCTTACGATTTCTCGTAATGATGACTAAGTAGTAACACTTAATTAATTGTGTATAATTAAACTATTAAGTGACGCATGGTGAATTATGCCATGCATCACTTAGTTAGTTACTTATAGAATATATCAGCTTTAGTGCAGCTTACCATCGTACCAATAGCATAAGAATCTATACTGTATGTCTTCATTAAGGCATGCACTATATCCTCATCCGCAGCATCTACAACCACTGCATAACCAATACCACAATTAAAAGTTTCTAACATCTGCATAGTATCTAAATTAGCTACTTTTTTTACCCAAGTGAATAGATCCTCTTGGGGTAAGCTGTCTAATTGGATTTGTGCAGCTAAATGGCTAGGAAAAACTCGCGGTAGATTCCCTGTTATTCCACCACCAGTAATATGTGACATACCGTGAACATCGCACACCTTGAGCAAATCCAGAATAGGCTTCACGTATAAGCGCGTAGGAGCTAAGATTGCCTCACCCCAGCTTATATTAGCAGAATACTCGGTTGATAAATCTAAACCACCTGATGCGATAACTTTTCTTACTAAAGAATACCCATTAGAATGAAATCCGCTACTGGATAAACCAATTATTACATCACCTTCTTTTATTTTTGTTCCATCTATGATTTTTGATTTTTCTACTACACCAACAGCAAAGCCAGCTAAATCATATTCCCCATCTGGATACATACCTGGCATCTCTGCTGTCTCTCCGCCTATCAAACTGCAACCAGACTCCTTACATCCATTGGCAATTCCACGAATCACATTTGCAGCAATATCAATATTAAGTTTACCACATGCAAAATAGTCCAAGAAAAATAATGGCTCAGCACCTTGCACTAAAATATCATTTACCGACATAGCAACCAAATCGATTCCTATCGTATCATGTTTATTTAATTCAAAGGCTAATTTTAATTTAGTACCAACTCCATCAGTACCCGAAACTAAAACTGGCTCCTCAAATTTTTTAGCTATCTCAAACATAGCCCCAAATCCACCAATACCAGCTAAAACTTCTTTACGCATTGTTGCTTTAGCAAATGGTTTAATTATTTCAACTAGTTTATCCCCTGATTCAATATCCACACCTGAACTTTTATATGTAATAGAAGTTTGCATAATTTAGCCTTTAAAATGTATAATTACGTAAGTAATGTTAAAAATAGGAACAACTCAATGCAACAAGACTTGAAAATAAAGCCTATTATCAGCACCTTGATACTTATTATTGGGATTTTTTCAGTTATAATTATGCTCGGGAAAGTGCTAATTCCATTTTTAATAGCCCTAATTTTATCTTATATCGTTAACCCTTTTGTAGAAAAAATTCAAAATAAATTTAAAATTAAGCGTAGTATTTTAAGTTTTATTATTGCTATTCTTGTATTTTTGTTATTTGTATCTATACCCATATTTATACTTCCAGATGCGCTAATACAAATAAAATTTATAATTAAAGAAATTCCATCACTAATACACTTAATAAATGACAAACTATTACTTAATATTAATGGCAAATATGGTACAAATTTCACCTTAGATTATGATAACGTTAAAGCTTTATTAGTTAGTAATATTGGCACCTTATATAACCATGTAAATCTTTTTTCTCCTATTGCTCATAATAGCATTATATTTATTGAAATAATCGTATATATCGTTCTAATTCCTTTTATTTTATTTTACTCAATTAATAATTGGCAAAATATTCTTAAATTTTTTGATGAATTTATCCCTAAAAGATATAGTGAATTAGTCCGCCACCTTATTAAAGACATTGACACCTTATTAGCTGCTTATTTAAGAGGTCAAATCAGCGTTATGTTGATTATGGCTATTTACTATATGATCGGCTTAAATATCATTGGACTAAAATCAGCTACCATCATAGGTCTTATAACTGGGTTACTCGTCTTTATCCCCTATCTAGGAATAATGACTGGATTACTGATATCCCTTGCTGTAGGATTTGCAGGCTTTACAAGCATGAATGTTATAATTGGTATTCTAATTGTATTTATAGCTGGGCACTCTCTAGAGGGAGCCTTAGTTACCCCATTTTTAGTTGGTGGAAAAATTGGACTAAACCCAATCATGATTATATTTGCACTAATGGTTTTTGGTAAACTATTTGGATTTATAGGTGTCCTCTTAGCACTGCCTCTATCTACTATCACCATCGTATTACTGCGCTATATTAAACTATACTACCTAAAATCTAACTATTACAATGAAGAATCATAATGAAAGCCCAACTATTAGATTTGTTCGACACAACACAATCTTTTGATAATTTTATTACCATAAGTAATAAAATTGTTAGTGAAGCACTAAAAACCCAAACCAACCAATTTACTAATATTATTGGAAGTAAACTAAGTGGTAAAACTCACTTACTTAAATCTTGGGTAAAATATGCTATAGAACAGCATAAAAGTGCAATATATTTGGATGCAAACCAAACAATAGATGAAGATGAAATCCGACATTTAGCTACCTATTATCAGTTTATTGCGATTGATAATATTAATTATCTATCCGATCTACATCAAATTGAATTATTTGATCTGTTTAACTCAATAAAATTAAATAATAGAGATAATCTATTATTAACTAGCAGCACTTTTAGCCTAGATAATACCCCAAATATTCGTGATGACTTACGTACTAGAATCTTATCCGGATTAAACCTAATATTAAAATCTCCAGATGATGATGAGATTATGAAAACCCTAGAAATATATATCTCAAAAGAAGGTGTGACAATAAATGATGCTGAACTTAAATATATGGTAACCCATTATACAAGAAATATTGGAACATTAATAAACACTATCCATAAAATAGCAAATGCAGCTGTTCTTGAAAAACGTAATATTACTATTCCATTAATTAAAAGCGTAATCGATAAAATATAATGTTAAATAGCGAGGATATCTAAATAAAAAATATGGCTTGAGTAGCAATCTCTAACTACCTAACTTCTATAATTATACGTCATGATTAACGCCTTATGCACTATACGTACACGGCGATGTTCTTCAATTTAGTCCATTAAATCTGAATTGGTATAAACTACCAGGGGCTAATAAAATTGCCATTATTACAATAAATGCCGCACTACTTATGTTATCAGTAAATGCTCCGCCTTGTAAGGCACAAATCGCATAACTTAATAAGATAATAATTGCAAATTTTCCCTCAACTGATTTTAACTTGTACGCATAATATAACCCAGAAGCTAAAATCAATAATAACATTATTACCCCTGTAATTCCTAACTCTACCCAAATCCAATAATAATCATTATGTGGATGTCTTGTAGCCCTCACTCCACTGAAGCCAGTATATTTTTGATATTCATAATGGAAGCTTCCAGTGCCATAACCTAAAATTGGATGCTCTTTAATAAGCTTCAATGTATATGCGTGAAACTCTAGTCGTTCACCGATTGAACTATTTGACTGCCCTACATCGTAATGAGCCACATCACTTTGTAATCTACCAACTCCACACTTAACTGCACTTGAGGTCTGTAAAACAAACAATGACATTAAAGAAATAATAATACAAGCAATAATGCCTTTTCTAATACTCCATAGTAGAAAAACCATCATTAACATTATAACAAATAGAATCTGACCAGCACGCCCCTGAACTAAATATAAAATATCTATAGCAGCTAATAGAATAAGCAAATAAAAACTATATTTTATTTTTTTATTTAAAACATCCCGATAATATAGGATTATAGAAAGTAACCCAATAACCATTACAGCTAAGAAATAATTATGATAAGTATGATACCTAAATACTGCCCAATCACCAATAGAACATGACCATCCAGAATCAACAGCCGAAAACATAGGATACTTAAATACAAACATCGCAAATGAAATTGCTAATGTAGTAATTGAGCCAAATAAAAACCCATAACTTGCCCATATACGAGAATTTAAAGGTCTAAAATATGCAAAAATCAATGGACACAGTACAAACCCACGCATTTTTAACAACATATGCGATACATCACTTTTAGAGGCATTACTTTTAAATGACCAAATTAAACAAACCACATAAAGAGCTACTGAAAAAATTACAAAATAGTTCTTGCTGATTTCTTTTATATGCGCACGTAATGATTTGTCAAAAATCACCACCAATGACATAAACAAAAAGGTTATATTTTGGAAAGCAGTAGATACTGGGATTGCAAACCCTGCTATAAAAGATATTATTGTGTAAAGATAGAACTTCTTTGTCATTTTATGCCAATTCTAAAGATTGTTTTAATATTTAGGAAAATATGTAATAAAATCTCCCCATTTATCTTCTATATTTATTAGATTTGCTGAATCCACAAATTTTGGAGGATTTGCATAAGTAGTTAGCCTAATATAATGATGAATAAATGTGTCCAAACATATATGTACAGCTTTAATATCCTTATACTCTAGCTCTCTTTTTTTCACTCGCAAATATAAATCAAAATCAGCAGCTTGAATTCTATCGTCCCAAAGCCCAATTTTATCTAATGCTTCTTTACGCATAACAACTGTATTTCCAACAATACCTTCTTTTGTCTGCTTTAAAAAGTCATTATATCGCTTTTGAGTAAAACTCTCCCAATTTATATACATTAAATGATGCATCAATTTTAAAATAACCTTACTACGCCCAAAAATTGATAGAGTGTTTTTTATAAACTTCCAGCGATTCTTTATGCTTCTAGTTACTTCTTTAGTTTCTAAGTGCTCTATACCACAAACAGTGGCTACATCTAAAGAATTAGCCTCCATATTAGCAATGATATGAGTGTTCCAATCTTTAGATACAATCACATCATTATTCATAAATACTAACCAATTATATTTGGCTATCTTAATGCCCTGATTTTGGCAATATGGATATGAGTAATTTGCTTTGTTTCTAATAACAATAGCACCAACTGATTCAAAAAATTCCGCACTACCATCAGTTGAGGCATTATCAATAATTATTAACTCAAATTTGCAGTTTGTATATTTATTTAGGCTTTCCCAAAATAATTTATTAACATTTTTTTGATTGTGAATAGCTGTAATAATAGAAATCATTATTTATATTCTTTCATATTATCATTATGTAAAGATGTTTTTTTCTGATATCTGCTACTTGCTAATAAACTACTAATAAACACTATAAAAGCCTCTCCTGTAATGCGATCTGTAAAAAAAGAATTCTGAAAACAAGCAACTGCATAAGTTGCAACTAAAATTATGCCAATATATCGATAAGGCAATACTAATCTATATGCTTGCTTAAATGCAATAAATATAAAAGCCACAAGTAATAGTATGCCACAAACTCCAAGCTCTACCCCAAACCACAAATAATCATTATGTGGATTAGTTGTGGACACTTTTGTTGTAACCGATTGATATTCATTTGAATAACTCCCAGTGCCATAACCTAATATTGGAGAGTGTTTTATTAATTGCCAACTGTATTTATGAAACTCCCAACGCCCACCCATTGAAGTATCAAAGTTCCCATTCTGATATTTTGTTAAATCAGAATTATAAAGTTCAATACCATCCTTTACCGCTGGTGAAAATGCAACAAACAAAGGAACAACTAATAATAATATAACCGCTGAAAAAAACATGCCTAATTTAAAACGCCATTGCAATAATAATATTACTAACATCAATAAATAAAGGATTTGCCCACCACGTCCGTGGATTACAAAGAAAATATCAAAAGTACATAAACTAATAACAATAATATATAAAGCACGGCGGAATTTAGTGAGTTGTTCTTCTAATAAAATAGATAATAATCCAACACTCAATAAACCCGCAAAATAATTTTGATAAGTATGGCTATGAAAAACCCGTAATGCTTTTCCGTATATATAAAAATGTACCCCAGATTCTGTAAAAAACCCTAAATGAAACAAATATGCAACCAAAGATATGACAACAGCTAACATCACCCCACAGGCAAAGCCATAATACAAACTAATTTTATATTTAGGTTGGTAAAATATAGCAAAAATCACTGGGGCAATTAAAAAAATGTCAGCTTTCACTAACATATGCAAGGCATCTTTTATTGCAGCACTAGTCCATAGAGTACCTAATATAAACAGAGCATAAATTAGTAGGGAAATTTTTATAAAAGGTTCTTTTATGGCAAACTTTAAATTAGCCCTAACCTCAGAAGACATAAGTGCAAATACTAACAAACATACCATAGAGATAGATTGCAAGAATGTGGAAACTGTTAAAGAAAAACCAAATAAAAATAAAATAACAGAAATCGCTTTATTATTAAATTGGGCTTTCATTTATTCTCTAACTAATTTATAATGTTTCTTCGTCCAATCTAGGTTACCCAGTATCCGACTAATCATCATCATAATTCTATGCCTCTTATCTCTACCACTTGGAATATAATTTTTATTTATAACCATATGCTTTTCTGCCGATGACTCTAACCAATTAGTAACAATCTTTGGATGAGAGCCTTGAAAAGCAGCTAAACCATTTACATCTACATTGCCATAACCATAGAACTCTTTAGGTGTTTTACCCCAATAGCGTTCTACACGTTTATTTTTTTCATTCATTGCTGAAATTAATCGCACATGCCCATAATGATAGATTGGGCAATTTACTAATGCTGCATTGGGATAACGTCCATGCTTGTTTGAATCCATTACTATCCAAAATAAACCATCTGGGGCCCAAGAACGAATAGTATTACGAATAATTCTAGGAGCTCTTTTATACCACCTAGGTGAAATAGCAAGGTTTTCAGGAGTACCATAAAAATGATAGTAGTCAAATACTAAAGCCTCCACATCTTTATTAGGCAAGTACTTAGCCATCTGCGCACGAATTAGTGGGACATCATCCTCATGGATAATTTCATCACATTCTAAATAAAATGCCCAATCACCAGTGCAATTAAACTGTGCTAGCATTTTTTGCTGTGCATATGTATACCCACGATCTGACATTGAATCATTCCATGTAGTTTCAAGAACTCTAAGTTTTGAATCATTTATACTCAAAACTCTTGCCAGCGTATCATCATCACTATTACCCACAGCAACAATGACCTCATCACATACGCTAAGCAATGACAAAATACTTTCTATATATGGATATCCAAGTATTGTACCGTTTCGTACAAAAGTGAACCCACTAACCTTCATTAGCAATACCCTACAAAAGATTAATTACTCGTCTTTTTTGGCAATTTTTTTCTTTGGCGCAACAATCATTATTGCATTTCTGCCTTCAACTTTAGCTTTTTGCTCACTAACTGCATCATCAATTAAATCTTGCTCTGCACGCTCCAGATAACGTAAACCCAACTCTTGGTGAGCCATTTCACGCCCACGGAACTGTACAACAAACTTAACTTTGTCACCATCTTCTAAAAAACGCTTCGCATTTCTTAGTTTAATCTGATAATCATTCTCATCAGTAACTGGCCTTAATTTAATCTCTTTCAGATGAACTTGCTTTTGCTTCATCTTCATCTCATGAGCTTTTTTTTGCTCACGATATTTGAATTTTCCATAATTCATTATTTTACAGACTGGGGGGTTTGCATTTGGTGATATTTCAACCAAGTCTACATTTAACTCTTCAGCTTTTTTTAATGCTTCTTTTATACTGATTACGCCTAATTGCTCACTAGTTTCATCAATAATTACGCGTACTTCGTTTGCGGTAATCGCAGCATTAATACGAACCTGTTTTTCATTACTTATGGCATGACCCCTTTTAATATATAAAAACTAAAGCTCAACTTGTGATTTGTAACTACTTACCTGCATCAGTTCTTAATTGCGCATCTAAGCAGTTATGTGTGACAAAGTCACTAACACTCATTGAACCTAAATCCTGACCATCACGGTGTCTAATCGTGATTTCATTTTTTTCCATCTCTTTATCACCAACAATAATGAGATATGGAATCCTTTGTAACGTCTGCTCTCTAATCTTATAGCCGATTTTTTCGTT
Organism: Pseudomonadota bacterium; assembly: GCA_021298175.1. GTDB lineage: Bacteria > Pseudomonadota > Gammaproteobacteria > Burkholderiales > UBA11063 > Aquella. The sequence continues at coordinate 14,543 of JAJTDW010000004.1, forward strand.
ACTTAAATCAATATTGCATCGCAAACCAAATTGTTTAAATTGACTTTGTATACTTAATGCATAATCTGCTTGCTTCTCAGAAATATTTAAAACAATTAGCTGTATGGGAGCCAACCAAAACGGGAACTTCCCCGCATGATGCTCAATTAAAATCCCAATAAATCTTTCTAAAGATCCACAAATTGCTCTATGCAACATAACTGGGTTTTTTTTACTACCATCATCTGATATATATTCAGCATCAAGCCGTACTGGCATAGAAAAATCCAACTGCACTGAACCAGTAGTCCATGAGCGCCCGATACAATCTTTTACCTCAAATTCAATTTTTGGTCCATAAAATGCACCTTCTCCAGGCATAATTTCCCATTTTAGATTTTTTGCATCTAAGGCTAAACTAAGAGAAGACTCAGCTTTATCCCAAATATCATCACTACCAATACGTTGCAAAGGACGGGTTGAAAGTTTAACCGCAACCTCTGTTAACTCAAACTTATTGTAAACCTCAAATAACATATCAATGAATGACATTACTTCTTCTTGGATTTGGTTATCCATACAAAAAATATGAGCATCATCTTGTGTAAAATTCCGAGTACGCATTATACCATGTAATGCCCCAGATGCTTCATTTCTATGACATGAACCAAACTCTGCCAATCTTAATGGTAACGCTCTATAACTAGTCAATCCTTGTTTAAATATTTGTACATGGCATGGGCAATTCATCGGTTTTATCGCATATTGTCTGTCATCAGTTTCTACACTAAACATATCGTCTCTAAATTTTTCCCAGTGACCTGACTTTTCCCATAAAACTCTATCCACAATCTGTGGAGTTTTTACTTCCTGATAGCCATATTTAACATACATACTACGCATATACTGCTCAACAACTTGCCATAATTGCCAACCATTTGGATGCCAAAACACCATACCCGGAGCTTCATCTTGTAAATGAAATAAATCTAACTGCTTACCTATTTTCCTATGATCTCTTTTTTCCGCCTCTTCTAGCATTACTAGATATTTTTGTAAATCTTCCTTACTTTGCCATGCTGTACCGTATATTCGCTGCAACATTGCATTGTTTGAATCACCACGCCAATACGCCCCAGCAACTTTCATAAGCTTAAAAGCTTTTATTTTACTAGTGCTTGGCACATGAGGTCCACGACATAAATCAGTAAAGTCTCCTTGTGTATACAAGGATATAATCTGGTCTTCTGGAATAGCAGAAATAATCTCTACTTTATATGCTTCACCTATAGAATCAAAGTATTTAATCGCTTCATTGCGTGGCATTTCTTTGCGCTCAACAGGAATATTTTGGCTTGCAAGTAACAGCATACGTTTTTCTATATTAGCTAAATCCTCTAAGGTAAACGGACGCTCATAACTAAAATCATAATAAAATCCATTTTCAATAACTGGACCAATTGTTACCTGAGCTGTTGGAAACAATTGCTTTACCGCTTGTGCCAACAAATGCGCAGTAGAATGTCTTATAATCTCTAAAGCATCAGAATCTTTTTCTGTAATAATCTTTAAGCTACAATCATTAGCAACCATATAACTCGCATCACGAATAATAGAATCCACAACGCCACCTAAAGTAACTTTACCTAAACTAGTGCTAATATTCTTTGCAATATCTAAAATGCTTATCGGAGCGTCAAACTCACGCACAGAATTATCCGGTAACTTGATTTTTATCATATACATCATCTCTTTTGATTTTATTAGTAAACATACTCTGCGTGATTTTATCATATATTCTAATCATGTAGATAAAATAAAACCCTGCATTTTTAAAATGCAGGGTTTTATTTATAGAATACTTTAGCAATAAGGTAATTTAACAACTTAGATACACGGTTAAATTAATTATTTTAGCTTTTGCTCTTTATATTCAACATGCTTACGAGCCTTTGGATCGAATTTCTTCATAAGAAGCTTTTCAGTAGTAGTACGCTTATTTTTAGTTGTGGTATAAAAATGCCCTGTACCTGCTGTTGATTCCATTTTAATTTTTTCACGCATGATCTAACACCTTAAATAACTTGGCCGCATGCTCGCATTTCACCAAGCACTACGTCGATACCGTTTTTATCTATAGTACGAAGCGCCGCATTTGACACACGTAAACGAACCCAACGATTCTCACTCTCTACCCAAAACTTACGCCATTGCAAATTAGGCAAGAAACGACGTTTGGTTTTGTTATTTGCATGAGATACGTTGTTACCAGTTATGGTCTTCTTACCAGTAACTTGACAAACTCTTGCCATAATTTCACCTATTTAAAAAATAACTACAAGGGCATGATTTTACCACCAAACACCTATAAAAAGCAAGATATATTTCCAATCAAGAATTTACCCCCTATTATATATGTTGCCATATTGCTCTGCAAATTCTTTTAATATCATTGCAGCAACCACCAGATAAAATATCTAAAACCCAAGTGTGAAAGGCAAAAACCAAGGTTTTTCGTTGTTTAGATATGATTAATTCAAACATTATTAGTTACAACATTGACTAAACTTATACTAAGTACATAGGTAAATGTTTTTAAGTGTCGTCATTGCTAGTAAAACGAAGCAATCTCATCGATAATTATGGGATTGCCACGCTACGCTCGCAATGACGAAGTACCAGACAACATAGGTTATGGCACTTATTATGCTACAATTCTATGATTAACAATGTACATCACATTATATAAAAAGGAATTCCTTATGAGCGCAAATGCCATTGTAACTGCAAGAATTAATCACTCCATTAAAGAATAAGCACATGTTGTTTTAGAAGCTATTGGTTTGACCCTATCTGATGCAGTTAGATTATTATTAACTCAAATAGCAAAAGAACATGCATTTCCGATAAGTCTGCTTGCCCCTAACAAAACCACAACTCAAGCAATTAAAGAGTCCCGTAGCAAAAAGCTTAAATCTTTCAGCAGTCTTGAGGCATTAATGGATGACCTAAATGCGGACGATTGAAAGAACAACCCAATTTAAAAAAGATTACAAACGGGAACTCAAAGGACAATATAATAAAAAAACTTGCCACTATTTTACCTACGGTAGTTCAGCTACTAATATTAGATGAAAAACTTCCTATTAAATACAAAGACCATCAATCACACGGTGAGTATTTAGACTGTAGAGATTGTCACATCGCCCCAGACATAATTCTAATATAAAAAAGTGAATAAAGACTTCTTACACCTTATACGCCTTGGTAGCCATGCCGAGTTATTTGGTTACTTTCTAAGCTGCCTATGTGGCAGTAAACTACTTGCTGATGCTGGGTTAGTTGGCATGGTTTTTCTAAGCTGCCTATGTGGCAGTAAACTTATATTAGGAACTAGGTATATCTGCCCCAATTTTCTAAGCTGCCTATGTGGCAGTAAACCAAGCGGAAGCTATACAGGCTGCAATAATAGATTTCTAAGCTGCCTATGTGGCAGTAAACGGGAAAACAAAAACAAACAAACAAATTAAAAATTTCTAAGCTGCCTATGTGGCAGTAAACTTCCTGCACAACAATAAATAATATTTTAAAAATTTCTAAGCTGCCTATGTGGCAGTAAACAGATTTTACATTTTCAACTTCTTTACCAGTTTTTTCTAAGCTGCCTATGTGGCAGTAAACAATAAATTTAATTTTTAAAGGAATAAATAAATTTTCTAAGCTGCCTATGTGGCAGTAAACCTGCAAATTACTAACTTTAGCGGGGGGAATAATTTCTAAGCTGCCTATGTGGCAGTAAACCTGGGGAATCTAATCAATTGGCAGTATTTAACTTTCTAAGCTGCCTATGTGGCAGTAAACATACATAGCCTGTCTTCTCTAAGCCTATTACTTTTCTAAGCTGCCTATGTGGCAGTAAACACTGCGCGAGATGGGGGGGTGTTTTATGTTACTTTCTAAGCTGCCTATGTGGCAGTAAACATGCTTGTCCCAAAGTTGCTACGCCAGTGTTTTTTCTAAGCTGCCTATGTGGCAGTAAACAAAGACGTTGAGCAAAATTTTAAAGAGTTTAATTTCTAAGCTGCCTATGTGGCAGTAAACGTACAGATTATGAAGATATTTGCGCGCTGTACTTTCTAAGCTGCCTATGTGGCAGTAAACAAATAGTAGAAGCTTCAATTATAGAAAATATATTTCTAAGCTGCCTATGTGGCAGTAAACTAAATTCAGTTTTACAATGATTGCATTGAATTTTTCTAAGCTGCCTATGTGGCAGTAAACATACATAGCCTGTCTTCTCTAAGCCTATTACTTTTCTAAGCTGCCTATGTGGCAGTAAACTAAAAATAAGCTCATCAACTTCTGTCATGCGATTTCTAAGCTGCCTATGTGGCAGTAAACGATTATGAATTTAAAAATCAAGCGTTAACAATTTTCTAAGCTGCCTATGTGGCAGTAAACAAATTAGTCACTATTACAAAATCATTATTTATTTTTCTAAGCTGCCTATGTGGCAGTAAACAAGAATTTTAGCACAAAAAACAAGGTTACAACAATAGTATTAGAGTAAAAAATAAACTTTGACCCAAATTTTTCTTATTATTATAACCCATTGATTTAATCAAACTATTAAATACCCCCAAAATATTGGGTTAAAATTCAGGAACTGTCGAGTTAGAACTTAAACCATAAGTGTTAAATTTAGATTCACTAGATTTGGGGGCAATTCTTTTTTCAATAAAAAGCTTAAACCTCTGGTCATTAGTCAAGCTCTTCATTTGAATAAATGGTAAATCAGTTGTCGTCACACGATTTTGATATAACTTAATTGCATCATCAAAACTAATATCATTCCGCGTTTTTACACGATGCCTCGCAAGACGCTCTGCGTTAGTTTTTACTTGTTTACGCTGAAATGTTACATATGCTGTAACTTTTTCTTGTGGTACAAGACGTATTGAACTAATATGCACATAGTCGGTTAATCGCTCAAGCCATTTAAATATATTGAACTGTTGCAATGTGCTTTCTATTTCTGCAAAGAGCCTAAGCTTTGTTCCTAGAACAATTGTAGATTTCCCCACTTCATTTTTTTGATAAATATATTGTGGAAAGGAAGCCCCTATATTTGCTTGATTATTTTGCTTTTTTATTTCTACAAAGGCAATATGTAATTGTCCGTACAACTTCGACCAAATAAAATATGGTGATATTTCCACTTGCTCAATCAAAGTAATCTCTTGATAATAACGCATTAGATTACTCCTTACTACTTTGTCCGAATACACCACCACGTACAAGAACAGCCATTACGTAATGTTCCTGATTTTCATTTGTCAATGGTTCTCCTAAGGCATACTTATCAAACAAGCTAAAAAAATCAACCTTTTCCTTAGGTGTGCGGTATGCTTTACCTAAGTTGGTTACTGCCCCATAGGGTTCAATCGCAATTGCTACCTTTTTCTCATCAAATTCTGGATACCATGTATCAATAGAACGTAGAGCATTGCCAATTTTTTGTGAATGCATAGCAGCTACCTTATTTACATCATACAATATTTTACTTTTACTTCCATTACCTTTATCAAAAACCAATTCCTGGCTAGGGTATACTTCTTGACCTTTCCCAATCAGCGCATAAGCATCAATAGTTAGTAGTAAATAAGGTAACTCTCCAGATAAAGCTTTAGCAATTTGTTCAGATAGTGCTTGTATTTTCTCATCCACATTGTCGAAATGATGTAATTTATAATCATGTGCATTAAACAACCATGTTTGTTGATCATTAATCATGACATTTATTTCTATTTTTTCTGCCCCGACCCGATTACGCCATAAAAAACTACCATTAGCAATATTTAAAGCATAGCGTTTTGCTAACTCTTTAAAACCATATTTACTAATATAATCTTTTATCACTTGTTGGTAAGACTGATAAAACACCTCATTATTACAAGCTGAAGGGGTTTCCACACCACCTAATACCTTCAAAGTAAAACTAACCTTCAAGGTATCTTGATGTTCAGCTAAAGCACATGAATCAACTTTTTGTAGATTAGCTTTCTCAACTTCTGCATTTAATTTTATTGGATCATTTTGTACTGCAGATTTTAATCGATTAGAAATAGTACCTCTCACCGATTTTTCAATTAACCCTAAAGGTTGTATGCTGTCGCTGCCCTTACGGGTATTCCAAGTTGTACCATAAAAATATCCATCCGATGACACAAGTTTCTTTTCAAATGCCAATACTGACGCTATAGATGTTTCTTTTTTAGCCACTTTACATTTTCCTTATAAAATTAAATTAAAAATATTTCAAATTGTTGAATTTTGACAAAGATATAAGTTATTATCTATATCAATACTATACTGCCATAGCATATCATCTATGTGCTTAATACGATAAGGCATTATAAACTCCCCGAGAGTCACAACACTCTCTGCAAAACGATGCGGTGTTTTATTATCTCGTTGATTTTTAGCCATACCAAGCTCTGATATTCCTTGAAAACCAACTGCAATAGGCACAATCCAACCAGTTGTTTTACGGTAAGATTTCCACATCACATTACCATTAGCATCCTGCGATGCGTTATGGGTAACTTTTACATAATCCAATACTGTGTCTAAAGCATCTTTTTGTTCTTCTTGCATGGTTTTTTTAACTAGATCACGGCGTTCAATTAAAACATGTCCTAACATTAGCTTATGTAATATTTTCTTGAAATCACTATTAGTCTCACTATAATCATCAAATTTAATAACTTCACAGTTTTTTATAGCCAAAACGTCTCCCCCAGCAAACTTCATGCCCATGACTAGTTGCTTTATTTTCTCTTCAAACGCATCAAAGTCATCTGGATCAATATCAAAGTTTAAGCACTCGATTAATAATGAAGCCTCTAAATGACAACGAGCTTCTTCAATAAATGCTGGACGACTACCATCTTTATATAACGGATTCGCTGTACCAATAATTGAATTAACAAAATCTCCCGCGCCTTTATAAACTTGCAAATCAAAATTATGGCAACTAATTGCAACTTTATCTAAAGTGATACCATCATAAATCGAGTTGAGTTTGCGTTGTAAGGCATGTACGCCACCAAGCCACGCAGTCATTGCAGGAAACCCAATTGTATATGGGCTACTCATTGCATTAGCATTTTGTAACCTCAGGTGAGGAATTAAAATAAAGTAACGCATCAAAAAAACTCCTTATCTTGCTCAATTGCTTCAATTACTATTTTACTAATTTTTTGCAATTCAATATCACCTAACATATATGAACCCAAGATTGATTTTTCATAAGATTTAAGTACCCATCGAGCGATTTCTTGACTGATACCCTCTTTCCACTCTATTTGTGCCAACCTCTCATCTTGATAAACATTATCCAGCCAAACTCGTTGACTCTTAGGTAGATTAGAATAATAATCATTATTTGACCAGCCAATATCATATTGGCGAATTTTAAAAGCTGTGGCTAATATTTCATCAACAATAAAGCGAATAATATTGTGAATTGCATCTCTAATATTTATATTATTTATATCAAGTTGCATTAATTTATGTAGACTGCTAAAACTCTCTTGGAATTTATTGCGGTATAAAGACTGGGTAAAAAAATTCTCGTTAGGCAATCGAGTACTTCTTCTTTCTAGAATAGGTGGCACACTTGGCAATAGATAAGCTTTACCAGCATTTTGACTATTTAGATAACTAATATTCTGTGGCTGCGTTCCACCATAGCATGTGAATGTTAAATCATAAATATCTGTAAACCCTACATGGTGACATTCATTCTTCCTCTTGCTTTCTTTAGCTTGTTTAGTCTCCTCTGAAAAGCGTAAATTATCAATTCGTTTTTTAACCTCAGTAAGTAACCCCGATGGTGTTAAAATTGATAACAAATGATAATTACATTCTTCAAATGGAAAATAAACTTGTTTAACCAAATAATTTGTTTTGCTATTACCCTCAGAGTCTTTGATTTTTAAAAACCTGCAACGTAAATCGTTAAAATCCAGGTATGGGATGGATGAAAAAAAATCTTTAATGAGTTCATCTTCTTGTTCTATACTTTCCAGCACTGTTTTATTATTAGATAATTTTAATGCTAAAAATTTGTATACATCCATTGCAGCTGCATTACCAAATACATCAAGTTCATAATTTTGATAATTGACATTACCACTACGCAAATACCCATCTGTACGACATTGAGTATTGGCAATGATACTAGATGTCTTTGCGTCTGGATGGCTAAATTTACTTGGATGACTAGTTATTGACAATTGAATTGCACGTTTGGCAGCATCAGATACCCATTTTGCCAAGCTAAATTTATCTGATGCCTGTTCTTCCAAATCCACAATTTCGATACTATCTACCATTTTTTTAGCACGTTCTTTTTTTAGCCATCCTTCTTTTCTTTCATCTAAAAATTTTGTAATATTCACTGTCATAGATATTTACCCTCACTTTTATTAATAACTAAACCAAATTGATCTGAATACATCAGTTTTTTATCACTATCGTACTCAGGTAACATAATTTCCCCATACCGTTTTGATAATGCAACTATACTCTTATTTACATCACCAAAATCATTAATCCTTTTTATTGCCTCGTCTCGCAGAATCTCATAATAATTACGATTTAACCATAAACGCTTCTGCTCTAAATCATTTAATTTTAATTGCGTAATCTGATAAAAATCACTCCGAGGGATATATATCCCTTGTTCTTTTCTCTCACAAAATTTCATATTCTCCTCTTCCATGATAGCAAAAAGCTGTATATTGGGAGAACTCTTCCGAAACTGATTAAATCTTTGAGGTAATGCAGTTAAAAACCACACTTCATTTAGCCAACCATTAATATAACCAGGCCCTTTTGAGTCATATTTAGTCAAAAAATGTGCCGTTACTGCATGCTCCAAATCCGCAAGTTTTTTTGTAGCTTGTAGCATACTTGATTCTTGAATACGAGGTATAGAACTAATACCATTAATTATAGTATTCGTATCGATTAACAGCTCAAGATCTTTAGTCTCTAATTTAAAATGATTAGAATACATCTCAAAACCAGGTCTTGTAAACGCCACATCTGCCTGCATTAATCCTCTTAAGTTATATTGCATTAGAGCAATATTTGGCTTCAGAACATCTTGCGTAATTTTACGATGACGTAGCACTCTACCTGACAGTTGAATGATTGAGCGATACGATGATGGTTCAATGACTGCCCAGTCAAAATCATGGTCTCGCCCAACTTCTTCAACTGGCGTTGCAACTAAAATAAAAATCATATTATCAGAAATAACTGAATCCAAATGTCCCCGAATTATCCTATCACTAAATGCAATTGCCTCTTCTCCATCCTGTTCCTTACGTTTTAATACCATATCCAAATGACGCTCTTGTTCACTTCGTAACAATAACACTTGTCTACTATGGTATGCCATAATTCGAGACTCTATACCATCATTCCAATTAGCATTAAGCAGATACCTAGTCAATGCAACACATGGTGCAACATTGGCAACTCTAACAATGCCAAAAGATACTTTTTTATTAGTTTTTATATCAATAGTGTGATGATGTTGATGTAGTTGTTGAATATTAGTCTTAATTAGCTCAAAGTATTTTGATTGAACGCCATCATCTAAATTTTGCTTTGTGTTTACTACTTTTAAATTATCACACTTAACAATATAAGCCTTATGTTTTACAACCTGTTGCAATAGCTGCTGCACTCGTGAATTAACAAATTTCTGATGTGCTGATTTGTAGATTGTTGCTGCTTCGTTTTGCTGTTTGCTAGATATATACTCAATCTGAGTTTTAAACTCATCTACCCACATACCTAATACATCATTATTTGTAAGCTGTTTAAATTTACAATACAGTTGCCACCCCAAATAATAAGCATTAAAAAACCCTTCAGCTAATGCTGGTGGAATAGTTGCGGATGAGATCATTACCTTTCGACCTAACATACCAACTAAATGTATTAAACGAGCAATGGCAACTAAATCCTGTCCACTAAAATCATCAATTTCATCAATAACCAAATCAGAAGAAAGCAACCTCAGACTTGGCAAAATATACTTTCCTCCTCGCTTAGTCTCAGTTGCTGCCATAATATGATCAATAGTACAAACTAATACTGGTTTATATAGAAATGCTTTGTTTTTCTCTGTGCTATTTTTAGAAAATAAAACATCCAGAAAATCAGCTTGAGGCATAGATTCATAATTAAGCTCATCATTAAGTAACTCCTCCAAAGACTCCGAACCATAATCCTCAGGAGTCAAAGATGGCTCAGTCTCAGTTTTATTATTTTTTTGATGTAATTCTTGTACAGCTCGTGAACCAATTAATACACCCAAATCATCATTACCAAGCCCGATGTCATTACGATATGAGTCTCCTGTTTGCAATGTTAGAGTACGCAACCCAAGAGCCAAGATATAACGCAATGATTCTCCGTCAGTGGATAATGCACGCATAATTTTAGCATTGGCAATAGTTTTTCCTTTGCCCGTACTTGCCATATTTACCACAAAGCAGCCCGTTTTATGACTGTCAGACTGTAACTTAAATTGTCGGATTTGTTTTACTGCATGATCTTGCCACTCATATCCAGGTGAACCTCTTTTCTTTAAATTATTAATGTCATATGCAGAATCCATTTCTTCAGTTAATCTACTTAAAGATTGGGATACTTGCAGCGCATGTTTACAAACATGGACTAAATGTTCATCCAGAAGTTGTTTTGGTTTTCCGTCTTTATTTGTATTCGCAATTAATGGTAACGACGTTTGCCAGCTATCTGACTTGTCGCATGATGAATAATAATGATCGCCTAACATTAAACATAATCTAGCATGATGCAGCACCACTCTCCAACTACCACTTGCTAAACAAGCCAAGGCATTGTCACTTTCTTGTAATAAACGGGACGCCCATTTTTTAACTTGCTTATTCCACAATACTGATTGACTTAGTAATCCATATTCAAATTCAAAACATAATTTTAGACGAGTATTATAATCGTCTTCATCAAATTTATTTTGATAACCCCAAGTTGCATTAATACTTTTTAACATATCTTGAATTGAGTGACGTTTATTATCTTTATATTTTTTATAGCCACTTTTTTCATCTTCAGATTGTAAATCTGGTAAGCGATGATGTGAAACTATTAACCATGCAACAAGTTGTGCTATAGGAGGTAGTTGATATAAAATATTCGCTTGTTCTGTCGATTGTGCAATAGTTTGTTTAATTAAATTTTCATCCCAATTCTGTTGCATTAGAAGTTCTAACCAAGAATCATCAGTTTCTATATTGCCAGAGCATTTCACTAAAGCATTTAATAATAAACATGACACCCATTCATGACGTAGTGGATCACCTTGTTTACTATGCCGATTATTTTCATTTAATTTTTTTTGGAATAAAACGCTAGCCTTACCCCAGTCATGTAACAATGCAGCAATTGCCACTAGCGCTTTAATTAATGGTAAATAATGCCAATCATTCTCCCATTTATTTTGGGCAAGACTCTTTTTTGTGCTATTAACTGGGACAATTCCCCTATCATTAAACTTATTACGTTTTCCAACCACCCATAATAAATCAGATCTACTTCTGCTACGAAACCAATGACACGCAACTGCAGTATTTTTAGTGGCACTCATCCGTAGTAGCTTCTTTACAGCAATTAAGCCATCCTCAGTAATAATAGTTTGCCAAGTATTATCCCCAATTCGGTTAGCAAAAGCATCAAGAACTCTTCGAGTACGTTTAAGTGCTAGCTTTTCACATTGGGAAACAAAAGTAACCATCATAATTTAGCAATATCCCAGTCATTCTTAAGTGCAATTTGTTTAACTGTATCAAACATGTAATCAAGTGCTTTGTGTTTAACAAATATTTGTAAACACTGTTCACGATATTCTTGTTCTGTAGCATTTTCTGTTGCACATATAAATGATAATGGTAAAATTAAAGCATCTTTAATCAAATCTGCCACATCAAAAACCAATGCACCACGTCTAGTTTTACCATGCATTACAGCAAGACCATGAGGAATACCAATTACCCATAAACAGCTAGCTGCCAATCCATAAGCAAGGTAATTACCATGGTTCAAAAAACTATTGGCTTTATCGCTCGATTCACGTTCACGAGTAAAGTCACCATATTTGCAGTTTTTAGTGGCTATGCGATAAAGCTGTTTAGTTAATTGCGCTTCATTTAGTAAGAGATCTGATACAGAATTAGCATGATTAAATCTATCGTTGTAATTAGATAACATTATTTTTATATTGCTCTCATTGCTAATAAAACCATATTCAGCTAAATCACGATCATTAGACCAAACTTTCGTAATGTAATCCATACGAGATTGTTGAAAAATTTTGGCAGCTGTTAGTCGCTTTTGATCATCAAACCAAAATGACATCCAACCTTGCAGATATTCTGTTGGTCTATACTCACTTTGTGGAGTTAACCACTCAACTTCGTTTGCCATCAATAATGGAGTACCTCCACCGCCACAAAAACCAACTAACACACCACTCCCAGCAAGCATACGCATAGCTGCTTGTGTAATAGATGTTCCATTGCCTAATAATATGACTGTAGTATTTGCAACTGGTATATTCCAGTATAAATTTGCATCTTTAGCTTCTGTAAGATAAAGAACCCTGCCATCTTTTTGCATGACTCGGCAACACTCTAAATAATAAATGTTCGCACGTTTAGAATGTAAAATAGCTTTCATTTCTGATGATGGTAATGGCTTCATAAATATATAACTACTTTTATCTCAATACCTGCACATAAAGCAAGGATAGCCGAACCTTCGATTGTATAATGTGGTAATACACAATACATTTTCTCATCTATGATTTTTACTTGACCTTTTTTTGCATATATTTTATATTTACCCTATAAATTTAAGTACGAATTATATACCAAAAATAATATTTATAAATAAATATTTATACAACCTAAGATTGTTTATTGAACATAAAATGTTTTAAGAATTATTATTTTGCATATCTTGTACAAAATTCATTAATCAAATGCCTAGAAACACTTATGCCACTTGGTAAATTCGGCAATTTATCTGGACTATCAATATCATACCAAGCAGCATCAGATATCTCAACAGTATCAACATTTATATCTCCAGATAAATATTCTGCAGTAAAGCCTATCATTAAAGAATTAGGGAATGGCCAATGCTGTGATGTAACATATTTTATATTATGAATATTTAGTCCCACCTCTTCATATACTTCACGAGCTAATGCTGCTTCTAGGTTTTCACCAGGGTTAACAAATCCTGATATACATCCATATATATTATTCAATGATTGCTTTGCTTGAGCTAATAAAATTTCATTGCCTTTATAAATCAATCCAATCACACAAGGTGAGATTATAGGATATATTCTTAAATTACAATTAGCACATTGCAATGCTAATTCATTAACACAGACATTATTATCCCCCTTACATGCCCCACAATACTTATGTGTCATTAACCAATGAGATAAGTGATTGGCTAAAACAGCCGCTTGGTAGCTTGCTTCAGAAAGAATAGAATAACTAGTTTTTAGCAAAACTTTATCTAGTAATATGTTTGAAGCAGGCAAATTATTTTTAAGACAAAAGCATTGCTGTGAGTTAATCGTACCAAAACATAATAAATTATCTATATCACATTGAATATTATTTTTAACTAAATCATTTATTGCTGGTACATTATTCCTAAATATGTACACCTCATTATTTTCAAATATAAATAATAAATCATTGCTCTGTTTTTTAGCATCAACATTATGTTTAAAAATAAATTCTGTTTTTTTGTTAAAAAGTTCCATCATAATTTTAATATACCTGTACTAAAAAATACAGCGTTGCGATAAAAAATTATTGCAACACCGTATTAAACTACATACGCTTTAAAACCTCAAGGTCATTATGGGTAGCTTTACAATCAAATTCAGTGATTTGATAATCTGCAACATCATGCTTAACATATGAGTCTTCTGCTATAATATCCAATAATTGCTGCTTTTCCATTGATTTTACAAGTAAAACGCCACCTAGTTTGCTAGTCTTAGGACCAACAAGTAGTATATTACCTTGAGATAAATGTTTTTTCACCCATTCTGAATGAGTACTTACATGCTCCGCAACTATTTCTGGAGATTTGCTATAACTAACAACTAATACATACATAATTTTCTTCCTTTTATATTTTATGAAATTTTAACCCATATTTATATTGAGTTTAGGGATAAATAATAACACGATAAATATAACAGTATCAATACGTATAAAATACGTATTCTACCTAATCAATAGCGAAGTAACGTTATTAAGCATTGCTGAATATGGAATAGAGTATTAAATAATATTTGGACTAATTAATAATCATGGTAAAATTCTAAATAACTTTTGCAGGGGAGTTAAATGTTACCAAGTAATTTAAGACAGCATATTTCTATTACATGCAGCCATGATATAAATTTAATTTGTCAGCCACTTACATCAAGAACCCCAATCAAAGTCATAGATTACTCAAGGGTATTTTTAAATGGATCACGTTTAGAACTGTCTAATCATACAAAACGGCTGGAAGACTCAATTATTGCATGCAGCAAAGGAATATGCCATATATATACTCCAGATCTAATACCTGACAAACAAAGATATTTATTATTGTCACCATGGGTAGATACAATCGATGATTCGGCTAATAAAATACTTAAGAATAGAATCCTAAATAATCAAAAGAAGTTTAATATTGGAAATGAGATGCGAATTATAACTCGCACTAATGATTATACTGAAATGTTTCATTTTTATACTTCAAATGAAATTACAGGAATTGAAAATTTTTATTTAAATAATATAACTATGCTGGAGCAATTTATACCCTACTTCCTTGATGCGACACATAACTTCATAACACATTCAGAAAAACAATGCATTATCCAGCCATGGCGAGAAAGCAACTCTAATGTAATAATTTTAGATAAAAATAGCAACATAGAATCAAAACTTAATGGCACAGTAACACATAATAAAAATTTATCTCCCACTATAATACCTAGAAAATTCTACTTTTATACTGGAAATAACCAATCCTACTTAACAAAAAGAGAGATTGATTGCAGCTTAAATATCTTGCAAGGTAAAACCAATAAAGAGATTGCAGATAAATTATATGTTTCCACTAGGACTATCGAAAAACATATTGAAGCCATATTTTATAAAACCAATTGTAACTCCCGCAAAGAGTTAGTCACATTCCTGAAAAATAAAGGAATTCAAATTGCTATTAATTGATTTTAATGCACAACAAACCGTACATTTGATACCTTAATCACTTTTTAATTATCTTTTATTAATTTCAGTTTATGGGATTAAAGTGTATCAAAATAATCAGCCACATTTGGGACATTTCCAAGTTTTTCTCAAAATATAATAAAATTCTGAATGGCAAATCTGCACTGAACATGATAGTATTAGTGATAGTCATGCCCATATCTATAAAAAATTTAATCGCTTTTAAATCAATGTGTTTTTTTTAAAACCCTCAAAGTAAATAAATATATTTTACCTCATATTCACTTAGCAACCATTGTCTATTTGGATTTGTCATGCTGAATTTCATACTCGTGTGTTATTTCAGCATCCCTTTATTTTAGATCCTGAAACAAGTTGAGGATGACGTTGCTAAGTAGTTACCTATAAATCACATTATGCGCTATTACTACGACTTAGATTAAGACATTTATTCAATAGTATTATCTTTAAATAAATACCCATGATACGCACCAAATAAAGTACGAACAAATACCGCTAGCCAAATAATGGCTAATATATATATTAATGCCTCCGAATAGCTTTTAAGCAAAGAAAAACCTGTAGTTCTTGCAAAATAAACTGTTGCCATAATATATGAACCAAAAGGGAAAGTGTACCCCCAAAAACCTAAATTAAAGCTCATAACCTGCTTACGGATATAGCTTAAGGTTACTAAAAAAGCAATAATCAACCACCAAGTACCAAAGCTCCATAATGCTAGTGCAATAAACATGCTTAGAACATAAAAGCCCTGTATAAAACCTGCATACTGTGCAGATAAGCCTACAAAATGCAAACCAACTAAACTTTTACCTAGCATAAAAATTGCTAATGATCCAGTGCCTGTTGGTCCAAGTGGCAACCACATAGTTGAAGCTAACTCTATTGGAGGCAATTGATGCAAAGCAAGACGCTGAAACAAAATTACTAAAATCCCCAAAGCTAAACATATAGAAATTGACCATAAAACAATATTTAAGATAAATACTGCAAAAGCTGTATCTATCGGCATATAAGGTAATAAAATTGCCCCGCTTAAAGCAGCAACATTACACGCCACAAAAGGTAATGCCCATACTGCTGTCATATTCTTTAAATTATGCTCATGGTGCTTAAACATAAAATATGGCACAATAACAATACAAATAATAGACATAAGCACATCTATCCACCATAAGAATATCGCAATATCTATTGCAATATTCCCAAATATCTTAATCCCAAAAAAAATAAACCCATTAATAATCGTCGCCATCCCCATAGGAATGCAACTTAAAAACATTGGCTGCACAGAGTTTTTTAACATTCGTACCCATGACTCTGGATATAAAGTTGTCTTAGCTACTAAAAGTGATAATAAAATCACAAAAATTATAATATTTAAAAACCATACATAAGTAGCTATAAAATGCCACTCTATTAAACCAGACTGCAATGTATTTAAACAAATTGCAGTAATCCCTGTACCCATCACAGCAGCAAACCAATTCGGGGTAAAATGCCTTATAACTTGAGAAAGTCCTCCATTATGGTTAAATGGTTTTGTAATCAATTCGTTCTCCTAAATATACAATGGTTGCTAGGTAGTTACAGTATAACTGTCAGAATAGTAGATTGCCACAGAATCTAAGGGTCTTCGTAATGACAAAAGGTTATTTTATGATTAGATTCTGCCCATCTGAAGGACGAATTTTAACTAAAAGTAACTGAAGAAATAAGCCAGTAAAAGCAATAAATATAAATGCCACAAAAAATACCCAATAACTAAAATGTGGCAAAGCTAAGTTAGACGCATAAAGAATAAAAGCTAGAATAGTTACTCCAACTGATGAAGAAATCTGCTGTGCAGTATTTGCAATACTGGTTGCTGAGGCATAGCTCTTCTCTGGAACATCAGCAAAAAATAAAGTATTTAGTAAAATAAATAGCATCGAAGTAAAAAATGAATTACTAAAGATTATCACAAAAGCCAATATATTTATTTTGGTAACAAAGCAATACATTACTGAAGTTATTATAACAGCGATATTAGCTGAAATCAATAACTGTCTAAAACCAAAATAAGGTAATAAATGTTTTACAAATAACCGTCCAAATAACAAGCCAATTGCACCAAATGATAATAAATAACTCGCATGTAACGTAGATAGCCCCAAACTTAACTGCAAATACAATGCAAGAACAAAGGCCCTACCACCAAATGCTATACGTAGCATAATATTACTAATAAAGCACAATCTAAAAGTTCTAATTTTAAATAATTTATACTGTACTAAATGATTTGTTGAAGCAAACTCTATGCGAGTATAAATATATAAACAAAAACAGGTTAGCAAAACTAATATAATCCTAATACCAATAATAAGTGGATAAGACATTGTATCAATAGTAAAAGACGCCATAGCTAAAAATAGCCCCAACCAAATAAATGCCCACCAATTAAAATGCTCAACTTTTTCTTTAAAATTATCCACACAAAAATATGAAACTATTAAGCCAAAAACTCCAATTGGTACATTTACCCAAAAAATAAACCCCCAATTGAAATTCGAAATAATTAAGCCCCCAACCAATGGTGCAAGTAATGACCCCAAAACTCCAGGCATTAAAATTAAAACAAACACATTAACCAATTGTTTTTTGCCAAAAATCTTTAATAGTAATAACCTACCAACAGGCATCATAAATGCTCCTGATATTCCTTGCAAAAATCTAAACACTACCATTTCTGGCAAGGTTCTGGATAACCCACAGCATATAGAAAAAACAGTAAACCCAAAGATAGAATAACACAATACTCGTTGGGTACCAAATTTATCAGCGATCCAACCACTAATTGGCACAAAAATTGCCAAACTAATTAAATAACTAGTTATTGCCATTTTTAAATCTAATGGAGGAAGCCCCAAATCTGTAGCAATTGCAGGAATCGCTATGTTTATAATACTAACATCCATATTTTCCATTAATAGCATTAAAGATACTACTGTTATATTTAGCATTTGTTTAATCGTCAAATTCTTCAATATTTTTTACCTAATACAGTTTTTATACCAGCTTCAGATTTAATTAGACTAAATGACGAACAACACCGTGTACTAAAGGTACATAAGGCGCGAGTCATGACGTATAATTAAAAAATGAAGCTGGTCTTAGTTTATTGTCCAAGAGTGTTTGCCTACTACATTTGATAAAGTAAGTATATTATTATAATTAATTACAAATTTATATTCTTCACTAAATTCTACTTTACACTTAGCTAAAGCATTTGAATAATGCGCTACTACTTGAGCATGACCATCACTAATAAACATTGGCTGTAATTGTTCTACTCCGACTTTTGCATCTAAATGTAGAGTGATTCTTTTAATTTGCTCGATTAATATTTCATCAAAATTATAAATTTGTTTAGCTGTAATTTTTATTTGATCCCTAAATGAATCATACATCAACTCACCTTGAATAAAAATAAACTCATCAACCTTTAATAAATCTTTAAATTTCTCGTATTCATCATTAAAAATTACAAACTCCAAATTACTAGTGTCATCCTCAATATTAATAAAATATAGCTTGCCACCTTTTTTTAATGGTCTTGAACCAATATTATTGATAATTCCACAGACTAATACCTTGGAGCGCTCCCTCTGTCTAGTATTAATTAACTCCATAATTTCTTCATTTTCTAGAGTATAAGTACCCAAAGGTGGAATGTTTAATTTATTTACTATATCTTTGTATTCATCAAATAAACTAGCACTAAAATAATACCCAATTGACTGCTTTTCCATTTGCAGAGTCTCTTTTAATCCCCATGGGGTAAAATCAGGTAACTCAATAACTGGATCTAAAGTACCATCTCCTTCAGAAGAAAATAAGCCATCAAATAAAGAACCTTGATTTGCATTTGCCTGATTCTTGGTGATCTCTGATAAAACTTGCTCAATACCATTAAATAACTTGGCACGGTTTAATTCTAAACTATCAAAACAACCTGATTTAACCAAACTTTCCAATGTTTTTTTATTTATGGCTTTTCTATCTACACGATTACAAAAATCAATAAAGCTTACAAATGCACCATTGGTATTACGTTCTAGAATTACTAAATCAATAACATTACGACCAACCCCTTTAAGAGCACCAAGAGCGTAGCGTATCGATGTACCATCAACTGCTTTAAAATAATATACCGATTGGTTAATGTCTGGAGGCAAAATAGTAATATCATTATTTAAACAGTCCTGATAAAACTCATAAAGTTTATCAGTTTTATCTAACTCAGAAGATAACGTAGCACTTAAAAAGCAACTCAGATAATGAGCTTTCAAATATGCGGTATGATAAGATATAACAGCATAAGCGGCACTATGTGATTTATTAAACCCATACTCGGCAAATTTTGCCATTAAATCAAAAAGCTCCTCAGCTAATTCTTTCTTATAGCCTTTTTTTATAGCACCTTCAATAAAGATATTTTTATGCTCTGCCATTTCCTCTGGCTTTTTCTTACCCATAGCACGACGCAATAAATCAGCAGCACCTAAAGTATAACCACCAATAATCTGTGAAATTTGCATCACTTGTTCTTGATAAACAATAACCCCATAAGTAGATTCTAAACATTCTTTTAAATCATCATGAAAATAATTAGCTTCCTCAATTCCCTTTTTACGCTTAATAAAGTCATCAACCATACCTGAACCTAAAGGTCCTGGGCGATATAATGCTAAAAGGGCAATAATATCTTCAAACCGATCTGGCTCTAATTTAACTAAAACACGCTTCATCCCTGGAGATTCTAACTGGAAGATTGCAGAAGTGTTTCCACTTTGTAATAATTTATATACCCCAACATCAGAAAAATCATGTTGCGATAATTTTAATTCTTTGCCATATAATTCAGATATATTCTGAATAGTATCTTGAATAATGGTTAAATTTCTTAAGCCTAAAAAGTCAAACTTTACTAAACCAACTAACTCAACATCGTCCTTATCTAGCTGTGAGGTTTGCATCCCATCAGCCACATACAATGGACAAAAATCAGTCAGATTACCTGGAGCAATTAAAACCCCCGCTGCATGCTTACCTACGCTTCGAGTTAAATCCTCTAAACGTAAAGATAAATCCCATAATCGCTTTACATCATCATCAGCATTATCAATCCGAACCTTAAGATCAGGGAACTGCTCATAAGCCTCTAATAACCCATAACTTTTTGCAGGGGTGTTTAGAATTAACTTAGATAAAGAGTCACAAAGACCATAGGATAAGCTTAAAGCCCGCCCTACATCTTTAATAACCGCTTTAGAGGACATCGTACCGAAAGTTGCAATCTGAGCTACTGCTGAAGTACCATATTTATTTTTAACATACTCAATAACTAACTCACGCTTTTCTTGACAAAAATCAATATCAAAATCAGGCATAGATACCCGCTCTGGATTTAGGAATCGCTCAAATAATAATCCATACCGTAAAGGTTCAACATCTGTAATTCCTAGAGAAAAAGCAACTAAAGAACCAGCTCCAGAACCCCGACCAGGACCAACAGGGATATTATTTTCTTTTGCCCAATTAATAAAATCAGCAACTATTAGAAAATACCCAGCAAAACCCATCTGATTGATTGTTTTGATCTCAATATCTAAACGCTCTTGATATGGCAATTTATCTTCTGCTGATAAATGATCCGGGAAAAACTCTGCTAAACGCTTCTCTAAACCATTATTTGCAAGTAATGCAAGATATGCATCTATTCCCATACCATCAGTTGTTGCAAAATCTGGCAAAAAGTATTTACCAAAAGTAAGTTGTACATTACACATTTTTGCAATTTCAACAGTATTGGTAATGGCACTTTTAAGATCACTAAAATTATCTGCGACTTCAGCCTGATTCAAAAAACATTGATCTTGGCTAAACTTGGTATTACGCTTTTCATTTTCAAGTGTATCACTATCTGCAACACAGACACGCACTTCATGTGCTTCGTAATCAGTAACTTTAGCAAACTGTAATGGATGGGTTGCCACAATCGGAATACCTAATATTTTAGCAACCTCAACCAATGATTTAACAACTAGATTAGTATCTTCATTGCTAACCCGCTGTATCTCTAAATAATAACTATTAGGAAACGCCAAACTCCATAGCTTAGCTTTATTAACAGCTTCTTTAGATTTTTTTAGTATACTTAGTTTTCCAATATCTCCATAAATCCCACCAGATAATACTATTAAATCAGTATACGTATTTTCTAGTAACCATTCTTCTTTAATGTATGGAATGTCTAAAAGCTTACCCTCTATATAGGATCTAGTGATTAACTCATTTAATATTCTTAACCCATCGTTATTTTTTACTAAAATTATAATTCTATATTTAAACCCATCTTTATCTACCACATTTACTTCAGAGCCTAAAATAGGTTTTATGCCCTTATCATAACAAGCCTTATAGAATTTAACAAAACCAAACATATTATGTAAATCAGTAAGTGCAATTGCATACATTCCGTCCTGATATGCATTATTTACTAAGTCTTTAATACGTAAAGTGCTATCGGTAATAGAAAACTCTGAATGTGAGCGTAAATGAACGAAATTTTGCATAATTATGTTATATTCCTATTAGAGTTGTCATACATCTATGTAAATGTGAATCTGGTAAATACTCTGGATTAAGTATCTCGCCCCAAACTGGGTTTGGAAAATGTCGGTCATTAAAATAACGCGGAATAATATGCCAATGTAAATGAGGAACCACATTGCCTAAACTAGCTATATTAACCTTATCTGGGTTAAATATCTTTCTTATTGTTTTTTCCATATGCAAAATAGTATTAAACACTATCAATGCATTATCTGAAGATAAATCTGTTAATTCTTTTACATGACTATTTGATATGATTTGTATGTACCCAGGATAATATTTATCTGCAACCAAAATTACACGACAAACATCATTACTTAATATTACTTTTTCGGAACTTCTAGAGGACTGCTCACAAAATACGCAACTCATAATATGTAGCTCTCAATATATTTTTTGTGCGGGTAATTTAGATATGGTAAAAGCCAGGCGGAACTGACTCCTCAGAGTCAAAAGTAACATACTCCCAAGATTCTGGGGTATTTAACATCTTACGAAGTAATTTGTTGTTTATTGCATGACCTGATTTATAACCAGTAAAAAACCCGATTATTGGATGTCCTACAATATATAAGTCCCCAATTGCATCCAATATTTTATGGCGCACAAACTCATCTTTAAAACGAAGACCTCCAGTATTTAAAACCGCCGCATCATCATCAATTACAATTGCATTATTTAGATTACCACCACGCCCCAAACCATTACGATGAATATTTTCAATTTCATACATAAAAGCAAAAGTTCTTGCACGGCTAATCTCATCAATATAAGACTTATTAGCAAAGTCGATTTCTAATGAACTGTTTTCTTTAGTAAATAATGGGTGGTTAAATTTGATTCCTAATTTAATTTTATACCCATTATATGGCTCTAAACTTACCGATTTATCATCTTCAATAACTTCTATTTTTTGCTTGATTCTAATATATTTTTTTTTTGTATTCTGCTCTACAACTTCTGCTTGATCTAAAAGATAAACAAAAGAATTTGACGAACCATCCATAATTGGCATTTCAGGAGCAGATAACTCAACTATAAGATTATCTATTCCAAAACACGCAAATGCTGACATCAAATGTTCAATTGTACCTACACGTATATTATTATCATCAACTAAAGTTGAAGATAAGCGAGTATCATTTACTAGAAAAGGATGACATTTTATATGTGGATGATTTTCTAAATCAGTACGTACAAATACAATCCCCTGATCTGATGAAGCTGGCTTTAAGGTTAACTTTACCCGAAACCCAGAATGCAAACCTACCCCTGTAACAGTTACTGCTGTTTTTATTGTACGTTGATAAATCAAGTGCGGTTTCTCCTGAAAAATGCTGGCGTAGAAAATATATTTTTACTGAAATTACCACCAAATGGATCATTTGCTTCTTCAGTTATATTTGTAACATCACTTAGTTCTGAAGCATCTTCTTTTTTAAATAATTCATCATCTATACCACTTGACTTCATATCATTTAAACCTGTTGCAATTACCGTTACTCTAATTTCTTCTGGATCCATATCCTCAATCTCTGCCATACCAGCTTTAAAATCTGCATCACAATGAATATGACTTTGTATTAGCCCAAGAATCTCGTGATATTCTCTCATTCTTAATGCACCAGGAGCAGAAGAAATATTTACTAATACGCCACTAGCACCATTTAGAGAAACATCATCTAGTAGTGGACTAAAAATAGCATTATCTGCAGCCTCACGCGCACGTTCGCTACCAGAACCCACAGCTGAACCCATCATCGCTAATCCGCGTCCATACATTACTGTTTTAATATCCGCAAAATCTAAGCTTATTACTCCGGGAGTTTTAATTACTTCAGTAATTCCTAACACCGCGCCTCTTAAAATATCATCAGCTGCAGCAAATGCATCACGCATGGATACGTTTTCATCCAACTCAGAGAGTAACTTTTCGTTTGGTAACACAATTAATGAATCAACATATTTTCTTAACTCTTCAATTCCTAAATTGGCTACTTTTCTGCGCTTTTCACCTTCATAAGAAAATGGCTTAGTAACAACCCCAACAGTTAAGATATTTAAACTTTTAGCAATATCTGCAATAACTGGAGCAGCTCCAGTTCCTGTACCACCACCCATACCAGCAGCTATAAAAAGCATATCGGTACCTTTTAATAAGGCCGCAATCTTTTCTCTATCTTCCATAGCTGATTTTTTACCAATTTCTGGCTGACTACCTGCACCTAAACCTCTTGTTAATCCATGTCCTAACTGAAGTAAATGATGAGCTTTGTTCCTACTTAGTGCCTTTGCATCCGTATTCGCACAAATAAATTCAACGTTTTTAACACCACATCTAACCATACCGTCAATAGCATTACAACCACCGCCACCAATACCAATAACCTTGATAACCTCGCCAACATGAGTCATAACTTCTTGAATATCATAATTACTATTGTTACCAAGATTAGATAATTTATCCATGTAATTCCCTTTTTTACTTTTATTTAAATAATTTTTTTATCTTACTAAATACTGACTTAAAATCAGTGCTTTGACTCACAGATGCATTTTGTTTTAATTCACTAAACATATACTCATTCGCAAAATATAACACACCTAAACTTGTAGCATACTTCGGATTAGAAATCATGTCCATAAAATCTCCCGTATAATTAGGGATACCAATTCGCACAGGCAAACCAAAATATTGTCTTGCTAAATCATCTATATTTGGTAATAGTGCTGTCCCACCAGTTACAACTATACCAGAACTTATTATATCATAAATTTTCTGTTTACTCAATCCAGATTTAACCAATTCAAATATTTCTTTTACTCGTTCAGTAATAACATCCACTAACAACTTTCTGGAAATAGCAACAGTTACTCCTCTATGATCAGTAATGGTAATACCCTCACCAAATTTTTGGGTATTGCTAGTATATGAACACCCGCCATGATTAACTTTAATGTCTTCGGCTAACCCTCTGGATATTTTTAATACATTGGCAATATCACGTGTAATATGCTCCCCACCCAATGGATATGAGCATAAATGGCGAATAAACCCATTTTCATAGACTACTACATCTGTTGTACCAGCTCCTATATCAATTAAACAGCAACCAAGCTCTTTCTCTTCACGATTTAAAACAGACATTCCTGACAAAATTCCAGAAGGCACAACCTTAGATAATCCAAAACCGCTATAAAGAACTACTTTTTTAATATTTGCACTCTGAGAGCTACTACCTAAAAACAAATTTAAATTAGACTCAATTGATTTTGCATTCAAATGCACTGGATTTATAGCATAATGTTCGCCATCTAATAAATACTCCTGCACTTCATAATCTAATAATTCGTAAGGGTTAGGAACTTTGATTTGACGCGCTGTATCTATTAGATTATGGATATTTTGTGCACTTACTGCTTGGCTTTCTAACTCTAATTTACTGGTAGAATATAAGTTGCATACCCTACCACCAGAAATATTAGTAATAACACTACCAACCGAGCAATCAGCATCAATTCTAGCTTCTGTAAGAGTTTGGTTAACTAATCCACCAACCAACTCTAAATCACAAATTACCCCACCACTAACACCAGAAAACTCATTACCCTTTGTACTATTGGCAAAGTAATAGGTACTTATTCCTTGAATTTCTACCTGCTCACCAATTGAACCTACCATAGAAACAATTTTTGAACTACCAATATCAAGACTAAAAATCATACGATTACTCATTTTTGTATTCCCTACTTATGCAACTATTTATTTTCTACCGGATGGCTATAGCATCCTTATAGCACATATTTATATATAATAAATTTGGCTCTATCTGATGTAATTGAGACCAGTACTTATTTAATAACGCTAAACTACCATTAAGATCTGAACCGCAAATAGTAATTTTTAGCCCATCAGAAAACTCAACTTTTATTAGCCCTACACCATTATAAAACATTGATTTCAATTGAATATTATGCTCACTCAATAATGGCTTTAAGGATTCATAACTAATAATAGCATTGTCTATTTGAACAGCAGGAATATCAAATATCGGCAATAAACCCAGTTTATCCGCACCATCAAATACCTGTTTATCTTCAGACAAAAGCTTATTACCTCCTAAACTAGCAATTGCCTTATACTCCTCTACGTTAACAGTAATTGAATCTGGAAATTCACGGGTAACCAGTACGCTTTTAACCCATGGAATACCCTGAAACTCATCTTGAACAGCATCAATATTTAACGTAAAAAATGTCCCATGTAGTTTATTTTGTAAAATATATGAAATCTGAGACTTAGTAATATGAGAAATATTTCCCTGCACTACTACTCTCTCAATCTGAAACCAATTTTGGGTAGCATAATATAAAAAACTTATAGCCAAAATAGACATTGCCACAGAAGCAATTAAAAATGCTAAGCGGTTAAGGAATTTTATATTATCTAGCAACTACACTCTCCAACAGTTATATATGTAATTTAGCATCAGCTAACATCTGTAAACACAAATCATCAAAACTATAGCCACGAGATTTAAATGCCATAGGAACTAAACTATGGCTGGTCATTCCTGGTATTGTATTTAATTCTAAAAAATATATTTGCTGATTTTTATCTATCATAAAATCTAAACGGCAAATCCCCGATGCACCTATTGCTTCATAAGCAATTAATGCATAATTTTCTACTAACCTATTTTGTGCTTCACCTAAATCATACGGACAGATGTATTTTGTTATATCCGTAAAATATTTATTTTGATAATCATATTCACCTTCAGGAGCTTCAATTTTCACTAGTGGATAAACTTTTGAATCAAAAACTGTTATTGTAAACTCTTCACCAATTATCATTTCCTCAATAATAATTGTACTATCATATTTAAAAGCTACAGTAATGGCTTTTTGTAAGTCTTCAATATTATATACTTTCGACAATCCTACTGTAGACCCCCCATTTGCGGGCTTAACCACAACTGGTAAATCTAAAGCTAATACAAAGCTATGCTCATTGAATGTTTTCGAATTAATATATTGTGAATTTGGAGTAGGTACTCCACATGATTGCCAAATTAATTTGGTGCGATATTTATCCATGGCAATAGCACTTGCCATAACACTAGAGCCTGTATAAGGAATTTTTAAAGCCTCTAAGGCGCCTTGTATTACGCCATCTTCTCCACCTATACCGTGTAACATAATAACAGCACAATCAAAATCATCATCTAACAAAGCACATAAAGATTTTTCACTTGGGTCAAATTTATACGCATTAAACCCACTTTTTATTAATGACTCTAAAACAGCTGCTCCACTAATCAAGGAAATCTCACGCTCTGATGAACTCCCACCCATAATTACAGCAACTTTTTTATATGTATATTCCTTCATTTTATCTTTATAACCTTTTATTAACCTCATCTTGCAGCATTTGTGGCAGTTTACCTATACTTCCTGCCCCCATAGTTACAATTAAATCTCCATCTTCTGCAATTTTAAATAGAAGATCTTTAGCATCTGTTAAATCCTGCACAAATAACGCATTAGTAGCACCATTTGCCTTTAATGCTTTAACTAAAGATCTACTATCAGCTAAAGGGATAGCTTTCTCACCTGCCGAATATACATCAAGTATTACTAAATCCTCTACCCCACTTAATACATTCACAAAATCATCAAATAAATCTCTTGTCCTAGTATAACGATGTGGCTGAAAAACTAGAATCATTCTTTTTTGTGGGTATGCACTTTTTAAAGCACTAATAGTTGCCTTTAATTCTACAGGATGATGACCATAATCATCAATTAAACTAACACTTTTTTCATTAAAACATAAATCTGGGTAGCACTCTGAACGCCTACCAACCCCATGAAAATTAACCAACCCATTTGCAATATCAGGTAATTTACACTCGCACTCAACACAAACAGCAATTACTGCTAGTGCATTTAACACATTATGTACCCCAGGCAAATTTAAAACCATAGGGAACTCTGATTTAGATTCATTTACACAAACAATAAACTCCATTTTTCCATTATTCGCTTTGATATCTTTTGCATAAATATCACTTTCAGGAGATAAACCATAAGTAATAACTTGCCGCTTAATACATGGAATAATTTCCCTTACGCGCATATCTTCATTGCATAAAATAGCTACCCCATAAAAAGGAAGCCTATGTAAAAAATCTATAAAAGTTTGTTTTAATTTCCCCTCATCATGATCGTAAGTATCCATATGGTCTAAATCAATATTAGTCACAACCGAAATAAGCGGGTTCAAATATAAAAAAGAAGCATCCGACTCATCTGCTTCTGCTACTAAATAGTCTCCAGCTCCAAGCTGGGCATTACAATCAGTGACCGCTAGCTTACCACCAATTAAAAATGTAGGGTCTAGCCCACATTGACTTAAAACCTCTGCACACAAGCTTGTAGTAGTTGTTTTTCCATGAGTTCCAGCAATTGCAATACCATATTTAAATCTCATTAACTCGGCTAGCATCATAGCCCTAGGAACTATAGTAACTCCCTTTTGCTGTGCAGCGATAATTTCTGGATTATCTACCTTTATTGCAGTAGAGCTAACTACTACATCTGCCGCTTCTATATTCTTAGCATCATGTCCGATGTATATTTTAATCCCAATATCAGATAATCTTTTAGTATTATAACTAGGGTTTTCATCCGAACCAGAAATATGGTAACCTAAATGACATAGTACCTCAGCAATACCAGACATGCCAACACCACCAATGCCTATAAAATGGATATTCTTTATTTTATGCTTCACATCGTAATCCTCTTACTTTTTTATTAGTTACTATCAATTACATCGTAAGATGACGGCACGACATACGTAAACTCATTAGGTTTAAATTTAACCCCAACTTTTACATCTCTAAAACTTACCTGACTCCTACCACCAAAATTATCTTCAAATTGCATTTGCTCAATTAAATGAGTTTTTATATTGAATCCCATTTTAACCACTTGAAAACCATTATTGTCACTAGATATTTTAGGTTTTAGCTCTACCCATTCAATATCATTAATATTAGGCATATTGGTAACAATGTACATTTTTGCAATATCCGAGCTACCCGCTAATAACACAGCTGGTGATTTATCTAAAGTTTGACCTAATGTCTTGTAAGTAACCTGCTGCAGATCTCTATCTACTACGTATACAGTCTTACCGTCACTCACTATTAACTGCCCTATATTACTACCTTGATTATCATATTGCCACCGAAATTTATTTGGTCTGGATATCTCCATATAACCTTTAGAAATTTGGTTTTTTTTATGCCCAATCACCGTCTGAGTAAAATTTGCACTTATACTATTATTTCTAGTTTGTAGAAATTGAGCCAATGAACTAACTCCATCAGCATAGCTACAGCCAATAAATAAACATAATAATAATTTTTTCATAACTACTTCCATTGAATAGCTTTAACTGTATATTTTAGTTTATACTAGCACTTATACTGCTTGTTTCTGCTTGTTTTTTCTGTTGATATAGATAGGCGAAATTAACTGGAGCTAATAAAACTGGCATAAATCCTGCACGAGTAGTTAGATCACTTACAGACTCGCGTAAATATGGAAAGATGAAATTTGGACAATCAATATTATGTAGTAACTCTAATTGGTCGGCAGGAATATTACGCATCTGAAATATACCAGCTTGATCTAGTTCAATTAGGAACAGTAGCTCTTCTCCAACTTTAGCACTCACGACTGCATGTAATACAGTATGGTAAACACCCTCATCAACCATTTCTGTATTAAAACTTAAATTTAACTCTATATTTGGTTGCTCTCTATTTAAAAAAATCTTTGGTGCATTAGGAACTTCTAATGACATATCTTTAATATATAATTTATCTAAACTAAATACCGGAGAATTATTATCTTGTGCCATCTAATATTCCTTAAAAATCAATTTGTAAAAATAGCCCGATTTTTTAATATCGAGCTATTCTATAAAAAGTAAAAGTGAGTAATCATACTACACCCGAAGTATTTGAATTCCAAATTAGCCTGCTCTAAACGAGAAAGACCAAAATAAAATGCGCTGCTGTTTACATAAAGTACATAAGAAGCATTTTATGAGATCTGACAAATTATAGAATTCAAAGATAATGGGTGGTTACATAGTCTATTTAACTTCTACTTTGTACTTTGCTTTCAAATTCTCAAAGAAACTCTTAGCATTATCTGTTTGAATTTCTTGCTTAATTTGATCTTTCATTTTTGCAAATGGTTGCATCTGGTTTGCAGATCCTGTTTTTACATCATTCAATTTAATAATGTGATATCCAAACTGAGTCTTAACAGCAACTACTGTATATTGACCTTTTTTAAGTCCTTGTGCAGCTTTGGTAAACTCAGGCACATAACTTGAACCATCAGACCAACCTAAATCGCCACCTTTTACTTTTGAACCAGGATCCATTGAGTATTTTTTAGCTAAATCAGAGAACTTAACACCTTTTTTTAATTGTGCAAGAACTATATCAGCAGTTGCTTGGTCTTTTACTAAAATATGTGATACATCGTACTGCTTTTGATTTGCAGCTTGTGCTTTCATTTGATCATATTTAGCTTGAGCCACAGCATCTGTAACGGTTCCACTAGATTTTTCTTGTAAAATTTGAGCATAAAGTATAGGCTTAACTTCTTGTAGTTTTTCTTGATATTCAGCAGTCTTGTCTAAGCCCTCTTTATTGCCTTCCATCAAAATTGCTTGTTGCATACCAATTGATTGAAGAATTTGTTTTTTAAACTGAGGATTGCTCATCTGTGATGCTGCCATCGGAGAAGATTTTTTAAACTGGTTGAGAGTTTGATCAATAACTTTAGAATCAACGGGCTTACCATTAATGTAAACAGTCTCAGCAAAACTGTTACCTGCAATAATAGCTGTTGAAAGTAACAACAAGCCAATAGCTTTCTTCATAAAAATCTTTCCTATTAAAAATTTATGTATCTATAGTAATTATAAAATAATTTATGCACTAAACTAGATTTTAACAAATATTTTTAAACAATGTCAAATTATTTATAGAATATATCGGGATAAGTCTTCTGATTGGGAAATTTTTATCAGCTTATCCTCAACAAACTGTGCATCAATTACAATATTTGGATAATCAACAGGAGTATAAGAAATATCTTCCACCAGCCTTTCAATTATCGTATATAGTCGTCTTGCTCCAATATTTTCTGTTTTTTCATTCACATTAAATGCAATCTCTGCCATTTTAGCTATCGCATCTTTAGTAAAATCTAATACAGTATTTTCTGTTGCAAGCAATGCTTTATATTGTTCGATTAAACATGCATCAGTTGCCGTTAATATTTTCTCAAAATCACTAATAGTGAGTGAATTTAATTCAACACGTATCGGGAATCTTCCTTGCAGCTCAGGTAATAAATCTGAAGGCTTAGATAAATGAAACGCTCCTGAAGCTATAAATAAAATGTGGTCGGTCTTAACCATTCCATATTTTGTAGTAACCGTAGTGCCCTCTACTAAAGGCAATAAGTCACGTTGTACTCCAGAACGAGAAACATCTGCGCTTTTTGATTCGGACCTAATTGCTACTTTATCTATTTCATCAATAAATACAATGCCGTTTTGTTCAACGTTTTTAATACTATCGGCTCGGATCTCATCCTCATTAACTAATTTAGAGGCCTCTTCATCAGTTAAGGCTTGCAGTGCATCAGAAAGTTTTAATTTGCGCATTTTCTTTTTATTTTCTGTACCAGAATCAAACATTCCTTGAATTTGATTAGTAAGCTCTTCCAAACCAGGTGGCCCTAATAAAACCCCTACACCACCTTTAGGAACTTCGATTTCAAGCTCAAGCTCTTTATCATTAAGCTTACCTTGCTCCAACATCTCGCGAAACTTATCCCGAGTAGTATTATCACTATTTGCATCAAGTATACTATTACCAGCTCTAGCTGGAGGTAATAAAATATCTAAAATTCTCTCTTTTGCTGCTAACTTTGCCTTTTCAATATTGTTTTTACGTGCTTCAAAACGATAATCTTTTAAAGCTATTTCGACTAAATCACGAATTATTGATTCAACATCTTTTCCAACATAACCAACTTCGGTAAACTTTGTTGCCTCAACTTTAATAAATGGCGCACCTGCAAGGCGGGCTAATCTACGAGCAATCTCAGTTTTACCAACTCCTGTTGGTCCTATCATTAATATGTTTTTAGGAGTTATCTCTTGACGCATAGGTTCAGCCACTTGCTGTCTACGCCAACGATTTCTTAATGCAACCGCAACAGATTTTTTTGCTTCATTTTGTCCAATAATATACT
Organism: Pseudomonadota bacterium; assembly: GCA_021298175.1. Classification (GTDB taxonomy): domain Bacteria; phylum Pseudomonadota; class Gammaproteobacteria; order Burkholderiales; family UBA11063; genus Aquella. The sequence goes on from JAJTDW010000004.1 coordinate 46,942, forward strand.
TGTCCAATTCAGCTACGATTTGCTTGGGACTTAAATGCATGGTTATATTTACCTTTAAAAGTTTTAAACTAGTGTTATAACTATTTTATATAAGACCTTATTCCTATTTTTCAAGAAAAATCTGAACGCATGACACAAAATAACCTGTAACTCCTGCGAACACAAAAGCGTGGAAGGCAAGTGTTCATTTTTATACAGTGATTTTATGGATCACTGTATCACACTCAAGCGTGATGCACGAGGATGACAAAGTCATTCATATTAATTGGTTTATATTTGCGGGTCGTGTAGCGAGAAGAAAAACAATAAATATAAGTGTTAAATTGACCACGTTAGAATTGATGTAGGATACCAGTAATCACATTTCGATCAGGTAAAATACCCCTAGTATACAACTTAGTATAAATGTTACGGCAGATAAAGAATGCCAAAAATCAAAAACATTTGCCTGAACAGAAAGGATTTGATGAGCAACCTCTGAAATATGTTGCCTAAGTCTATATACCATTGGAAATATTGCAAAATGATTGACAATTAAAATTGAATCCATTGCTATTATGTACCAAAAACGTTTAGTCTTAATTAAAGCCAATTTATGATTTATAATAACTTCTATAAGAGCTATTAGTAGACATACAATCCCTATATATGCTAATAGATTAAGTAACTGCCCGACTATTTCAGATGCAGTTACTGGATCTAATGTCTTAAAAAGGATAGGGAATAAAACTAATGCTGACATTAGACTACCTCCTATCCAGAAGGTCATTGCAATCTTACTGAATTGATGGATACTTATAATTTCTTTTCTTGCTAGAGGTGTAGCAACTTTGGATTTATTAATCTTAGGTTTTACAGTCTTTGGTTTATGCGATTTACTCATTACTACACCTTTTTAACTATTTATAACGCTCTACTGAATCCAAAATCTCTTGTTCTGCAGCTGCCTTATCATTCCAGCCAGTAATTTTAACCCATTTACCCTTCTCTAAACCTTTGTAATGCTCAAAGAAATATTTAATTTGATCAATATAAAGAGTTGGCAAATCTTCTATGCTATCAATATTTGCATACATTGGGCAGATTTTTTTTGTTGGTAATGCCAGAATTTTAGCATCAACTCCTGATTCATCTTCCATACGTAAAACACCTATTGGTCTACAAGCAATAATTGCACCATAAGCAACAGGGAATGGAGTAATTACCAGCACATCAGCTGGATCACCATCTTCAGATAAAGTATGCGGAATAAACCCATAATTAACGGGATAGGACATTCCTGTACCAATAAATCGATCTACAAATAACGCACCTGCTTCTTTGTTCATTTCATACTTTATTGGATGTGAATACGCTGGTATTTCAATAATTACATTAATTTCTTCTGGAACATTTTTCCCAGCACTAACGTTGTCTAAAATCATAGTGATATAAATCCTCAAAACTTATCATGATAATGATATATAATTATGCATTGCATAATTGCAATTAAATTTGCCAGATTTTAACCCGTATTGATGTTAAATTGCAACTTTAATTAAGGAAAAACTAATGTTAGACAAAATAATCACTGAATTAGATACTGTAATAAAAAATTTATTTACTCAACCAGTATCTGTTAGACCGCATCCAGATAAAAACCTATCTGAAGGCGATTTAACTGATAAAGAAAAAAAACATATATCTAGCTTAATGCGAATTAACCACTGTGGAGAAATATGTGCTCAGGGTCTATACCAAGGACAATCTATTACTAGTCGAAATAGCACCATTAAAAACACTTTTAAACAAGCTGCTTTTGAAGAGACTGAACACTTAGCATGGACAAAAAAAAGAATTGAAGAACTAGGTGGACACATAAGTATACTAAACCCTTTATTCTATGCTGGCAGCCTTGCAATCGGTATAACTGCAGGAATACTTGGAGATAAATGGAGTCTTGGATTTTTAGAGGAAACTGAATATCAGGTGGAAGCTCACTTAAACAAACATCTAAATGAGATACCATCCACAGATGAAAAAAGTAAAGCTATACTAACACAAATGAAAGAAGATGAAATGAGTCATGCAGAAATGGCACACAACCATGGAGCAGCCGCATTACCATCTCCAGTAAAGTTTATGATGCAAATGTTTTCTAAGGTTATGACCAAAACCACATATTATATTTAACAGTGCTACAATATGCCCTCATATTTATACAATATTTGCTTTTTGGAAACCTTCCGCTCTACTTTGACATGCACTAAAGGCCCCACAATGTATTACTCTTCCACCCTCATAACATGACCAGGTATCTTCAAATGGCACTCCAAGCTCGCTACATAACTTCACAACCTCTGCTTTAGATTTATGTAGAAGTGGAGCAATCTACTGTATTTCGATTTTAATTTGTTGTTTGGATTTTATTAATTTATAAGATGCTTGGATATTTAACTGCGGAGATTTATCCCAAGCGCTAGATACTGCTTGATTACAAAACTCTAGAAGTTGTTTTTTTGAGGGTAAAGGCAAATTGTGCTGTTTGATTAAGTAACTCAATGCATTTATCTGGCGTTTTTTACTTAATAATTTAAAAATCTCTAAATCTAATATAAACAAATTATTCTTAATTACTAAGTGCGATAAATCTTCCTTAGCAATTTCGTCTGTTAAAGCTACCGATTCTTGTATAGTGCTTAGAACTTGCATTAACTTAGATAACGCATTATTATCCCAAGCTAAAATCTCAGGTAATAATTTATGGCGAACAAAATTTCGCAAATAACTAATATCTAAATTACTTTCATCATCAATATGAGAGATTTGATGCTCTGCAGCAAAATTCTCAATCTCTTTACGAGTAAGATTAAGCAATGGACGCCAAAACAATTTACCACGTTTTTCAGATACAAACCGCATGGAAGCAATATTATGTAAATCACTACCACGTAAAATCTGACTTAACAGGGTTTCTGCTTGATCATTTTTATGATGCCCAAGCACGATAACTTCACTATCTAAAGCACAAAAATCCTTATAGCGAGCTACCCGTGCATTATTCTCCACACTCTCACCGCCTGCTCGCAAGATAGAATGCTTAGCAATTTTAAGCGGGACATTTAATTGCTCACATAGTGCAACACAAAACTGCTCCCACATTTGTGCATTAGCAGATATGCCATGATTAATATGAATCGCATTTAGCTGAATCGGCGTATATTGTGCAATTTTATAAAAAATAAACAACAAAACTACCGAATCAACTCCGCCACTCAAAGCAATAGTATAGGATTTTTTATCTACTAACTCTTGTGGCCAAGATGCAATACATTGTTCAATTAATTTATTCATCGCCTAGAATTATATCTTCTTCAGTAAATGTACCATAATCCATGATTCTAGCTAAACGTCTTTCAACTAATTCATCTATAGGATGTTCTTGTAGTTTTTTTAGATTATCTTTTAAAGTTCGCTTCATTTTGGCAAACATTTCAATGTGATTAGAATGCGCTCCACCTCGTGGCTCAGCGATAACAGAATCAATTAGATTAAGTGATTTTAATTTACTTGCCGTAATTCCTAGTATTTCTGCTGCCACACTTGCTTTTGTGGCATCTTTCCATAAGATTGAAGCACAACCTTCTGGACTAATAACAGAATATATTGCATATTCAAGCATGTTTATCTGATCACCAATTGCAATTGCAAGTGCACCTCCAGAACCACCCTCACCAATAACCGTTACAATAACTGGCACTCTTAATTTGGACATCTCATACAAATTCTTGCCAATAGCTTCTGATTGATTACGCTCTTCTGCACCAATTCCTGGATAAGCTCCATTAGTATCAACAAAAGTAATAACAGGGATTTGGAATTTTTCAGCTAAATGCATTAAACGTAATGCCTTACGATACCCTTCTGGACGCGGCATACCAAAATTACGCTCCAAATTTTCTTTAGTGTCCTTACCCTTTTGATGACCAATTATTATTACCGACTGCGTACCAAATTTAGCTAAGCCGCCAATAATTGATTTATCATCTGCAAAATGTCGGTCTCCATGCAATTCCACAAAATCGCTAAACATATTATTTATATAATCAAGTGTTCGCGGACGTTGCAAATGCCTTGCAACTGAAACAATCTGCCACGGAGTAAGTTTACTATAGATTTCTTTAGTTAACTTGTCTGCTTTATCTTGTAATTGTTGAATCTCAATACTTATATCAACCGAAGAATCATTCTGTACTAAACGCAACTCTTCAATTTTATTATTTAATTCAGCAATTGGTTTTTCAAACTCTAAAAAATGTTTTTTCATTAATCATCCTATATATTTTAACCAGTTTCTTATACTAATTCTGTTTAATTGTAGCTACTTAGAGGTAGTTTAATTTAACTGCTCAGATGCGCAATTGTGAGCATATTTTTTAGCTATCCCACGCGTGGGTATGCCGTGTATTAGATATACATAAGTAGCTAAAAAATGTAAACCACGAATTGATGCAAGTGAGTCGTTACATTTAATTAAATCCAGAAAGAGCACCATCCAATAAATCAATATTTTTTCTATGTTCTATAATATCTTCATTTAGCATACCCAATCTGCGGATATACTGTGCATCGTCTTCTATAACTAACTTATTATTTTTTGCATCATTAAGAAGAATAACTGAATCTGCCAGAGCTTTCTTCTCATGCTCCAGCTCCTCTGATAATATTAATAACCTGCCATCAGCCATGCCTGTAATTTGTGCGCTCTTATAGTTTCTAATGCTATACTGGTTCGTATTACTATATAAAGTATATCCTTTAGAATATAAATCATTGGCCGACATTGGGTTTGCATAAATAGCAATCCCAGGCAAAGCCATTTTATGCGCATGAATACTTGGTTTATTTGTAATTACCAAATGTCCACTTTCATTGACATACTGGTATATTGCGCTATTGTCTTTACTCTTTGCAGCTTCATTTAATGAAGGTTTAGTATGTATATTATTTGGTAAATTAAACTTATAATACATTATTAACATCAGAAATGTACTACAAGATATAATTAACATAAGCATAATCTTCTTGCACATATACCTTGTTACCAACTATTTTACTAGCTAATTATGCCAACAATATGTGCGACTGCCGTAAGAGCAATCAAACCAATAAAAAATAACCCCGCTCTGTACAACAAAGCTATAACGTATGTCGTCATTTGAGGATTAAATCTATCTAATTGAACACTGCCAGCTTCAGCATTATCTATATAATCTAAGCTAGACTGAAATTTATCTTTATCAACAGCAATTAAAATTATATCATGCAAAATATCATCTAAAAAGTAGAAGCTTTTAGTAAAATTTTTGCGTTGCTCAATTAAATAATGTGAAATATTTTCAAAATCACCAGCAACTGCAATAAAAATATACAAAATCACATATGGAATAATATTTATATAAAATAACATTTTATCAACTATTACATTGTATACAACCAAATCTAAACCTTTATTTTTTAACTCAGAACTCATAGACATTACAATTAAATAGCAAATCGCACCAGCACCTACAGGTAATACCAAAAACCAAAATAAAGGAGCAAAGAACTTTGTTGCATACGTATGAATAAAAGAAAAAGACTTGTGATGCAACTGAGTAATTTTAGCTTCTTCCTTCCAAGTAAGAATTTGTACGCAAATAATAAAGATTATTAACTTAATAATGAAAAACACTAATACATATCGGGCCAAGGCAACATACAATAATACTAGTAACAGCATAATAGGAGCGCATGCTACAAAATATGCATATCTTATTTCACGTTGATTATGAAAATCACGACTAATAAAAAACCTTACGTATTGCAGCAAACGCACATGAAAAAACTCTCGGATTCCAATTAGAAATTTATATTGCTCAAGTATGCTTGTTATAAGTACTGCTATTATAGACATATATCACCCTTTTATCTAAGTAATTAAATTACACATTGCTAAGAACCCGTTCAAGACCTCTAAGTTAAAAATCATGAATTATACATATAAATATCTGGCAATTGGCGATATAAGCCATAAATATCCATGCCGTAACCAAATAAAAAATGATTAGGTGCGCTTAAGCCCACATAATCTGCAGTAATAGGTTTAACCTTACCAATATCTTTGTCTATTAATACTGCTATTTTACATTCTTTTGCACCAGCATCTAATAAAAAACGTTTTATTTCTGATAAAGTATGCCCTTCATCCAATATATCATCTAATATATATACCGTTTTATTTTGAATATCTTCCAACTTAGGCTGCCTAAACCAGGTAATATGAGACGAACCAAATGTTGCATCGCCATAACGTGAAGCATGAATATAGTCTGAAACAAATGCCCCTGATATTTGTTGTAAAAGACTAGAACCAAAAAACATTCCGCCATTCATAACGCTTAAAAAAATGGGGATTTCCCCAACTATTTCAGATTCGATCTGTTTTGCCATACGACCGATACACTGTACTAACTGTTCCTTAGAATATAGAATTTCTGAATTCTTTAATATTTCTAAAGCCTGTTGATAATTTAATTGCATATATAGATAATCCTAATTTTATGATAAAATGTACTCTTATACTAATTCCGTTTCTGGAACTAGCAAAATTATATTCAAACACATATTTGAATATGTTTTAGTAGACCTCCGTATTTTACCATATTTTAGGCTAAATAATTATGCAAACATCTCCATCACATAAAGTACTATTAATAATACTAGACGGATTTGGCATCAGAAATGATACGGATTTTAATGCAATTACTCATGCACAAACCACTAACTGGAATAATTATACTAGAAATTATGCTTTTGGCGCAATTGATGCATCTGGAGAATCAGTTGGATTACCCCAAAAACAATTTGGTAATTCAGAAGTTGGGCACATGAATATTGGGGCAGGAAGAATTGTACAGCAAGATATAACCCGCATCGACCTAGCTATTGAAAATGGCACTTTTAATACCAACCCTGTATTCCTAAATGCTTTTGAAAGCACTAAAAGTGGCTGCATCCATATTATGGGATTACTCTCAGATGGTGGGGTCCATTCGCATATTTTACACATCCTAGCTTTAATTAAGCTAGCTAATAACTCCACTCATATTAATAAAATATGGCTACATATATTCCTAGATGGTCGCGATACCCCCCCTCAAAGTGCTGCAAAATACTTAGAGCAGCTCAACTTAGAACTAAAAACGTACCATAAAGCTTCAATTGCAACTATAAGCGGACGCTATTATGCAATGGATAGAGATAAGCGCTATGATCGTTTAAAGATCGCATATGATGCTATAATGAGTGGGCAATCAGAATTACATGGAACTAATACCACAGATGTACTTGAGTCCTCATATAAACTAGGACAAAATGATGAGTTTGTTAAGCCTCACGTCATGAATAATTATCATGGAGTTAATGATGGTGATAGTATTATTTTTGCAAACTTTAGGTCTGATAGAGCAATTCAGCTTACCGATTCAATTATTGGTAAGGGTTTTCATCATTTTTCACAAAAACAAATTAAGCTATCAAACTACGTAACTATAACCCAATATGATAGCAAATTTAATGCTCAAGTTGCCTATAATCCAACTAAAGTTAGCAATACTCTTGGACAATATATCTCCAAACTTGGACTACACCAATTAAGAATAGCTGAAACAGAAAAATACCCTCATGTTACTTATTTTTTTAATGGCGGAGTAAAAGAACCATACCCTAATGAGGATAGGATTCTGATTAGCTCACCACGTGATGTAGCAACATATGACGAAAAACCCGAAATGAGCTTACCAGAAGTAACTGAACAACTAGTTGCGGAAATTAAAAAAAACAAATATGACTTTATTATAACTAATTTTGCTAATGGGGATATGGTTGGGCACAGCGGTAACTTTGATGCTACCATTAAAGCAGTAAATGCTCTAGATATTGCAATTGGTAAATGCGTTAGCGCCATGCAAGCAATTAATGGCGAAGTTTTAATTATCGCTGATCATGGAAATTGTGAAGAAATGTTTGATTATAACTCCGATCAGCCACATACCCAACATACAACTAATTTGGTGCCATGCCTGTATATTGGGCGCAAAGCTAGCATAATACCTGGTGGAGCACTTAAAGATGTTGCCCCAACTTTATTAGAAATCTCAGGGTTAGATAAGCCAGTAGAAATGACAGGTCATAGCCTAATAAAATTTATAAATAAGAAGGTATCTTCATGAAATTAAAACTGCTGATTTGTTTTATCGTGTATAGTGTAACATCACTAGCTCTTGATTCTAGTAATGTTAACCGGAATTTACATGAAATTAATACTAAAATTAATCAAGTAAATTCTGGGCTAATAAAAAAACATCAACAACAGCAAAATATAAGCCAAGCATTAAAATCATCTGAGGAAGCAATTAACCAATCTAGCGTGTTATTAAGTAAACTAAAAAGCAAACGTTTAGTCACCATACAGCAATTAAGCAATATACGAAATTCTTTGACTGAAATGCAACAATCAATTGCAACAACTCAATCTTCATTACACAACATCATTAGACAAATATATCAACAAATTCAATATTTAAAAACCAAAAAACAGTCTATATTATCGGGCAATGAAGGAAGCGATGAGAATAGAAAAAAAGTATATTTGATTGCCATACTAAAACAGGAGCAAAACAAATTACAATTATTACAAAATAAAATTAACCGTCTAAATGCTATTAGTGATAATTTGCAAAAAGAAATTACCCAGTTAAATAATAAATTAGGAAATACAGTTACACAACAGCAGAAGCTTCAAAATGACCAACAGAAACAATCACAAAAATCACAAGTGTTAAAAACTCAAATTGATGAAGATGAGTTACAAATTAATCACCTAAAAGAACAACAAACTAAATTAAACCACTTAATGAATCAAATCATTGCTAATGAACTAGCTGCTAAAGCAAAAGAACAACATATCCATAAAATAAACCCAGAAAACTCGAATAAAGAACAAATAGCCGATAATAATGCTGGCTATAATGATACATCCTCATTCTTATTGCGTAAAATTACAAAACCCATCAATGCTAAAATAGCCTTAGGATTTGGAGCTACCCGTGATAATGTTGCAAATAAAGGAGTTCTCTTTAATTATACTGAAAATGCAAATGTACAAGCTGTATCTGATGGCAAAGTTATGTTCACGGGAAATTTACCAGGATTTGGCAGAGTAATTATTATTGATCATGGAAATGATTACATGTCAATTTATAGTGGTGTAATTAGCCAAGTTAAAGTTGGAGCAAAAATAACTGCTGGGCAAATAATAGCAAACTCTGGTAATAAAGATAACCAACCACTTGGGGGAGTATATTTTGAACTTAGACACTTAGGAAAACCAGTTGACCCAACTAAATTAGTGAGTTAAGTATATTATGCAACAATTATTTAAAAAAATTATCCAATCAGGTTTTGTACATGTTTTTATTGCTAATAGTTTTTCTTATTTTGTTACATTTTGTGCATCTATTGCCTATGCACGCCTTCTTGGAACATATAATTTTGGAATATACTCTTTCTGCTATAGCATTATTACATTTTTCCTACTAGTTAATGGATTTGGCGCAGCTAGCGGAATTCTACAATTTGTCAGCAAATCCTCTGAGCATACTGAACAATTATCCTATCTTAAATACTCTATAAAGCTTGGCATATTATTTAATTTGGGTTTATCGATTATAATTTTTGTATATGCTGTATTTTTTACCTTACCTGTACCACATGCAAAAAATATTTTAATTGCTATGGCGTTTTTCCCAGTTGGTAGATTATACATTGATGTTTTTCAAGCTTATTTAAGAGCTACTAGGCAAAATCAGTTATTAGCTAAATTTAGTATTAGCACAAACTCAATTTTATTGATTTTAAATATTGGCGGAATTTACTATGCTGGATTAATTGGACTTGTAGTTACCACGTATATCAGCTACGCAATTATTATCATAATTGCAACTCATATATATAAACTACCAAATATATTCAAAATAACTGCACAAAAAATCAACACCCATAAATTTATTAGTTATTCGATTTATGCAACCATTGGCAATGCTTTTTCTCAATTATTATTTATTTTAGATATTTTATTATTAGGCTACATTGTTAAAGATACTATTGCGATTGCAACATATAAAGTAGCAACGGTAATACCCTTTGCTATTAATTTTATACCTGGAGTAGTTATTACCTTTTTCTATCCACTTTTCGCTAAAAACGCTAATGATTTGAACTATGTAAGACACTTAAAAAATAAAGTCCAAAAAGTTATGTTAGGATTTAGTATCCCAATTAGCATTATATTAATATTAATTGCAAGACCTTTAATTACATTCATTTTCGGCAAGCAATATACATCAAGTATTGTTCCATTCCAGATATTAACTTTTGGATTTTGGATTATATCGTCATTTCGTATACTATACGGTAATATTCTAGCTAGCCTCGGCAAAGCAAAGTTCACTATGTTAATTAATCTATTTATCGTAATAGTTAATATCATAACAACTTATACTTTAGTAATAAATTTTGGCATTATTGGTGCAGCTTGGGGAGTAGTATTTATATATTGCTTATCTTCAGGAATTCTATGGTATGTTTTAAGAAAAGAATTAGCTTACGATGAATAAATAAAGATGGGGTGAACGATGGGGCTCGAACCCACGACAACCGGAATCACAATCCGGGGCTCTACCAACTGAGCTACGTCCACCATAGGTGCGGTATGTTTGGTGTGCCCGACAGGAATCGAACCTGTAACCCCCGGCTTAGAAGGCCGGTGCTCTATCCGGTTGAGCTACGAGCACAGTGTCTACTCATTATTACTATTGAATGACGCTTGTGCTAGAGTAAATTAGTGGTCGGGGCGGTGGGATTCGAACTCACGACCCCTTGATCCCAAATCAAGTGCGCTAACCAGACTGCGCTACGCCCCGACACGATCTCTTAATTGATTCATCAACCAGAGAGCGGTATTTTACGTCATGTGGCATCCTATTGTCAAGCAAAAGTTTGAGTATTTTCACCAACTCAAAATTTACTGTTTAATTTCAAACACTTTCCCCACATAAAAAACACCAAGGTTTGTTATCTATGCTCGATTACCATTTACAATACTACCGTCTTCGTCTTTTAACAACTTAAAAATTAACGAAGATAAAATAGTAAAAACCACAATAATTAAAAAACAAAAGCTAGAAGATTTGGTATCGATAATACTTAATGAATATTAAGATAAAAATAATCTTAATAATATAGCACAGAATGTCACCCCAAAGCCCATAGATAACTGTTCTACTGAACTTGCAATACTTGTGCCTTGGCTTAGAACACCCTCATCTAAATCTACATAGGTTAAGATATTCATACAACTAAACTGCATAGAGGATAAGAGCCCGTATGCAAACCCTAAAATAATTATAATAGCATATGGAGTAGCCGAGTTAATAAAAGCAAAAGCACTAACACTTAAGCCAAGAAAAATTGTTTTATAGTTATTCATGAATTACCCACAAAAATTGTGGATAACCAAAATATATTTATATGAACCAAACATATAGGATATTGCTTTCCTATTTATTCAATTTCTATGCTTAAAATCGGTTGGCTAATCATTGCATAACAAAATGCAGCTAAAATTACTAATACTCCACTAATACCAAAAACAATATTGTAATTCTGTGTAGACTGAAGCACTAATCCAGATATAGTAGGTGCTAAAGCCCCACCAATAAAATTAGCACAATTTTGGATACCCCCAAACGTACCAACCGCTTTTTTAGGAGCAATGTCGCTTACCAATGCCCATAACACCCCAACCCTTGCAGAAACCGCAAAAGTACTTATAGAAAACAATATAACGGCAAGAGCTAAGCTGTCAACGTAATTAATTGGAATTACGCTAACCCCTGCAATAATACAACCAATAACTGCTGGCAACACACGTGCCTTAATAACACTAAAATTATAACGCTTAACTAATAAATCTGATATATAACCCCCAATAGGAACGGCAATTATTCCAGCAATAAAAGGCAATGCACCTATGAATCCAGCCGCCTTTAAATCTAAACCTCTCTTATCCATCAGATAAGTAGGTAACCAAGTAAAATATAACCAAAACACGTAAGAACTACCAAAATTTCCTAAATTTATCCACCATGAAGTCTTGTGATTAATAAGTTTCCAAATGCTAAACCTAGCATTCATATCTACAAGAGTATCTACCTCACTAACTTGGTATTGTGCATCATCTTTTTTATAGACTTTAAGCCATAATGCTACAATTAAAAACCCAATAACACCAAGTAATACAAACATCCATCTCCAACCAATAGAAAGAATCAAAACAGTAATTAATATTGGAGATAATCCATTGGCAATTTTTGGACCTAAATTAATCACACTTGCTGCTAAACCGCGCTTATTATCTTTAAAATACAGCTGCAAAATTTTAGCACCAATCATAAAAAATGGAGCCTCAGCAATTCCCAAACATACTCTGGAGAAGTAAAGCCACTGATAATTAGAGCAAACCCCACTAAGTATAGTAGCAATAGACCATAAAATAACAGACCAAATAAAGATTTTATTTATGCCAAATTTATCAATTAACCATCCCGAGGGAATACTCATAAAAGCATATGGCCACATCCATGCCGCCAATAAAAATCCGCTTTGGCTATGATTTAAATTAAACTCATCCTGAAGATGAATAATCACAAAACTAAGGTTAACTCGATCAGTATAGTTTACTATTGAACCTAACAACATGATTATTACTAATTGCCAACCGTACTCACGACACCAAGGAATGAGTTTTATTTTATTGATTTGTATCATTAAATATTGTACCTAAATTATATTGTTTTATTAATTTTGCCCAATAAAGTTTCTACAACGACTCGTTGCAGTTTTCAATTCTTTCACCATTGAAGAGCGTTTTATTATGCTAACATATTATTGATAATGTCAAAAAAATTAGCAAAAGTCTTGCCCACACATTCATAGTCATTAATTGTAACTGGCACCCCAGCAAAAGGTAAAATAGAAAAACACATTGCCATACGGTGATCGTTATAGGTATCAATAGCTATATTCTGATTAATCTTATGTGGCGGTGTGATTTTAATGCTATTATCAGTTATATCTACCTTAGCTCCTAGTTTAGTCAGCTCATTATGCATTGCTTGCAATCTATCAGTTTCTTTTACTTTCCAACTCTGAACTCCAGTGATATGTGTAATCCCTGTTGCAAAAAGTGCTACAACTGCTAATGTCATAGCAACATCAGGCATATCTTCCATATTAATATTAATACCAGTTAAAGGGGCATAGCTAACTGTAATGCTAACATCGCCATAACCAACTTTAGCCCCCATCAAGGATAAGGCTTTAGCAAAATTCTTATCCCCCTGCAAAGAGCTGGCATTCAAATTATTAACCATCATACTGCCATTTAATGCACCAATAGCTAAAAAATAACTAGCAGAGCTGGCATCTGGCTCAATAGTATAGTTAACTGTATTTAATACCATATTATTTTTAATATTATAACTATTATCTTTACAGGTAATCTCACAACCAAACATCTTAAGTAAACTAAGGGTAATATCTACATATGGCTTAGAAATGATTTCATCCATAATTATTATTGTAATAGTTTGTTTTAATAACGGTAGCGCCATTAGTAATGCGGTTAAGTATTGACTTGAGGTTTTACCACTAATTCTAACTATATCGTTATTATTAAATTGGAGTTTTTTTATATTTATGGGCGGATAGCCATCATTTAGAATATAATCAATCTGACATCCAATTTGCTTTAATGCTTCAACCAAATCAGCAATTGGACGCTCATGCATCCGTGGTATACCACTTAATGTAACATCATTACCTATTACCGATAACATGGCGCATAAAAACCTAATGGTAGTGCCCGAGTTTCCGCAGAATATATCTGCTGCGCCTACTGGAAAATCACCACTAACACCAATGATTTTATAGGATGAGCAGCCATTTACTGTATTAATTTTTTGAATCTCTACTCCAAGTTTTATCAATGCATTAAGCATAAGCATAACATCTTCTGCAACATTAGGTACATTATGGATATAACTAACCCCATTTGCCACTGCTGCTAGTAATAAAACTCGGTTGGCAATACTTTTTGATCCAGGTAAATCTAAGGTATAATTAGATGTTTTATGAAATGCAGGTAACTCAATATTTGACACTGTTATAAATAATCTCTTAAAATAGGGTACACATTAAAATATGTTTTATGAGATTGCCACACCACGCTGTTACACTAGTGTGTCCCCATAGCTCACAATGACAAATATATAATTGCTATAAATTCGGATGATTAAAAGCAATACCAATCGCACAATAATAATAATCTATAAAACTTCAGGTTATTCAGAAAATTTATACGCGTTTTGGCGCAAATAATGATCCATAATAACTAATGCTGCCATAGCATCTACAACAGGCACGGCTCTAGGTAATACACATGGGTCATGGCGTCCTTCTGCAGCAAGGGTAATTTCTTCTTTATTAAGATTCAAAGTTTGTTGTGCTTTCCTAATAGTTGATACTGCTTTAAAAGCAATCCGACAATAGATATCCTCACCATTAGAAATACCACCAACAACTCCACCAGCATAATTTGTTTTAGTAGTAATATTTTGTTGTGCATCCAATTGTAATTGATCATTATGCTCGCTACCAAGTAACCCAACCCCAGCAAATCCAGAGCCAATCTCAAATCCCTTAACTGCATTTATACTTAGCATAGCTTTGCCTAAATCAGCATTTAATTTGTCAAATACTGGTTCCCCTAAACCCAATGGCACGTTTCGTATTATACAACGAATGACCCCACCAATTGAGTCCCCACTTAACTTAACTTTTTCGATTAAGGTTATCATTTTTAAAGAAGCTTCTGCATCAGGACAACGAACTATATTAGCATCAATCATATTATGATTAACTATATTCATTGCAATATCAGATTTGATATCTCCAACTTGTTCAACATAGCTTAATATTTCTATTCCTAATTTTTCTTTCAGATATTTTTTAGCAACTGCGCCTGCTGCAACACGAGCTAATGTTTCCCTAGCACTAGCTCTACCGCTACCTCGGTAATCCCTTACCCCATATTTCATTAAATACGTATAATCCGCATGTGATGGTCTAAATACATCTTTTAATTTAGCATAGTCCTCACTTTTAGCATCATGATTATAAGCAAGCATAAGAATCGGTGTACCAGTTGTTTTACCTTCAAATACCCCTGATAAAATATGGATTTTATCAGCCTCATTTCTTTGGGTAGTAATTAAGCTCTGCCCTGGCTTACGTCGGTCTAAATCTTTTTGTATATCTGATTCGTTAATTTCCAACCCTGATGGGCAACCATCTACAGTAACAGCAACTGCACCACCATGTGACTCACCACAAGTGGCTAACTTAAATATTGTCCCGAATGAGTTGCCTGACATATATTACTTTCTTATAAAACAGCTACTGTTGAAGAGTTTTTGATTGCTTAATAATTAAATCAAAAATCTCTAACACTAAGCTTTGTGCAATATTATGTTTTATACTTAAATCTTTGTGATATTCTTGTAATTTATTTTCTCTATCTTGATCTAAAATTTCTAAACCGTACTGTTGTTTATATTCGCCAATTTGTTTAGAGATTTCATGTCTTTTAGCAACTTTTTCAATAATCTCACTATCTAATCTATCAATCAAACCACGTAGATTTTCAATGTACTTATCCATACTTATACCCTCAACAGGCTTAGACAGAATGTATTTGCGCTATCTGCAGCAATAATTCTTCAGTTTTTCCCCAGCCCAAACAAGCATCTGTAATAGATAATCCACCCATATCAAGCAATCCATCAGCTCGTACATTTTGCCTACCTTCTTTTATAAAACTCTCTAACATAAAGCCTTTCATAATTGTAGCTAGATCTGGGTTTTCTTTAATAATGCTTAATACTTCCAGGATTATATCGCCTTGTTTTTGATAATCCTTCACCCCATTAATTAAACAATTATCATGACTTACATCAGTAATCACTGCTGGGTTTTTGACCTTACTAATTTCTAAATAGTGTAAAACCTCT
Source organism: Pseudomonadota bacterium (assembly GCA_021298175.1). Lineage (GTDB taxonomy): Bacteria > Pseudomonadota > Gammaproteobacteria > Burkholderiales > UBA11063 > Aquella. The sequence continues at coordinate 63,153 of JAJTDW010000004.1, forward strand.
TCTAAATGCTCTTTTGAATAGTTTGGCTTACCGCTGCCTCCACGTAAAACCAAATGTGCAAAATCATTACCACTGGTTTCTACCTCATAACCATCAAATGCAGCAACGTGTGTTCCCTGTGCTGCAATTATTCCATTTACCCCTACTCTAATAGAACCGCTAGTTGGGTTTTTTATTCCTACAGGACAATCCACACTGGATGCAAAAATTCTATGCTCTTGATCTTCAGAACTACGCGCACCAATTGCCACCCATGATAATAGCTCTAAAAACCCCTGAGAATTATGGGTAAATAAGGCCTCATCAGCAATAGCTAGATTTTTTTCTACTAGTTTTACCATTAGGCCTCTTGCATAATGCATTCCACGCTCAATATCAGGAGCAGCAAGTGGATCTGGCTGATTTGCAGGCCCCATCCACCCTTTTACTGTTCTAGGTTTTTGAATATATGAACGCATTACTAGCTTGAGTTTGTTTTTTACTTTATCATTCAGCGCAATTAATTTATCTGCATATTCTAAAACTGCTTCATATGGCCATGCTGAACATGGACCAACAATTATTAATAATCTACTATCGTGTCCAGAAAGAATATTACGAATCTCATGCCTATGTCTATTAATATTGTCATAACCACTCTTGGAAAGTGGTATCTGCTGTATAATCTCTGCTCCAGTTGGCAATTTTTTAATAATTTTATATGACATTTATTTTAATTTAACCTATTCTAACTTGGATGATTCTTAATGCTTCTAAAATTGTAGAATAACTGATTGTTGACACAACTGAATCTCCATCTAAAGCCACAGATCCTATTTTATCGAGTATAACACAAGATATTCCTGCAATATTATTATTTTTTTTATCCCCCATAGCTACATCAGCAATCTGTCTAATATCTAAATTTTGTAATAATTTCGGGGTTATTTTTAGTCTGGAGAATAAGCTTAAAATTCTCTCAAAACTATCTGCAGATAACTTACCAAGCAATACAGAAATTTGTGCTTCAACCATAATACCTAAAGCCACCGCATAACCATGTAACATTTTATATTGCGTCACTTGCTCAATAGCATGACCAATAGTATGACCAAAATTTAAGATCATACGTAAGTTTTTCTCCTCTTCATCAGCGGCAACTATCGAGGATTTAATATCAAGAGATAACTGCACCACGTAATTTAAAGAATTCTCCTCCAAAGCTAAAATATCCGTTAAATCCTCTTCAACATTCTCAAAAACTCTATAGTTACGAATTAAAAAAGTTTTTATGGCTTCAACTAAGCCATTAATTAAATGCTTTTTTGGCAAAGTATTTAATAAATCGAAATCTATAAATACCGCTTGTGGCTGATAAAAAGCCCCAATTGAATTTTTACCAAATTTAGTATTTATAGCGGTTTTGCCACCAACACTACTATCAACCATAGATAACATTGTTGTTGGTATCTGTATATATTTAATACCACGCATATAGGTCGCTGAAATAAATCCAGCCAAATCCCCCACTACACCACCACCAAAGGCAATACATAATGCATAACGATTTATTCTATTTTCTAGCATTGTTAATTCTAATTGCTCCTTGACTTTTGCAGTCTTGGAGCGCTCTCCAGGTTTTACTTCTAACATTAAAACCTGGAATCCTATATCTTGTAACCTTTCTAATAGTTTTCTAGCATATAACTTAGCAACTGTCGTATCAGTAATTAAAACCATTTGCTTACCAAAATAACTCTTACCAATCCAAGTAATTATAGTATCTAATAAGCCTTGCCCTGTATATATTTTATAACTACGGACCTCTCTAGCCTTTAAATTAACGGTAAACCCATCTGAAAGTAATGTCATTACTTAACCCTTAATCCAATATTCTTTAAAGCAACTCCAGCTTTTAAATTTGCCTCTAGTTCCTCTAGTCTTACATCCTTAGTTTCTGGAGTAAAATATTTAATTAAAATAAGCCCTAGGCAAGATGCAAAACCAAACATCCAAAAGGTTTGCCCTATACCAATAGTATTAAACCACACTAGTGTATAACTACCAATGATTGTATTAAAAATCCAGTTTGCCATAGTTGATATAGTTACTCCTAAATCACGCATTTCCAAAGGCATAATTTCGGCACACAAAATCCAAACAATAGGACCTAAAGAAACTGCAAAACCAAAAATAAATAATAAACAAAACCCTACTAATAAATACTGTTGCATTTCAGATAATATAACACCTGCAGATTGTAAATTAAATATATAGCCAACTACAGCACAAGAAATAATTAAAATACCTAAACCTAAATATAAGATAGGCTTTCTGCCTAACTTGTCTACAAATTTAATGGCAACTAATGTAGTTAAAACATTGACCAATCCCACAATAATTGTTCCAATCGCTGGATTAGTAAACCCTGCCATTTCAAAAATTTTCCCAGAATAGTACATAAATGCATTTATTCCAGCAAATTGTTGTAAGCATTGTAATAAAATACCCAACAATACAACCTTTAGAAAATACCCCTTACACAATATTGCAAGACGGCTATCTTTAGTACGAATTGTTTCTTTAATCTCATTCATCTCAAAATTCACCTCAGCTTGAGTACTACGTATCTTACTCAAAATCTGACGAGCCATATCCATTTTATTAATTAATGCCATAAACCTTGGGCTTTCTGGCAGAGTCAAGGTACCAATTAACATAATCACTGAAGGAACCAACAATACTGATAACATTATCCTCCATGATCCAGTATGCGCTAATGCCGCATTGGATAAAAACATTAAAAGTATTCCAATTGTAATCATCAACTGGTACATAGCAATTAAAGCTCCACGAATCTTAAAGGGTGCAATCTCAGATAAATATAAAGGTGCGACAAACGATGCTATCCCCACCCCTAAACCAGTTGCAAAACGAGCAGCTAGAAATAAAGGGAAAGTATGCGCTAATAAAGTAAAAGTTATAGAAAAAGTAAACATTAATGCAGATAAAACCAATACATTCTTTCTACCAAATCGGCTAGACAACCAACCACTAAAAAGAGCCCCAACAGCAGACCCAGCAAGTAGATACCCAGCAACATAACCTGATGCTGAGACATCCAAATTAAAATCTCTAATTATAAAATTTAATGCTCCATTAACATAAGCCACATCCAAACCAAACAAAAGGCCAGCTAAAGCAGCAATAAAACTTACTCTAATCACAACATTATGAGGATTTACTTGAGACATAAAAAATTCCTATAAAACTAATTTGAAAGTAGCTACAATTGATAATATAGAATTATACCCTATAATGCTTAAGATATTTAACGTATATTTATGCTGCGCTGCAGCAGATAATTTCACGATGAATACAACAGCTAACAAAAATACCCCATAAGGTGGTAAAATGCTGGATTGTGTATAATAACTTTAATAACTCTATAAGGTATATTTTGTGTGTAAAAAAGTAATAACTTTTATTATAACTATTATTTCCATATGTGCGTGCAGTAGTATTAAACCTAATTATCAAGCAAAAATTAATAAATACACTCTCCATCATTTTAAAAATACTACATTTGAAAGCACAACTTTAATATATACTTACAATACAGAATCGCTAGAAAAAAATTATCATGCTATATTTTGTTCTCAATTGAGTAACTGTGAAGATAATATAAATAATGTGAAAAATACCCAAGAATTTGGAGGTTTTGATCTTAACAAATCCCCAATTAAAAATAATCCTTACAATATTAAAACTATTGACTTATTCAGGATTACTTATAGCACAACTGGACAATTAAATGAAAGTGAGATAGTTTCTGGAGGAATATATTACCCTAACATGCCTAAAGATAAAATTAAAGGTGTGGTACTATTTTTTCATCCCACATTTTTTGCTAAAAGTAGCGTTAGCACCTATGACCCTCAAAATAAAGTTAATCGATCTTTAGCTGCATTATTTGCTGCTCAAGGATATATTGTAGTTACCCCTGATTATATAGGAATGGGATATAACAAAAAGCAAGTCCACCCGTATGTGCTTTACCCACAAATCAATGCTATTGATGGTTTATCAATATTAACCGCAGCTAAAAAATTTCTAACAAATGAAAGTAAACTACCTAATAATTTGAATAAAACCCCATTGTATCTAACTGGGTACTCTGAAGGAAGCGCTTATGCTCTTTGGTTCTCTAGGCTCTATCAAGAGCAACCAAAATTTAAAACTCAATTAGATAAGATTAATTTCGACTTAAAACTAGTTGCCCCTATCTCTGGAGCTTATAATTTGTCTGGCGTAATATATAATTATCTGTTTAGTAACAATAATACTTTTAATAAATCTGAATATGCAATATCAAACTCTTTGATTTCTGGATCATTAAAAGCGCCATTAGCTGCTGATGCTCTAGTATCTTATGCATATTATTCAGAAAGCTCAAATTACAATAATGTATTTAACCCAGAGTTTTTTAGTATGGGTTGTACTCTGCAGTTTGATAGCAGCTGTAGTTTTAACAACAAAAAATTAAACTTAGAGCAGGCTTTTGCTATTGAATCTAAAGATTTATCAATACCAGTAGCTGATAATTTACTAGATGTGTTGATTGTAAATAAAATCAATAATGCGGCATCATATAAAACAAATAATAATCATATGTTTACTATCTGGACAAATAGTATATATCCATTAGTAAGCACTAAACTACTACATAACTCACAGCTAGAGTATCTGATGCGTGAGGGAGATGTCTATTATTGGAAATCTGACATCCCAACAACTTTAATTACCTTAAAACGCGACTCTGTTGTTAGCCCAATTAATACTGAATTCGCATATCGAGGCATGACTGAAAACTACTCTACTAATATCAATAAAATTGAAATTGATAATAATTTGATTGATAATAAATTAAGCTCCGCAATACCTTCAATGGAAGTGGATCATCTAACTGGCTTATTTTATTTGTTTATTATTGCACAAAAACAATTTGACTTATATAATCATATAAAAAACTGAAGGAATTAATGTATGCACATACAGCAAGAAACTATAGATAAAATTCAACAATCTCTAAATCAAAAGAAAATTCTAGTTGTTGGTGATGTAATGCTTGATCGATACTGGTTTGGGGAAGTAAATCGGATTTCCCCAGAAGCACCAGTTCCTATTGCAAGAATCAATGAAACTGAAGACCGCCCTGGTGGTGCAGCTAATGTTGCTCGTAATATTGCAAGTCTTGGTGGTAATGTGACTTTATTATCAGTAGTTGGTGATGATGAAGCAGCAACTAATCTTGAAAAAATACTAGTAGAAGATAATGTTAAATTTAAACTACAAAGAGACAAATCTATAGATACTATAGTAAAACTAAGAGTTATTGCACGCAATCAACAACTAATACGCCTTGATTTTGAAAAAATCCCATCGCATGAAATACTCCTTAAAATTTTAGATAGCTACGAAAAAATAATTGAAGAGTTTGAAGTAATTATTCTTTCTGACTACGGTAAAGGCGGGTTAGCACATACGTCTAAAATGATTGAAATCGCTAAAAAGCATAATAAACAAGTATTGGTTGACCCCAAAGGCTCTGATTATACTAAATATATTGGTGCAACTATGATAACACCCAATAAAACGGAGCTAAAAGATGCAACTGGAAATTGGAATAATGAACAAGAGTTAATTAATAATGCCATTAAATTAAAAAATGATTTAAAATTAGAATATCTACTTGTAACTCGTAGCGAAGAAGGCATGACTCTTTTTACAAAAAATGATACGATTAATTATGACACAGTTGCTCAAGAAGTCTTTGATGTATCTGGCGCTGGAGACACTGTAATTGCAACTCTTGCACTTATGCTTGCAAATGATATAGATATAAGCCAAGCAGTGCAAGTAGCAAATATTGCAGCAGGTATTGTTGTTGGTAAACTTGGTACAGCGGCAGTGAGTAAAGAGGAGTTATTAAGACATTTGGAATAATCCACACCATTGGTAAGTAATGGCATGGCAATAGCATGCTATTACTTAGGTTAGATCAATTCCATTTTATTATAGCTGTAGTCTGGATACTATGCTACCATTTATTAGATGAGAGTCAATTATCTCTTTTATATCATCAAGATCTACATAAGTATACCAAATACCATCTGGGTAAATAACACATACGGGAGCATCCTCACAACGCCCTAAACATCCAGCCTTGCTTGCCCGTAAATTGGGAGTTCCCCACAAATCTAAACCTTTTAGATATTTTTTAGTAAAATTAAAGCTTTCTTCAGATCCTAAATAACCACAACCAGTCTCATTAGATTTCTTATTGCCACAAAAAAATATATGACGTTTATAATGCATATGTTAACTCTTTTTAAATTAGTATAGTACACGGAATTTTATTGTATGGGTTATTCTTCTTAATTGGTCAATCAATGCCGTATCAAAAGTTTTATTAATATCTGTTATGATATAACCTACCTGCTCATTAGTCCTTAAAGATTGCCACAATACATTAATATCATGCTTAGCAAATAATTGATTGATTTGTGCTAAAATTCCTGGAACATTAGCATGTAAATGAATTAATCTATGAGCATTTTGTAATACAGGTAGCTGCACATTAGGTAAATTAACACTTTGGGTGGTATCACCCATGTTAATATAATTTATAATCCTACGAGCAACAAATTCTCCAATATTTAATTGAGCCTCTTCTGTACTACCTCCAATATGCGGAGTTAGTATTACATTCTCAAAACTACGTAATTCATTAACAAATTCTTCTTGATTGTTTTTTGGTTCGTAGGGAAACACATCAATACCAACCCCTAAGAACTTACCAGATTTTAAACTTGCGACCAAAGCACCCAGATCTACTACATGTCCACGACTCAAATTAATAAAAATAGCATTATCACGCATTAAAGATAACTCTTTTTTACCAATTAAGTGTTCATTCTCTAATCTGCCATCAACATGAACCGTTACTATATCTGATATTTGCAATAATTCATCTAAGGTATTGCATTTTTTAGCATTGCCTAAATGTAGTTTTTCTATCGTATCATAAAAGTATATATGCATTCCTAAAGACTCAGCTAATACCGATAACTGTGAACCAATATTCCCATAACCAATGATACCAAGTTTTTTACCACGAATCTCATAACTATTCTCGGCAGATTTATCCCAAATACCCTGATGAAGCTTATTATTCTTAGCAATAACTTTTCTCATCAGCATAATAATTTCACCAATTACCAGCTCAACTACACTTCTTGTATTACTATAAGGTGCGTTAAAAACGCTTATTCCGTGCTTTGTTGCTTCATCAAGTGCAATCTGGTTAGTACCAATACAAAACGCACCAATTGCCATTAATTTATGAGCATTATCTAGTACTTTTTTTGAAACGCTAGTCTTTGATCTAATCCCTAAAACTGAAATATCTTTAATCTTCTCACATAATTCATCTTCATTCATACCACTTTTTAGCGACTCAATGGTGTACCCTTCATCTTTTAATAAAGCGTAAGCAACAGGGTGAATATTTTCTAAAAGTAAAATTTTAATTCTATTCTTCGGATACGAAATACTCATAGGTAAATCATTTTGATACAAAAATTCATCAAAATTTGGTATAATATAATCTGCTTTATCTACTACTAATTTACGAGTTATATTCTCAGTAAAAGCATAAAACTTGGTTTTTGATAATGCTTCACTAATCTCATAATCAGTATACCCATCGCCAATTACATAAATATCTCCAGATAAATTAAGGTTTCTAACAACCTCCACTTTACCCTTATTTTTACATAATAAATTTGACTCATCTAAACCAATAATATTGTCATTTTTATCATAAATAAATGTATTGGCAAAAACATGACTCTCTCTAATCCCTAAAGATGCTACAATTGGTAAAACATATTCTTTAAATCCACTAGATACAATAAAAACATTATCCGCAAATTGTTTAAAAAAATTAGCGTTGTGTTTAATTGAAGGCGTGATTTTATTCTGCAGCTCTTTAATTAATACATAAAGGTGAGACTTTTTAGCTTGTAAGAGTTTAATACGCTCCATCAGGCTAGTAGTAATAGATAACTCGCCGTTCATACCTTGATTAGTAATATCTTCAATTTGTTTTACTAATTGTTCTTTATTTGGATTATTAACTAAAGAAATTTTACCCAGCTCATCAAATGCTTCAACTTGAATAAAAGTACTGTCAAAATCCAGAATAATAAATTTTTGCGGTAACATATATTAGACCTTATCTTTATAAAAGAAGCGAAATAATAACCCGCCACAAATAGTGGTAAAAGCACCAACCAAAATGGTTAAAGTAATATGATGGGTTGCTATATAACCAGCTAATACGCCAGGAATAGCCTGCGCTAAAGCAGTAGCACTAGAATTTATTCCCATGATTTCTCCACGGTTACTATTGGTGGAAACTCTAGATAATAACGCCATATTAAAAGCTCTACTTAATGCCATAAAAATAGCCAAAAGTGGAGTTATATAATAAATCCAAGTTACGTGAGGTTTACTAATAAAATAAAATCCCAATAAACAAACTCCAGTTAAAATAATGGAATAATTTAAAACCTTATAATCAAGAACCTTACCAGAAATATGCCTAACCACACCACCTTGAGCTAATACAATCATAATGCCAATATAACCATAAAAGTCTCCAATTCCACTTTGAGTAAAATTAAATTGATATGCTAAAGTAATACCCCAAAAAGTAGTAAAAAAAGTAAATCCCGCATTAAATAGAAAATTTGAAAGAATTACAATTAATAGCTGTTTATGTTTTAATATTTTTAGCATATTGTGAATTGGACGGATCATATCTATCTCTTTAGTGCTTTTTTCTTGTAAAGTCTCAGGTAGTATAGTTAATACTAAAACCACATTTATTATACTTAAAAATGCTGCAAACCAAAATGGAGTAGCTGCATCAAACCAGCTAATTACTGCAGGATCAGACAATTTACCCCCAATAAATGGACCTAAAATAAATCCAATTCCAATAGATACTCCAACTAAACCAAAATTTTTAGCCCGATTTTTAGCATTGCTTACATCACCTATTACAGCTTGAGCTACCGAAATATTGCCACCTGAAATGCCATCTAAAATTCTGGCGAAAAATAATAATGGGATACTCTTAGTATAAATACCTAATGCAAATAAAGCATAAGAAATCGCAGTACCACCTATAGAAAAAGCTAAAACTTTTTTTCTACCATACCTATCTGCCAATTGCCCAAGTATTGGAGTACACAAAAACTGAGCTAGAGGAAATGCTGACATTAACCAACCAGCCATAATGAACCCCTGGGCTGTAGTCCACGAATCAGGAGTAACTTTAAAAATAGAATGCGGAATTATCAATAACGGAAATATAGGTATTAAAATACCAATTCCAAACATATCAATAAAAATAGTAAGAAATATAGTCCAAAGAATTTTATTAGAAGATTTCATAAATACAACACTACCCACACATGATTAATAACAATATTTTTATATAGGTGCACGCGCTGAAACAGCAATCATAACTGAAAATATAACGATTATAAGAATTGAACATATAAACATCTTCCTTGCCCAAGTTTTATTATTACTTGCCCTAAATCCACTAGCACAAAGAGCTACCCATATAAACCCAACTAATCCCATAACAATTAAATAGGAAATACCAGTATAACCAAATAAAGTAAGCATTAAAGCAACAATGAGAAACATTATAACATAAAACAACATGCTAACTTTAGTATAATAAATCCCTTTTTTTACTGGTAATATTTGAATTTTTGCAATCGAGTAATCATCTAATAAACATATTCCTATAGCGTATGAATGCGGCATTTGCCAAATAGCTAAGATCAAAAATAGTAAAGTTGCCCCAATGTCAAATTGATTTGTTACTGCACAATATCCAACAAGTACTGGAACAGCACCAGAAATGCTACCAATTATAGTGCCATGTATTGAATTACGTTTAAACAAAAGGCTATATAAAACCACATATACAAATAATCCAACTAGTGCAACTGACACAGTTAATAAATTAGTCTGCCATAATAACAATATTAAACCTAACGCACCTAAAATAACTGCATATATAATAGCAGTTTTACCAGAAATTAATTCCTTTACTAATACCCTATTTTGTGTGCGTTTCATTAAACCATCAATATCACGATCAATATAATTATTAAATACGCACCCACATGCGATAATTAATGCAATTCCTAATAACGTTGCTAATAGGGTGAAATAGTTTATAACAACACCACGAGATCCTAAAAAAAACCCACCAATAGCTGTTACTAAATTACCATAAACAATGCCTGGCTTGGTAAGTGAATAAAAGTTTTTTATCAAAATGTATATTATCCTTGATACTATAAAATATTAGGAAACCTCACTTTTAAAGTGAGGCTTTCCTATTGAGAAATCTATATAAGAACTAAAATAGCAACCCAACTTCTTAGATGCGCAATTGTGAGCAGATTTTTTGGCTATCCCACTCGTGGTCTCATGTGAGCATATGCACATAAGAAGCTAAAAAAATCTAGCAATAATTCATGCAGATAAGTAGTTACTAGCGTTCTACCATATTGTAATTCAAATTATACATAATCCATAAAGAACCCGTAACTAGAATTCCAATAATAAACAATGTAAAAACAAAAGCAATGAGGTTCCAATGTGGCTTTGATTCTCCACCTAGGTGTAAGAAGAACACCAATTGAACTAATAACTGTAAAATTGCAAAAACAGAAATTACAATATAAGACATTTCACTAGCTAATATATGATTTACCACAAGATAATAAGGAATTACTGTTAGTATAATTGATAATATAAACCCAATAATATATGATTTTGTAGTTCCATGAGCACTACCGCCATATTGTGTATCAGTTGCATTACTCATATTATATTGCTCCCATTAAATATACAATAGTAAATACAAAAATCCAAACAATATCTAAAAAATGCCAAAATAAACTTAGACAAGCAAGTTTAGTCTGGGTTTTTGTAATAACACCATGCTTCATAACTTGAGCCATTAAAGACACCATCCAAATTAAACCTGAAGTAACATGTAAGCCATGTGTACCAACTAAAGTAAAAAATGAAGATAAAAAAGCACTTCGGCTAAAAGAGTTACCCTCTTCTATTAAGGTAGAAAACTCATGAATTTCCATGCCAACAAATGACAACCCTAACAAAAAAGTAATAAATAACCAAAGCAATACTTGGGATTTATTTTTTTTATGTGAGGCAAGCATGGCTAAACCATAAGTAAAACTACTAGTTAGTAGTATGAAGGTTTCGGTTAAAACAAATGGCATACTAAATAACTCTTTAGCACTAGGACCACCATAAATATTATTGTGTAGTACTGTGTATCCTGCAAATAAAGTTGCAAATAAAACACAATCACTTAAAATATATATCCAAAACCCAAAAACTGAGTTAGTACTACCGTCATGATGTTCCTCATGTTCATTATGATTATTTGTTAAAGTTTCTGTTAACATCATTTTTTCCTACTTGAAAATTCTGATTCTATTTTTTCTACTTCTGCCGCTTTTACGTAATAGTCAGTATCATAATCAAATGATCTTTTAATTACGCAGACAATAGTTGCAACTAAACCAAAAATAGCCAACCAATTAATATGCCAAATCAAAGCAAAACCAATGATAAATATAGTAAAAGCTATTATAAATCCCATACCAGTATTTCTTGGCATATGAATGTCTTCATAGTGTGGCTTTTCTTTTGATATTTTATTATTAATTTTTTGATCCCAAAATGCATCTATATCGTCTGCATGAGGAGTAATCGCAAAATTATAAAATGGTGGCGGTGAAGATATAGACCACTCAAGGGTTCTACCATCCCAAGGATCGCCAGTTGTATCCTGCGATGATTCTTTTTTAAGAATGCTATATGCGATTTGGGCAAACTGGAATAAAATACCAATTGCAACAATGGCAGTACCAATTGCAGCAACAATTAGTAGGGGGTGCCATCCTGGTGCCGCATCATAATGGTTTAATCGTCTAGTCATTCCCATTAAACCAAGCGCATAAAGTGGAATGAAAGCAACATAAAAACCAACTAACCAACACCAGAAGGCACATTTACCTAGGCGCTCATTAAGCTTAAACCCAAAAGCCTTTGGAAACCAGTATGTAAATCCTGCAAAATAGCCAAAAGCAACTCCACCAATAATTGTATTATGGAAATGAGCTACTAGGAATAAGCTATTATGTAACTGGAAGTCAGCACCAGGTATTGACATTAATACACCGGTCATACCACCTACAGTAAAGGTAATTAAAAACCCTATTGTCCATAGCATCGGAACTGAAAAAGTTATCCGCCCACGATACATTGTAAATAACCAATTAAATACCTTAACTCCAGTTGGTATAGATATAATCATTGTAGCTATGCCAAAAAAAGCATTTACGTTTGCCCCAGCACCCATAGTGAAGAAATGATGCAACCATACAATAAAAGATAGTACGGTGATTATAGCTGTTGCCCACACCATTGTTACATAACCAAATATACGCTTCTTGGAAAATGTTGCAACCACTTCTGAGAAAATCCCAAATGCTGGCAGGATTAAAATATATACCTCAGGATGACCCCATGCCCAAATTAAGTTTACATACATCATTTGGTTACCACCAAAACTAGTGGTAAAGAAATGCATGTCTAGATAACGATCTAAGCCAAGCATAGCTAAGGTTACAGTTAATACAGGAAAGGCAATAATAACCAAAATCATGCTACATAATGCAGTCCAAGTAAAAATTGGCATTCTCATTAAATTCATACCAGGACAACGCATTTTTAGAATAGTAATAAAGAAGTTTATACCCGATAATAGTGTCCCCAAACCAGATATTTGTAAACTCCAAATATAATAATCTACCCCAACACCTGGGCTGTAAGCTAGTTCTGACAATGGGGGATATGCTAACCACCCTGTAGCTGCAAACTCTCCTAATACCAATGACATATTTACAAGCACCATACCCACAGCAGTTAACCAGAAACTAAATGAATTTAAAAAAGGGAAAGCAACATCTCTTGCCCCAATTTGTAATGGCACAATTAGATTTAATAAACCAAACATAAAAGGCATAGCCATAAAAAATATCATGATTACACCATGTGCAGTAAAGACCTGATCATAATGTTCAGGCGGCAAATACCCATGAGAGCTACCCACTGATAAAGCAAGATGCGAACGCATCATAACAGCATCAGTAAATCCTCTAAATAACATAATAAAAGCAAGAATTATGTACATAATTCCAATTTTTTTATGGTCTACAGATGTAATCCAATCTGTCCATAACCATTTCCATTTTTTAAAGTAAAATAATACCCCGACGATTGAAAGAGCAGAAAGTGCCATAAAAATCGCAGCGCCAATAATAATTGGCTCATGAGGAAAGGCATCCAGAGTTAATTTTCCAAACATTTTAATTCCCTAATAATTAAGTTTATATTATACATATCGTGATTTCAAAAATTAAAACCTACTTGGTAGATTGGCATTTGGCATCATAAACTTTAGTATAACATCATGATACAAGCCAGGCCTTACTGATGAGTAATATGTTACTGGGGTATTCTCACTTGGTTTCTCAATTTGAATGTATTCACCATCATTTAATGTATTTGCTGATTGTCGAACTTCACTGACCCATTGCTCAAAATCTTCTTGTGAGCCAACACTTGCAACAAACCTCATCCCCGAAAACCCTGCACCACTAAAATTTGCAGAACCTCCGCCATATTGCCCAACATTCGTTGCCATTAAATGCAGTTGAGTTTGCATTCCTGTCATAGCATAAATCTGCCCACCTAACTGTGGAATCCAAAAGGAATTCATTGGAGCATCTGATGTAATTTTAAAGTTAATAGGAACATTAACTGGAAGTTTGATATAGTTAATTGTAGCGATATTTTCTTCAGGATAAATAAATAACCATTTCCAATCTAATGCTATAACCTGTATGTTAACTGGTTTTGTAATAACATCTAATGGTTTATAGGGATCTAACCTATGCGAACTAATCCAAGTTATAGTTGCAAGTATTGCAACTATAATACCAGAAACACTCCACACCACAACCTCTAATAAAGTACTATGAGTCCAATGTGGATCATACGTTGCTTGTGAATTAGATGCTCTATACTTCCAAGCAAACATAAATGTCATTATAAATACAGGAATTACAACTATTAACATAAGCCCAACAGCAGTAAAAATTAATGTCCTCTCGTCTGATGCAATAACTCCTTTAGGATCTAGAACAACAGCCTTACAACTAACCATAAGTAATGCAAGACCGCTTAAAAAAGCTATGCGCAGAGAGGATTTAAATTTTTTAATCATATTACAAAAAACCTTCCTATCTAATTTATATATAAATTTAGGTGCTATTATACCAGATTTAACTACTTCAATAAAAGGTTTATTAAAGGCAAGCAAGCTGGTAAAATCAACTCATAAACATGATACTTAATTTGGCTGTAGCGAGAGTTTGCCACTTTTATAGAATAAACTACTTTTCACAATCCCATGAGTTTCTTTAAGGTAACCCTTTTTCTTCCATGTAACTAACTGGTTATCTAATAAAATATTAACCACTTTTTTTAATGCAGCAGAACTTTGTTCATCTATTTCTGCATTACCCGCACTTAAAAAATAACGCATTTGCACCATAAATAAATATGATAATACATTTTTAGGCACACTAAAGGAAATATTTCCATCTAATTTTGATAGAAACGCACTTTGATTATTCATATCACTTAGCAGAAATTTACTTGTTGTAAGAGCCCCAGATAACTCTATTAATCCATTTGGTGTATTTAATTCAAATTTATTTAGCCTTATATCAGGCTGATTTACCAGAATTGGCCCAAAATTTTTCTTTAAAATACTCATTAGCAATTGCTGTGATTTTTCTTTATTAAGGTCAGTTTGAGCAGATAAGTTACTAACTTCATCTATCATACTACTAAAATTTTTAGATAATATATGATGTACCGAAACATCTACATTTAATGGTCCATATACTTTACTTTCAGTTATAAAAGACTCTAAATTAATCTTTGCTCCAGCACCAAAATACCCCCCAACATCACTACTTACAGAAGCGTAAGAAAGCTTTCTAAAAGAAATATCTTTAGGATTAAGAATATCTAATTCATTTAAAAACTCTGTTGCAGCAATACCAGTTAAATTACTCAATAAATCACCTGCTTTAAAATTCAAACTAGTTTTATCCGATAAAGTAACCTTTAAACCACCTATATTTAATTTTGTATTACCAATTTTTATTTTATTTTTGCTATATTCCAAAACTGAGGCATAGCTTATTTCACTTATAGCGATATCGCCCTTAGAGGGTGCAACTAAATTAAACTGCGGAATACTCAAGGTGTTTTCAAACTTATCAAATCCATTGCTATAATTAACATTTAGATGCATACCGCCCCATAAAATACTAACCCCAGAAAGAGCTTCCTCATAATTAAACTTAGGAGATCTGACTTCTACTTTACCCGTTTTATTTAAATAAATAATATTATTAATTGTTATTGGAGGCTTATTGGCAAAAAACTTATTTAAGACTTTTTCCACTGGGCTTGGGTATTCAATTTTTGTTTTAGCAACAGCAATAGTTGGTAAAAAATAACCATCTAAAATACCTGAAAATATTCCATGCTGAATATGCGTAGTATATTTGATAGAATAAGTTTGACTTAATGCAGCAGATTCGTCTAGATTTGGTATAATTTTTAGAAGGTTCCCTATTGTTTTATTATTTAACGCTAGTTCAACCACTTCATCTGAACTAAAAACTCCCCGATGATAATTATAATTTACTACTCTAATAAATGGAGAACTAGTCATTTGTTTAAACTGATTATTAAGCTGCTCTTCTGCCTTAAATCCAAAAAGATATGAGGTTATTAACTGAAATAATATTAAACATACAACTATAATAATACCTAAACGCATCTTTAATCTTAAGATTTTTCCCAACATGAACCAAGCTTTCTCAATAATTAGTGCAATAAAATTTTACATACCTAGGGCAAAAGTGATTTATAATCATTGCATAATTATACACTAATTTAATTGTTAATATATGGAGACATGATGAGCAACTGCATTTTTTGTAAAATAATTGATAAATCTATTGCTGCAAAAATAGTGTACGAGGATAATGATATAATTGTTTTTAATGATATTCATCCTAAAGCAGATATACATTACTTAATTATACCTAAAGTTCATATAGAATCAATGTTGCATTTAGAAAGCAAACATACTGAACTTATGGGAAAAATCATGTTAAAAACAAATATGATTGCTCAAGAAGCTGGCCTTCTTGGATATAAAATAAATATAAATACTGGGGTAAAAGGTGGACAAGAAGTTTTTCATTTACATCTACACCTACTTGGTAATAAATAAAGGAGTATTATTATGGGAAGCTTTAGTATCTGGCACTGGCTATTAGTTTTACTAATTATCTTATTGATCTTTGGTACACGCAAATTAAAATGGATTGGTAAAGATCTAGGAGAAGCTGTGCGTAATTTTAAACAGGCGCTTGGGAATGAAAAAAACAATCATGAAAACAAAGACTAATGGTAATAAAAACACATGATTACTGAAATTATTGTAACTAACTCTGAAGAAGCTAAACTAGCACAATCATTTGGTAGCAATAGACTAGAGCTCATAAATTCATTTGCATTTGGTGGACTTTCGCCTGTTTTAAATATTACCAAAGAAGTATGTGAAAGTGTTGATATTCCAGTAAATATAATGCTTCGCAATAATAGTTCTGAAAAATTTATTTATTCTAAATATGATATGGATAATATGCTACAGGAGCTAGAATTTATCCGTTTGTACACCAAAGCTAATGGTATAGTTTTTGGAGCACTAGATCGATTTGGTAATATTGATATGACAGCGCTTGAGATAGTTATTGCCAATAAAGGACATTTGAAGCTAACATTTCATCGAGCTATTGATGTTGCAACGAATATAATTTCTTCCTATAAGCAATTATTAGCTATTACCCAAGTTGATTGGGTGCTAACTTCCGGAGGAGCAAAAATAGCAATAGAAGGCATTGATAATATTCATAAAATGGTAACCATGAGCCGCAATCATACAAACGCACAAATAATTGCAGCTAGTGGAATCACATTAGAAAACGCACCAACAATTATTAAAGAAACTGGCGTACAGGAGATTCATATAGGAACTGGAGTTAGATTAAATAATACGCTAAATCAAAATTTATTGAAAAAACTTAGTAGTTGTATGAATATGATTTAAATGGCATATCGTAATCACTTTTTTGTAATTCGACGAATATATTTAAATATATTAGGTGATACCATAATTAAGGATAGTGCTATTAAAGGCAGCCAAATTTCTGGGTTAAAAAGCACCCCTACAGTTAATTGTCCATGCGATAAAATAGCATTGCGAGTACCATCACCTATAAGAGCATAGATTACTGCAATTGGTAAAATCCCAATGAATGCCGAAGTTATAAATAATTTAAACTCCACCTTCAAAATAGATGCAATAATACTAAGAACCCAAAACGGAATTATTGGAATTAAACGCAAGCTAGTAAGATTTAAAAATAATTCTCTTTTATTATTCCCAGATATGGCAATTTTAAATTTCTTAAAGCGCTTAAGAAAAAAATCATGCAATAAATAATGCACAACAATAAAATTACAACAAACACCAACTAGATAACTAATTACAATTAAAGCCGTCCCCCAAAATACGCCAAATAAAAACCCAGCTAAAATATCCAAAGCAACAGTACCTGGAGCACAACATATAATTAGCAAAACATAAACTATAAAATAAGCAACCACAAAAGTATATGGATGTTGACTATGGATTTGTAGGATTTGACCACTATAGCGATTAAAACCA
The DNA here is from genome assembly GCA_021298175.1 of Pseudomonadota bacterium. Classification (GTDB taxonomy): domain Bacteria; phylum Pseudomonadota; class Gammaproteobacteria; order Burkholderiales; family UBA11063; genus Aquella. The sequence goes on from JAJTDW010000004.1 coordinate 81,208, forward strand.
GCAATACCTAAATAAGCTCGTAAATGAAAATACTTAAATAAAATAATAATAAATATTACTATTATTAATGTTATAAGTATCCTATATAAATTTTTTGACATCTGCTAACCACATCTAACTAAACAAGATTTAATAACTAAGGCTTATGTTTACAGAGCATTAAGAGCCCATATTAGCATATTAATTGATACAATGTCAACAAGGATAGGGTTTGCGCGGGGTAAGCTCATCAAAAATTATCGTAAAATCAACAGTTGGCATTCCGTGCTTGACACGGAATGCATGCACTTTGAAACATTTTGGATTTCTAATTCACATTTTTAGAGCAAAATATTTATGTTGGGAATGATAACTTGTCGGGGAAAATGCAACACCAGCTGATTAAGATGCTTTTACCATGATCCATGCGTAGAAAAATGCTCAAATATTGGGCTAATCCACAAAATATTATAGCATTGATTATAAAATAATGATGCCTTTACCCTGAGGTTTGCGAACACTAATTGTAGCATATATAGGCTTAGTGAACATTACTATCACAATTGGTATTATCTAGTCGGTTTTTGCCATCAGTTTGTTGGGTATAAATTAAGATAGTTTTTCAAAAATATACGATTATTCTTTAAAAATGCTAATTTAGTTATTTAACTTTCTAGATTTGCACTTCTAAATTACTTCCATATCTAATAAAACCAAATAATCTTCAATACTTTCTTTAACAGCGGTAGCTATAACCATATAAAAACTTTGTAAATCATGATTGTTCTGAGCTTTTTCTAAGGCTAAAATATAGTCAGCTCTATTTTTAACTCTAATGATTGCTGGCGGATACCCATATTGTAATAAAATTAAGTTCATTAATAATCTAGCAGTACGCCCATTACCATCAATAAATGAATGAATGGTAACAAAATCAAAATGAGCTTTTGCTGCCTTAATAATACAATGTTGTGTATTTTTTGCTAATTCTTGAATAAAATCATTCATAGCATCATTAATTAATAATGGTTCAGTAAAATGATAAATATCTCCATCAGACATTCTAACCCCAACTGGTTTATCACGAAATACCCCAGCATATTTAGCATCAATTCCTTTAAGAATTAAAAAATGTATGTCTTTAATATCACGAAGAGTTACACCGTGATTAACACTAATCTCTTCAATAAAATCGATTGCTTCTTTATGGTTAATAATTTCTAAATGTTCATTTAATTTCTTACCACCAATAGTTAAGCCTTCGTTTAACACCAGCTTAGTCTCATTAAATGTCATGGTTGAGCCTTCAATTGCATTTGAATTAAAGGTTAAATCAACATCATAAATACGTTTAATACGCGCCACTTGTTGAGTACTTAATGGTCTTAAGCTATCTAAAACTTGTTTTTTAGCATCAATTTGTGTAAGCAATAGCTCTAAAGCATTTTGTTGAACATCACTCATATTACCACCTCATTAGTTTTTTACTTTCAGCAACACATGGGCGTAATGTAGCAGTAGTTGGCTTATTTGCTTCTAACTGTGCCTGTTTCTTACCACACCACAAGAAGCTGTAACGAGTTTGATTATCTTCTTCAACATCAACTGCACCACCTAAAGCAACCTTTAACTTTTCAATATCTATATGTAAATTACCTGTATGATTTTCAGTAAATACCTCAGGTAGTAATTGACGCAATTTATCTAATGTTGTTGTATTTAAATTCATACTTTGAATGTCTTGCTGTTGGAGTTTATACTTATCAACCATTTTTTACCTTTATTAATTATATTTTATTGTTCGATGATAACAATTGTAGGCCTCATGTGCGAAAATATCTGTATTTTTGAAAAATTACAGCGTTACTTTCCGCGCATAAACATATTATCTAATTCGTTCATTGATAGTTTAAACCAGGTGGGACGTCCATGATTACAATAGTTAGCTCTACTTGTAGTTTCCATTTCTCGGAGAATTGCATTCATTTCCTCCAATGAAAGCTGATGATTTGCTCGTACTGCGCTATGACACGCCATAGTAGATAATACTTCCTCGTAATGATTGCTAATTATATTACTATTGCCATATTTGCTTATCTCAGTTAAGGTACCAATAACTAGTTTTTCAATATTATCATGATCAAGAAGTGAAGGAATAGCTCTAACTACTACATTATTATTATGAATAACATCAATTTCAAAACCTAAAGTATTAAGATCTGCTTTATTTAAAGTAACACTATCAATAAGCTCCTCAGCAATACTAAAAGTCACTGGGATTAATAACGCTTGCACCGCTATTACGTTATTGGCTACTTGAGACTTTAATTTCTCTAAAACTATTCTCTCATGCGCTGCATGCATATCAACCACAATAAGTCCATCACGAGTTTGGGCTAATATATAAACCCCATTTAATTGTGCAATAGCAAAACCTAAAGTAGGAGCAGTTGCATTAATAACTTGACTACAATCAGTCAGTTCAGCAAATAACTCTGGTGCTGTATCTTGCCTAACCATAGCACTATTAGAGCTGATTGTTTGTGGTAACCAATCCTTAACAAATTTGCTATTATCTTCTGCTTTATAATTAAAATCACGGACATAAGAGCTATTACCACTCTTACTAACTGAGCCAAAAGAATTGGTAGGAGTATAATCTGAATTGTGGGATCTTTCTGAAGTATTCTGCGATATAGTTTCTATCAATGAATTATCAGAGCTATGTTCTAATGATGTAGATGATAAATTTCTTGATAAAACTTTGCGTATTGCATGAGAAATAAACCCATGTATCTGCCCTGTATCTTTAAACCGTACTTCACTTTTTGTAGGATGAACATTCACATCAACATCTTCTGGAGATATTTGTAGAAATAATACATACTGCGGAGCATGCTCGTTATGTAAAACACCACTAAAACCCTGTTTTACAGCATTCTGAATAACCTTATCCCTCACAAACCTGCCATTTACATAAAACTGTTGTACATTTTTACTCGATGCAATATAGCTAGGGTGGTATACATAACCAGATATAACCAGGTTATTTATCTGCATTTCTATTATCTCAAAGTAATGCTTAAGGTATTCTTCACCAAATAAGGCTTTTATCCGCTCCAATAACACTTGCTGTGGTAATTCATAAATTAACTTACCATTGTGTTTGAGTTCAAAACCAATTTGTGGATTAGATAAGGCTATACGCTCAAATACACTCCTACAATGCCCGTATTCTGTAGTATCCGATTTAAGAAATTTTTTTCTTGCAGGAATATTATGATATAAATTATTAATCTCAATAATTGTTCCTGTATTTGAAGCTGTAGGTGATGTATTAGAAATAACACCATAATTACTTATAATTTTAGTGCCATGTTGATCTATATTGGTTTTACTAGATAAACTAAAATCAGAAACTGAAGCAATTGAAGCTAAGCCCTCACCTCTAAAACCTAAAGTAGTAATTTTGTATAAATCATCCTCGTGTATAAGCTTACTTGTTGCATGTCTATCAATTGCAAGTGGAATATCATCTTTATGAATTCCAACCCCATTATCAATAACTTTTATTTGCCTAATGCCGCCTTCACTTAATTCTACAATTATCTTATCTGATGATGCATCAATACTATTTTCCAATAACTCCTTCAATGCAGAAGCTGGGCGCTCTACTACCTCTCCAGCAGCTATTCTATTAACTAGCTGGTCATCTAATTTTTTTATTCTTGGTAGTGACACTACATATTCCTTATTTAGATAGATATTGGCTAATTCCAGACTGTGCTTGTATAAAACTCACATCATCCACTCGCTGCAAAAGCTTATCTTTATTTGATTTTTCGCGTGAGCGCTCTGATTCTTTATGCCATAAATGTAATACTGGAACTGAAAACCTACCATCTTTTATTTTCACCCCAGAATGTAGTAATCTAATAAACAGATCAGCATCTTCATGACCCCAACCAGAAAATTCTTCATCAAAGCCATTTACTGCCATAAAATCACTGCGCCAAAGTGCAAAATTGCATCCCTTAGGATATTTCCAGTTTTGACTCCGCCAATAACGCCATTTGCCATTTTTAATCTTTAACCGTGGGGATATTTTATTTACATTTTTTTTAAACTTAGCAAATAGCCAATGAAATAAACGCCACTTTACTACATTATTAATGATTTGTGGTTGATTTAATACTTCTTGTGTAAACTTACGAGATAATAATACCCGATTCCCAGCTACAAAATATTTATTTTCAGCAAGATCTATATGCTCAGAAATATAATCAGTAAATGGAATACAATCTCCATCCAAGAAAATTAAATAATCTCCTGTAGATAAAGCAGCGGCTTTATTTAAAATACTAGCTTTACGAAACCCAATATCTTCGTGCCAAACATGCTTTATACATTCAAATTTCATTTGATATTTTTTGATTATTTCATCTGTAGCAGAATTAGAACCATCATCAGCAATAATAATCTCTATATCAGACTTTTTTTTAAGTTGTTTGCTCAAATTATATAATATTATATCTAAAGCTTTATCCCAATTATAGGTTGCTAATATAATACTTGTTTTCATAAAATCACCAGACTTATTATAAGATAAAAGATACTTGAAGTATTTAGATTCAAAAAATCACTATTTAGTAATAATGGAATTTAACTACTCAGATGAGCAATTATGACTATATTTTTAGCAACTCAGTGTATTAGATATACATAAGTTGTTAAAAAATGTGAGCCACGAATTGATGCAAGTGAGTAGCCACTTCAAAGACGATAAGTAATTAAAGAGTATCTATAGAACGACCTGACAAGCCATGCTTAATCGCTCGATCCATACGTTTATTCGCAAAACCTTGTGTCGCTTTATTAAGTTTATCACTTAAGTCTTTTATTGCACTAGTTTTAATTTCAACTGCTTCATTTTGTACAAATTTAATATTTAAAGAATCTACCAAATATTTAATTTCTATTAGTTCATTATCAGTTATTAAATCTCTGTCATCAACAATTGCGCTTTCAACTGAATTAATTAATGCTGTTGCATCAATAACAGCTTCAGATAATTGCCTAGCTAATATATCAGACTGAGCAAAATCAATTGAAGAACTTAACATACTTGAGATTTCATCTGGAGTTAAACCAAAGCTCGGCTGTACCTCAATTGAGCTAGCAATACCTGTTGATTCTTCTATAGCTGAAACAGATAGTAAGCCATCAGCATCAATCTGAAAAACCACTTGTATTCTTGCATTACCAGCAACCATGGGTGGAATACCACGCAAACTAAATTTAGCCAAGCTTCTGCAATCTGAAACTAACTCACGCTCCCCTTGTACTACGTGAATTGACATTGCTGTTTGTCCATCTTTATAAGTGGTAAATGTTTGAGCACGGGTAACGGGAATTGTAGAATTTCGTGGAATAATTTTCTCAACTATACTACCAACAGTTTCAAGACCCAAAGATAACGGTGTTACATCTAATAATAACCAATCATCTTTACGATTACCAATTAAGACATCAGCTTGAATCGCAGCACCAATTGCAACCACTTTATCTGGATCAATATTAGTTAGTAGCTCTCGTTTAAACATATTGGATAATTCAAGTCGAATATTTAACATTCTTGTTGACCCGCCAACAAGCACTACTTCATTAATTTCAGTAATATCTAGTTTTGCATCGCGTAATGCTTTTTTTACTGGAAGGATTGCTTTATTAACTAAACCACGTGTAACCCTACCAAATTCCTCACGAGTAATTAATAAATTTACTAACCTCTGAGCTGATAATACAATACTAAAACTAACCTTTTCTTTTAAAGTTAAATCTTCTTTAACCTGTTTTGCTGTATTTAAAAGATGGGCGATGTCCTCATCTGTCAAATGACTTAAATTTGATTTCTCTAAAATATAACAATATAATAAATGATCAAAATCATCCCCACCTAAATGTGTATCTCCATTAACTGCTAGTACTTCAAATACTCCAGAATGTAATTTTAATATTGATACATCTAGTGTACCACCACCTAAATCATATACTAGAAAAGTCCCTTGGTTCTTAGTATCTAGCCCGTAAGCAATTGCTGCAGCTGTTGGTTCATTTAATAAACGAAGTACATTTAAACCAGCAAGTTGTGCAGCATGCTTAGTTGCTTGACGCTGAGATTCATTGAAATATGCTGGAACAGTAATAACTGCACCCGCTGGAGATTCCCCCATATTTTCAATAGCAATTTGTTTCAAATATTGTAAAATATCACTTGAAATTTGAATTGGGTTTTTAACTCCATTACTAGTCTCAATTTCAATAATTCCGTCTTTATTTACAAATTTATATGGAGAAGCCAAAGATTTATCTAAGTCACTAAAATTATGCCCCATAAAACGCTTTATGGATAAAATAGTATTTGCTGGATCAATAACTCTATTCTTTAACGCTTCCTCTCCAACTAGTATATTACCATCTTTATAATATACAACAGAGGGTACTAATCCATCATGTCCTTGGTTACCTAGTATAGTAGCTGTCCCACTTTTTACAGTAGCTACCAAAGAATTAGTTGTACCCAAATCAATGCCTATTGCCACATTTTTTTTATGCGGCTCGGGGGACATTCCCGGTTCTGAAATTTGTAATAATGCCATTATTATATAAACCTTACTAGTTTAATTAACTGCAACATCATCATGCTTGATACATTCAAATTTATTCTTTTCAACACTCCACTCCAATATATTAGCGGTTCTTACATCATATACCCATGCACAAATTGATAGCTCCCCTGAATCTAGAAGCTTACTAACTAATGGATAAGTTTTAAGATTCTCCACTTGATTTAATAAATTAAACTTAACACCTTGATACGCATCAGTTGGAATACGATTTTTATTTTTAAAATCATTTTTTATCATTTGTAACCAATTACGTAGCCCTATAGAGTCAACTTCATGATTAGATATGCACGCTTTAATTGCTCCACACTCAGTATGAGCACAAATTACAATATTACGAATCCCAAGTTCTCCAACCCCAAACTCAATCGCAGCACCCTCACTATATGGATAGTATGTCGCATTATATTCTGGAATAACGTTCCCCACATTACGCACTATAAATAACTCACCTAAACCAGCAGATAAGAAAGTATTTGGATTTACTCTACTATCAGAACAAGATATTAGTAATGTGTGCGGTTTTTGCCCTTGAGCTAAGTTACTTAGTAAAGCTTTTCTCTCATGAGCATATTGCCCTAAAAACTTTTCCATACCATGTTTTAATAAATCTGTAGCTGAATGCCCGATATTTGCTTTTTCTAAAATATCTTTGATTTGACTTTCAGTAATAGTTTTTAAATATGGTTTTTCTCCAGGACTGGCTAAGTCAAGCATTTTAGTTTGTTCATCATTTAATTCATGTAAAATTACATGAACTCCACAGCTTCTAATCGCTCTGACCACATTAATTAAATGAGATGCCCCTGTGCTATCCATGCCTCTTAAATTACTAAATTCAAAAATCACAAACTTTAAACCCGCGTGTATTGCAACATGTTCTTGGATACGTTGCAATTTATCAAATGACCAAAAAGTCATACTCCCACTTAAACTGATACGTAAAACCTCTTTATTTGTCCATAGTTTTATATCAGCTTTTGTAGTTAACATTCTTATTGCCACAATTAAAAAGGCAACGATAATGCCAGCACTAACACCTTCAATTAAATCTGTAGTTACAATAGCAAAGAATGTTACTAAGTAAATTACTACTTCTGTTTTATCTGTCTTCCAAAACTCTATTACTTCGGTAAGACTCATCATCGATAACGCAGCACCCAGTAAAACACCAGCTAATGCAGGCACAGGGGTTAACTCAATTAATTGCGGAAATAAATATACTACAGCAAGAATTACGAAAGAGTGAATAATAGCCGAACGACGAGTTTTAGCACCAGCTGCCATATTCACCGAAGATCTAGCAATAACTGCAGTTACTGGAATACCGCCAAATAAGGCAACCGCCATATTTGCGAATCCTTGACCAACTAATTCTTGATTTGGATTATGTAAATCACCACGTCCAATAGTATCTACAGCACTAGAAGATAATAGTGTTTCTAATGATGCTAATAAAAACACCTCTAACGAAGTCTCTAATAAAGCTTTCCAATCTGTAATGAGGCTGAAATCAGGCAATTTAGGCATTGATAAGCTATGTGGAATAGATCCCACTAACTGAATATTTCCAACTCCAAAAAATAAAAGTATGATAGTTGGTACAGCTACTGCGATTAATGGAGCTGGTAATTTAGGAAAATAGCGTGGCAATGTTTTTAGAATAATTAAAGTTATAATGGCAAAAGTAAATGCCATTGGATTCATTTGAGTAATGTATGTACCAATATGCTGTATTACGTAGATAACATCATTCTCTGAAGGAGATGGCAATTGCAGAGCTTTAGGTAACTGGCCAATAAAAATAATGAACCCAATACCTGCAGTAAAAGCTGAAATCACAGCTAATGGGACTAATTTTGCATAACGTCCTAAACGTAATAGACCAAATACTAATTGCAATGCCCCACATATTAAACCAATTACTAATAAACCGCCTAAGCCGTATAGAGATACAGCATCCGCAATAAGCACAGCCATAACAGGTGTAGGACCAGAAACAGCTAATCTAGTCCCACCAAAAACAGCAGCTACAATACCCCCAATAATTGCAGAGATTAATCCAACACCAGGTGAAACACCTGATGCCATAGCAACAGCTAAAGAGAGTGGTATTGATACACAGGCAACAGTGAATCCAGCAAAAACATCCTCACGAAGACCACTCATTGTGAACATTGATTTTAGTTCATTTTTGAAATACTTAATATCAAAATATAACCATGATTTCATATTATTAGCTCTCTTTATATTAGTTTATATTTACCACCTAATGTTTTGCAATATTATACTACAATTAATAGTTATATGTGTTCAAATGCTAACAAAATTGTATCATTTAATCTATCATAGAATGTCAACTTTTTAATTAACTCTTTTATTTCTAGTAAATCCCCCTGATTAAATAATTTATTGATTTTATTAATAAGTAAAAACTCTTTTTCTTTTAATTGTAATTGTATATTTTCTAGCAAAAAAACATTTTTTGTAGATTTTGCATCATCTATTGCCTCATGCAACTCCATTTGCTCTAAAAGAAAACTACTTGGCAAAGCGGTATCTCTAGATAAATTTAACTTTATACCATTTAACTCTAATAATAAAAGCGCACGTGACAAAGGGTTTTTTAATGTGGTGTAACCACTATTAATATGTGCAGATAAACTAATAACCAGGAGTTTTAACTCTTTAGTTGTATTAATAAAGTTATCAGGATGAAATTGTTTTTGCAAATTAAGATATTTATTGTACAGTATATTTTGATCGATATCAAATATAGCATCTAGCTTAAACAACACGAAATAATTAGTCGACAACAAAGATTTTATTTTGGGTAGATCTAGTTCTATCATTTAACTGTAAAACTTTCTCCACACCCACACTCATCTTCTATATTAGGATTAGTAAACTTAAACCCCTCTTGCAAGCCTTCTTTAGTGTAATCCAATTGAGTCCCATTTAAATATTGCAAACTTTTTTTATCAACAATAACACATACCCCAAATGAAATAAACTCCTCATCATCCTGATTTTTTTCATCAACGAATTCTATCTTATATGCTAACCCAGAACATCCAGAAGTCTTTACACCTAAGCGTAGCCCAATGCCTTTGCCACGCTTAGTTAAAAAATCTTTAACCCTATTTGCTGCAACTTCTGTCAATGATATTGTAGACATTTTAAACTCCACCCCACTTAAGCTTGATGTTTTTTATGTTTTAAATCTGCAATTGCAGCTTTTATTGCATCTTCTGCTAATACTGAACAATGTATTTTAACTGGCGGCAATTCTAGCTCTTCAGCAATCTGTGAGTTTTTTATCTGTTGAGCTTCATCCAGGGATTTACCTTTTAACCACTCAGTCACCAACGAAGAAGACGCAATAGCCGAACCACAACCATAAGTCTTAAATTTAGCATCTTCGATAATACCGCCTTCATTCACTTTAATTTGTAACTTCATTACATCACCACAAGCTGGAGCACCAACCATCCCAGTACCAACATTTGGATCATTTTTATCTAAAGCGCCAACATTACGCGGCTCTTCATAATGATCAATAACTTTTTGTGAATATGCCATTTTAATAAGTCCTTTTAAATCAAATCATTAATTTTGTAATATAATATCACGCGGTCCATGAGCCTGCCATTTATAACTAGCAACATCTATGCCGTCTTTATACATTTCCCAAAGTGGTGAAAGATCACGCAACTTGGCAACTTTTTCCTGTAAGAGCTTAATAGTATAATCTATTTCCTCTTCTGTATTAAATCTGCCAATAGTAAATCTAATCGAACTATGCGCTAATTCGTCATTTCTACCCAAAGCGCGCAAAACATACGAAGGCTCTAAAGAGGCTGAAGTACATGCGGATCCGCTAGAAACAGCGATATCTTTAATCGCCATAATTAATGACTCTCCTTCTACATAATTAAAGCTTATGTTTACATTATGTGGAACACGATGCTCTAAATCTCCATTGATATAGGTTTCTTCTAATTTGCTAAGCCCATTAATTAATTTCAACTGCATAGCTTTAATTCTTGGCAGCTCCGTTGACATTTCTAATTTTGCTAAAGCAAATGCTTCACCCATTCCTACAATCTGATGTGTAGCTAGTGTACCCGAACGAAAACCTCTTTCATGTCCACCACCATGTATTTGTGCCATTAACCTAACTCTAGGCTTACGTCTTACATATAATGCCCCAATTCCTTTAGGTCCATAGGTCTTATGCGCTGAAAAACTCATTAAATCAACGTTCAGTTCTGCTAAACTAAAATCCACTTTACCTACAGCTTGCACAGCATCCACATGAAAAACAATATTTTTATGCCTACAAATCTCACCTATGGTTTTGATATCTTGTATAACACCTATCTCATTATTGACATACATTACTGATATTAAAATTGTATCGTCACGAATAGCCTCAACTAATTTATTTAAATCAATTAAACCGTCAGCCTCAGGTGATAAGTATGTTACTTCAAACCCAGTACGCTCAAGCTCGCGCATCGTATCAAGAACAGCCTTATGCTCTGTTTTTATAGTTATTAGATGTTTTCCTTTATCACGATAAAAATGGGCGGCTCCTTTTATTGCCAGGTTATTTGCCTCAGTTGCACCTGAAGTCCAAATTATTTCTTTGCTATCACAGCCAACAGCAGTTGCTACTTGTAACCTTGCATTTTCTACTGCACTATCAGCACCCCACCCAAAAGAGTGTGAACGTGAAGCTGGGTTTCCATATATTTCCGAAAAATATGGCAACATTTTCTCTAAAACTCGTGGATCCACCTTAGTAGTCGCTGAGTTATCCAAGTAAATAGGTAATTTTAAAGTCATTTATTTAATTTCTCATAAATATTATTTGTTCTTTATTAGATAATTTTAATCTATCCACAACTAAATCTTGCAGGGTTATCTTTTCTAAATAATCATAAACATAATTTGTTAAACCATTCCATAAATCATGCGTTAAACATTTTTGGTTATCTTTGCAATTTATATTACCATGGCAAGCACGAGCATCCATATTATCATCAACAACTTGTATTATACAGGCAATATTTAGCTCATTTAATGCTTTTGCTAAAACATATCCCCCACCAGGTCCTTTGTAACTTTTAACCAACCCAGAGCGCCTAAGTTTAACAAATAACTGCTCTAAATAAGAAAGTGAAAGCCCTTGCCTTTCACTAATATTATGAAGTGTAACTGGTGTTATGCTATTTTTACAGTTCAAAGCCATATCAAGTAAAGCAGTTACAGCAAATTTACCTTTTGTTGTTAGTTTCATGTAGACTTCTACTTTATGTAATCTTGTTTATATTAATTACGATGCATCAGTAAACTCATCAATTTAGCAAAAAAGAATAACGCTTTAATTAAGTATTGTTTAGGCTCTGATTATACTATTAGTTTACTAATTTTGTCAAGTATTAAATTACTTAAGTTTTTCTAATTTAATAACAAAATTAATCCAAAATTTAATTTATATAGCCTATAATAATGCTATTAAAAAGTTTTTAAGGACCTATCAATATGGAACAATTCCGTGGTACAACCATCATCTCCGTTAGACGAGATAATTCAGTTAGTCTTGGAGGGGATGGACAAGTAACCCTAGGCAATATTGTAATTAAATCCACCGCTCGTAAAGTGCGCCGCTTGTATAACAATCAGGTTATTGCTGGATTTGCAGGCGGCACAGCTGATGCTTTTACTTTATTTGAGAAATTTGAAGAAAAGCTAGAAAAACATCAAGGGCATCTACTAAGATCCGCTGTTGACTTAGCTAAAGATTGGCGAACTGACAGAATCCTAAGAAAACTAGAAGCTATGTTAATTGTTGCTAATAAAGAACATAGCTTGATTATAACTGGCAATGGAGATGTTCTTGACCCAGAACATGGCATTGCCACTATCGGATCTGGTGGAGCATATGCATATTCGGCAGCAAAAGGATTAATGGAACATAGCAACCTAAATGCCGAGCAAATTGTAAAAGAATCCCTTAAAATTGCTGGCGACATATGTATATATTCTAACCAAAACCATATTATTGAAACAATCACATGGTGAAACATAACTACTCACATGCATCAATTATTGCTACCTTCTTAGTAACTTGTGTATATCTAATACACTAGGTTACTCACGTGTAAGAACTAGAAAATATGCTCACAATTGCGCATCTAAGTATTTAAATAGAATCATTTCTAAGTTAATTACCCACAGAGATTTTGTTAGTCACCATGGTATAAATTAAAAATGAATTTGGTATAACTTGCTTTTTGTACCGCCGTCTGGTATAATACCGCCAGTTAATTTTTTCTTAAAAAGTGAGCCCAGTTCGGCTCACTTTTTTGTTTAATAACAATTATTTAAAGAATTGATATATCGGTAATGAAATTACATAAAATATTAGAGCAAACGGTGCCTGGGCTTGGGTATGAGTTAGTGGATGTGGAAATAACCCCCACTAAGATTATAAAGGTATTCATCGAGAAAGATGGTGGTGTAACAATTGATGACTGCGAGAAAGTGTCTAATCACTTAGGAAATTTGTTGTTTGTTGAAGAGATTGAATATAATCGCTTAGAAATCTCATCCCCAGGGTTAGAAAGACCGCTAAAGCACTTACAAGATTTTATAAAATTTACAGGTAAATTTGCTAAAATTAAAACTAAGGATTTAATTGATGGACAGAAGGTATTTCAAGGAATAATAAAACTAGTTGATGGCAACGATATAAACTTAGAATTATCTTCAGCTGAAATCCTTAAAATAAACTTTGATAATATTTCTCGTGCACGTTTGGTATTTGAATTACAAAAAAAAATACCAACTAGAAAAAAATAGAAAAAATATTTTAGGAAATTAAAATGAGTAAAGAAGTTCTGTTATTAGTCGATGTACTAGCAAAAGAAAAAAATTTAGATAAAGAAACTGTATTTCAATGTTTAGAAAAAGCTCTGGCTATAGCTACAAAAAAAGGGTTTGAGGATGACTCACCTGAAATTGATGTAGTTATTGATCGTAATACAGGAAAATATAAAACCATTCGCAAATGGATAGTTACAACTGATGTTGATTTTTATGATGATGATAAAGAACTATCGCTTTCAGATATTAATGAAAACCCAGAAAAATTTGGGGATGCTCAAGTTGGCGATACAATAGAAGAAGAAATTGAAAATATTGATCTTGGTCGTGTTTCTGCACAAACAGCAAGAAATATAATTGCACAACGAATTAAAGATGCTGAACGTGAACAAGTATTGCATGAATACTTGTCAAGAAATCGTGGTATGGTAATTGGTAAAGTACGAAAATTTGAACGCGGCAATGTCATTGTAGATTGTGGACGAGTAGAAGCAATTATTATGAAAAATGATTTAATCCCTCGCGAAGTATTACAACCTGGTGACCAAGTTAAAGGGTATTTAGATAAAAAAAATCTAATCATAAAATCAGGTAGAATGTTAATTAGCCGAAGCAGTAATGATTTTCTACAAAAATTACTAGAAAATAATATTCCTGAAGTAGCATCAGGTCGCGTGGAGATTGTTAATATAGCACGGGAGCCAGGCACACGTGCTAAAGTATCTGTATTTACCTTAGACCCTAGAATAGATGCTAAGGGATCTTGTATTGGATTTAGAAACCAGCGGATTGATAGCGTTACTAAAGAACTTGCCGGAGAAAAAATAGATATTATTGACTTTAATACTAATCTTGCACAATACACAATTAATGCATTATCTCCAGCAGAAATAGATAGCATTGTGGTTGATGAAGAAAAGAAGGTTATCGAAGTTATTGTTGATGATGAAAAATTAGGTACAGCTATTGGTGAAAATGGCATAAATGTTCGACTTGCTGGCAAATTAGTTGGGATGGTGGTTAATATCTTTGGTAAAACAGAAGCTGAAACTAAACATCATGATGATCGTGGAAATTTAATTAAATTATTTACAACAAACTTAGATGTAGAAGATGAAATCTCTGAAATCCTAGTCGATAATGATTTTAGCACCTTAGATGAAGTAGCATATGTTGATATTCACGAATTGATTAACATTGAAGACTTTGATGAAGATATTGCTAAAGAACTACAGGAAAGAGCAAGAAATAAATTACTTTCAAAAACATTGATTAATAAAGATGTTATGGATAGTTTAGCTCTTGATCTAAATAGTATAGTAAAATTCTCAAAAGATGTTTTGCTGCAATTAGTAGAAGCTGGGATAAAAACCATTAATGACTTTGCTGATCTCTCTGGTGATGAACTAATGGAAATAATCAATATAGATATTGAAACAGCAAATAAATTAATTCTAAAAGCGCGTGAAGCTTCTGGATATTTTAATGAGTAAGGTGATTATATGACAATAACAATTAAAGAATTCGCTAACGAATTAAATATTAGCCAAACTGAGCTTTTAGAAAAATTTTTACATTCTGGTATAAAAAAAGATGCCTCAGATATCGTATCTAATGATGATAAAGCTACCTTAACAGCCTTTTTGGGTGGGGAAGATGCCTCAAAGCCTAAAAAACTTTCATTAGGTAAGAAAAAAGAATCTATCTCCAAGATAGTAGAAGAAGACTCGAAAACAACCACCCTAGATGGGGGTAAAATTAAAGTGGAAATTAAGCGCAAGAAAACTCTTGTTAGGGATCATGGCTCATTAGAAGATGAGATCAGCTATATTGATGATAACGATACAGAAAACCAACCAACTACTGTAAATGTTAGTAATACTAGCAGTCTAAGCACGCAATCTGGTAAAAATATTCAATCTTCAGAAGTAGCCACAGAAACCATCATTGAAAACGATGAAAATAATGCGGAACATGAGAAAAACAAATTAGCCAAAGAATTAGCAGATAAAGCTAAACCAAAATTTGAAACCGAATCTGAAGATGCAGATAGTAAAAAAAATGCTAAACCATCAAAAGTTGTAAAAAAACCAAATAAAATGAAGGTTATTGGTAAGACAGACTCTAGCCTTGATGACTATACCGAAGATGATTCCCTAGAAGCCACAACGATTCTAGAGGAAGTAGTTGAAGAACCTACAAAAGCAAAACCAGTTGCAAAAAGATTTGAAAAACAAAAACCTGTTAGAATGCCAAAAGTGCAAGAATTCCAAAAACCAGTTAAACCACAAACATTAGATGTACAAGTACCTGAAACAATTACAGTCAGTGATTTAGCTCATAAGATGTCGATTAAAGCCTCTGAACTAATCAAACGCCTAATGAAAATGGGAACAATGGCAACCATGAACCAATCATTAGATCAAGATACTGCCATTTTACTAGTTGAAGAACTTGGTCATAAAGCCACTGCTACACAACTAGATACTCCAGAGAATTTTTTGGATGAGGCTATAAATGATAATATTGTACTTACTCCTCGCGCACCAATTGTAACGGTTATGGGGCATGTGGATCACGGGAAAACTTCATTATTAGATTATATTCGCAAAGCAAAAGTTGCAACGGGTGAAGCCGGTGGAATTACGCAGCATATTGGAGCATACCACGTTAATACTGGACATGGAATTATTACATTTTTAGATACTCCTGGTCATGAAGCATTTACACAACTACGTGCACGTGGAGCTAAGCTAACAGATATAGTGGTTTTAGTGGTTGCAGCTGATGATGGAGTTATGCCACAAACAATTGAAGCAATTAATCATGCTAAAGCAGCACAGGTTCCTATTGTTGTGGCAATTAATAAAATGGATAAACAAGGAGCTAACCCTGATAGAGTCAAGCAAGAATTAACCACTTATGAAGTGGTTACTGAGGAATGGGGTGGCGATGTTATATGCGTACCTGTTTCTGCATTAACTGGAGATGGAATTGATGCTTTACTTGATGCAATTTTATTACAATCAGAAGTTTTAGAACTAAAAGCCCCAATAAATGCTCCAGCAAAAGCTGTAGTTATTGAATCACGCCTTGATAAGGGACGTGGTGCAGTTGTAACAGTATTGGTACAAAGTGGTACATTAAATAGAGGGGACCTGATTCTTGCAGGAACTTCTTATGGTAAGATTCGTGCGATGATTAATGAGGCTGGGCAAACCGTCCAAACCGCTGGCCCAAGTATTCCAGTTGAGCTACTAGGCTTATCAGATGTTCCATCTGCTGGTGATGATATGATTGTACTTAGTGATGAACGTAAAGCACGTGAAATTGCAAATTTTAGAATTGAAAAACACCGTCAAGAGAAACTAGCTAAACAACAAGCAACAAAATTAGAAAATTTATTTGCCGGGATTAGTGAAGGAGAAGTTAAGAATCTTCCAATTATTATTAAATCTGACGTTCAGGGTTCTTATGAAGCAATTGCATCATCTTTAGAGCGACTATCAACTCCAGAAATAAAAATTCAAGTATTACATGCTGCAATTGGTGGAATAAATGAATCTGATATTCATTTAGCTTCTGCCTCTCAAGCAGTAGTAATTGGTTTTAATACACGTGCTGATAATAATGCGAAGAAATTAGCTGAAGCAAATGGAATAGAAATCCGTTATTACAATATAATTTATGAAATTATTGATGATATAAAATCTGCAATGAATGGTATGTTATCTCCAGAAAAACGAGAAATCATAACTGGAAATGTATCAATTCGACAATTATTCAGCTTTGGTAAACTATCTATTGCTGGTTGTATGGTAACTGATGGTGTTATTAAACGTAACTCTCAAATCAGACTAATTAGAGATAGTATGGTAATTCATAACGGATTATTAAGCTCTTTAAAACGCTTTAAAGATGATGTAAAAGAAGTTAAATCTGGATATGAGTGTGGGTTATCACTAGTAGATTATAATGACCTAAAAGAGGGTGATGTAGTTGAAGCATATGAAATCACTGAAGTTAAGCGCACTTTATAGCAAAGTATAAAAATGAGAAAATATAGCAACAATCGATCTGGCAGAATTGCTGATCAAATTCATAAAGATATTGTAGTAATTCTACGGAGTAAGGTGAAAGATCCGCGTGTTAGTTGGATTACAATTAATGACGTAGAAGTAGATCAAGAGTACTCCACTGCTAGAATATATTGGAGTATTCTTGATGAAACAAAAATTGACGGCGCTACAAAAGCTTTGGAGTCAGCAAAAGGATTTATTCGTAGTGAGCTATCTAAGGGGTTCAAAACTTATACTATTCCTCATATAAAATTTATTTATGATGAATCAATTAGCCGTGGTGCAAAAATTCTAAATGTAATTAATCAAGTTAGCCAAGAATTTAGCACCGATGAAATAGATAATGATAATAATCCTTCTACATAATGAAGCAGTATAGGCAAGACATCAATGGCGTATTATTACTTAATAAGCCATTGGGTTTATCTAGCAATGCAACCTTACAAAAAGTAAAACATCTTTATCACGCAAAAAAAGCTGGGCATACTGGAACACTAGACCCTTTAGCAACTGGTTTACTTCCAATATGCTTTGGTGAAGCAACTAAATTCTCCTCATTCTTACTAGATGGCAATAAAGAATATATTGCTACCATTCAATTAGGAATATCTACAACAACCTATGATGCTGAAGGTGAAATTACAGAGCAAAGTAATGTTAACACATCAAAAGAAGATATTTGCAACGTTGTAAATAGTTTCTTAGGCAAAATAACCCAAACTCCTCCTATATTTTCTGCATTAAAAGTTAACGGTAAGCCTTTATATGAATATGCCAGAAATGGAATAGACGTTGAAGTTAAATCCCGAGAAATAGAAATATTAGAACTTGAGATTTTAGAATATCTAAATGATAAACAATTTAAACTACGCATTCTTTGTAGCAAAGGAACTTACATCCGCAGCCTGGCTCACGATATTGGAAAGCTGCTTGGATGTGGAGCGCATTTGGGTGGCTTAGTTAGAACCAAGACCAATGAGTTTTCTTTAGATAAAAGAATTAACCTAGAATTTCTAAACAATATGCCTGATGAGGAAAAAATAGCGCTACTCTTACCAGTGGACATACTAGTTAGTAGCATACCAATCTTAGAGATTAATGCTCATGAATTTGATAAAATAAAATTTGGCAATCCATTCATAAGAAGCTCCTTAAATAATATACCAGAGAGCAATGTACGCCTTTATTATGAAGCCAAATTTCTTGGAATAGCAAATATTATGAGAGATAAAGTACAGCCCTCCAGACTCGTTAATTTATAGTTAATCATTTATTGTTTTGCTAACTATCATAGTACCACAAGTATTGCCAAAAATATTTACCATCGTTCTTACCCTATCTACAATCCTATCTAATGGCATTAGTATTGCAATTGCTGAAAGCGGGACATTAGCCATTCCAAAAATTATTACAAAACTAACCATACTTGTTTCTGGTATCCCACCAACTGCAATTCCAGTTATAATACAAGCTAAGGCTAATAATAACTGCTGGGTAAAATCCGGATGAAGTCCTAAAATATGCATAAAAAACAAGCATGCGGCTATCTCATACATCATACCTGATGCAAAATTCATTGAAGCACATATAGGTAACATAAAATTAACTACTTTTTTCTTGCCACCTAGTTCAATAGCTTTATTTAAAGCTATTGGTAATGTTGCTAATGAGCTAGATGAAATAAAAGCAGTGGTAAAAATAGGCATAGACTCTTTTAAAATTTTCTTAAATCCTAAATGGCGGTAAAGAGACACAACCAGAATTAGTTGCCATAAAAAATGAATAAATAATGCAATAAAAAACAATCCGACAAACTTTAGTAAGCCAATAAAATTAGCCGCTAAAGAACCACTAAGATAGCTACTTGCAACTGAGTTACCAATTAATACTAAAATAGCCAATGGTGATAAGTACATTATGCCGTAAAGTAATGATAAAAACATTTCATGTACACTTTGCATAAAATCCAAAACTGGCTTTGCTTTCTCTTGATTTAATGCACAGGTAATTCCAAACATAATGGAAAATGCAACCACTGATAATATATCAAAATTAACCAATGACTTAAAAATATTAGAAGAGAATATATAGTTAAAAATCTGCGTAGAATCAATTTTAGTTGAAGTGGTTTCGGTATATTTTACTCCACTTAATAAGCTATGAGCATCAATATTGCCATTTATATTAACTAGGTTAAATACAGCCAAACTAATTGATACAGCAATTATCTCAGTCAATAAAATATAAATAACTGAATTAATAGCTACTTGTTTTAACCCACGTAAATGAGGTAGGTTTCCAATAGTTACAATTAAAGAGGTAAGCACAATTGGTAAAGCACAAAGCTTTAATAAATTTATAAAAGAGTTGCTAATAAAATTTAAATGAATAAAAACATGTGGTACGGTAATACCTAGAATAAATGCTAATATAACAACAAATATAAATATTTTTCCTTGATGAGTGCGGTATATTTTTAACATAGTAGTCCCATATATCTAACAAATTTATTTAATATCACTAGGTAATTCAACATTTGGATTCTTATTTGTTTTTACCGATGAAGAGTGTAATTCGTACATTTTAAGCTCATTAAAATACTCTAAAGTAACCACTACATAATTTTGTTTAGTGTCTGTTTTTATTATCACATTATGAGTATTTCTTAGTATATTTCTGATTTTATTTAACCCTCTATGCTTTAATTCTTTAGCTGAAATAACTGGAACTTCTCTAAAAATTTTATTCTCAGTAGCTAGTGACCCTATATAACGATTAAACTTAAAACCAGCAATTGGAAGAGCTATAAAAAATATAAATAATGTAAAAGTACTCCATAGCAAAGCTAATGGATTATGAACCCAAGAAGATTCAACACCTTTTATATCAGATTGATAAATATTTATTAGAAACATACTAGTAGATAAGAAAAACCCCACAAATAAACTACTATATGCTTTATTCATTTTAATAAAAAAATTCATCAATTTTTTATTAATATTAAGCTTACGAATTAAAACAAAAAGTATAAAATCTATAACAAAAATTATAAGGACAGTCCATAAAATAGTTAAGGCTCTATATCCATCTAATGAAAATCCAAACCCTATAGGTGGATAGATATAATTTACTATAAAATATATAGTAAAAAATAATATAAACAGAACTGTTTTTTCATTTAAAAACATATTTAATTTCATAAATTTTTGGCTTTATAAATAATATTGCATAGCTATCTAATTAACTTTTATTATTCTTAATATAGGACCTCTAATATATTAGTTGCTACCAGTTTGACAAGGTTCTAGGTGAGCAACATCACATATATAAAACTCAAAATCATAATTGTAATTTCCACCCAGATTCTGAAAATATTTATTACCATAATGATCAGCATAATGTCCAAGAGTTGAAATATCATAGTAATCAATTGCTGAACTTAACATATTGTTTTTTGCATGCAGAAAAACATTAATATTTTCACTCTGCACTTCGGGTAATATATTAAAAGATGTAATCATAGTTTTGGGTTCTAATACTGATTGCCTGTTCTGCAGATTAAAAACAGAGAAGTATTCTACACTAGATGGTTTAGTATCTGGATTTTTAACAATAAATATTGACATGAATGCCGGCACATCATGAACCCCTTGAGCAGTTATAACAGGCATATCTTGGCATTGCTTAGAACCAATTGTTTCTTTGTCAACTTTAGCATCAGTATAATCTGTATACCTAACATTATTTATTGTTAACCCAGCCACATCAAGAATAGACATATCAATATTTGATAAAGTATAATTACAAATACGTGCTTTAAAAGTCGCATCAATTGCAAACACACTATTTACCACACAAATTAAGGCTATAAAACCAAGTTTCTTCATTAATGTAACTCCTTTATTATAACTCATTAAGCAACTTTACTAACTTAATATTTTTAAAATTATGCTAATTTAAAAAAGTAGCAAAAAGTTTTTTGTTAATAAAATAATTAAAGTACTTCCTCATGTCGAAAAATTGCAAAATTTTCGACATATAAAAATAACGCGTCGAAAATTCATCATTTTTTCGACATGATTGCCAAAATTAGCATTTTTCCTCATTTACACCTGATGACAATTTGTACCTATATACTCGTATAAGACGGCATTACATCTATAAAGTGCTTTCAATATGGTTGGCATTACTTAATAATTCAAATAACTCATAGTTAACATAATAATTACTTTCCCCAACCTTGAGCGTAGTGAGCAACCCCAGCTCCACAAGGTTATCCAAATATTTACTGGCTGTTTGGCGATGCACGCCAAGGTCATTTTCAATAAATTTGATTTTGGTATATGGATGCTTGAAAATACCTGGTTCTTAGGGTATTTTTTGAAATATTGTAACTACTTAACAACCGTTGTATATTTAGGATTGTCATGCTGAATTTATTTCAGCATCTACTATTAATGAATCCTGAAACAAGTTCAGGATGACATCTGCTTTGTAGTTAATAATATTTAACTCTTTTATTTAAAACACTCTTTCACCCATTTCAAATTCTCCTTAAGACATTAATTTAACATACTCCTTGTTAATTTTTTGCCCTAATTTTGGGGTATTATCCATTGGCATAACTATGGATTAATTTAACAACAACTATTACATTACCATCAATTGAACTAAACATTACTAACTGTGAACTATTCCCCCATTTATTACACCTTAAAAGAAAATTATCCCCAACAGTCACAATTTTAACAGATAATATTCTAAGCAATATACTGCGTTTACAATCTACGATTAAATAAGTTTCAAATTCTTGAAACTTATCGCTTATAAACTTAATATTATTAAAGAAATATAAAGATATACATAATAGAATTATATGTTGATGATAGACTAATTTCGCAAGCAATTTATGCCGAAGTGTTAAAAATCTGAGGATATAGAGTAAGTTACACGGCAGAAACAAATATAATAATTAATAATTTATGCAGTTATCAAATTAGTGGTAGAATACTCTCTATATGGAATACTGCTATAATTCCGTACAGATAACTTGAGAAAAAATTATAATAATAACCTTAAGTTTTTATGAGGAAATGATAAATGGAGCAATTATTAAATAAGATAAGTAACC
>JAJTDW010000021.1 GCA_021298175.1 Pseudomonadota bacterium
AAATCACAGTCAAAAACTCGCCGACTATATATATACAAATAATTTAACAAACAATATTACAAAAGGGATAACTCTTGTTGATAACTTTTTTTGTAAAAATTAGTGCTTATATATGGGGCTTTGCCCCCTCACTTCGTGAGCCTCCCCTGGGGAATAAATAAATAACCTGCAGTACATTAAAATGTAAGGGGTAGCGAGCTACACCCTTACCAACCCCACTCTTTAGAGTTGCTAACAAGTTATCCTAAATTTCTGTGAGTTTGTTTAATTTGAGATTTTAAGACGGGTTTTTAGAGCGCGGTAGATGGTCAGGTTTTCTAAAACTGAACCGCAAATAAAGATTTTGTTTTTTGAGGTTGGGGTCAAGGGCGCGACCCATTGTGCTTTTTTGAAACTAACCCGCAGTACGTAGGCTAACCTTTTTAAGGATACTTCATTGATTGATGGATTAACCGGAGGATTTGAATATACTCCTTTCGAACTCGATACACTATCAAAAATGGAAAATCCTGCATGATTAATTCGCGAGTTCCAAATACCCTACCAGGGGTTCCTTTAGATATCATGTAAAATCCAACGAACTTCGCTAACCATTGCTAACATTGGACTACAACTGAGGGTTCCAAAAACAGTTGTTTTTGAAACGTTAATTTTTTTATGGCGATTAAACTTTATTGTGAGTAAAAAGCCGTATCAAAAATAGTATCAAAACTAAAACATCCCAAAATTCAACTAAAATACCATTTTGAGATATTGTTCAAAAATAAGAACGTTGGATTTTACATGATATCTAAAGGAACTCCTTATTTGCTATTTTATTAAAAAACATAATTACCACTCTAATTACATGGTTTTATAGAGTGGTATTTTTAACATTGAAATTCCTATACATTAAAATAAATTTTGGTATAAATTCTTCTGTTATATTTCCTACCTGAATTGACCAACCTCTTTTTATTTCAATGCCTTTGTTTTTTAAAATCAAGTTAATCATTTTTTCTAGCTCTTGTGGGTGTTCATTTTGAATGTTTAATTCTCCGTGATGTAAATATATGGTTATTAATTTTTGCTCCTGATTGAAAAATTGGATGGCATTAATATTGCAAAGTCTTTCTTGTTTAATAGTAATTTTTTCCAAGGATAGTGATTGAGTGACGCAGTCATATTGTGATAGATTAATCCATTTTGCAGTTGATTGTTTTATCTTAGTGTACTAAAGTCTGAATTATCTCATACTCCCTTATAGACTCATTCCACCACCGCCACGGCTATACCCATGATTCATGCTCTGGCTCTGCTCTCTTTCTTGTTGAGCTGTAATCTGAGTTTTTAAGCTGTTATTTTCCTGAGTCAGCTCTTGGTTTTTAGAAAATGTCATTTTTACCGTCATTATTGCCGCATTAAATCGCTCTAGAAGCGTTTTTGCGCCCTCGGTGATACCTTTCATTGCGCCAAGCTCTAGAAATCGCTCTATCGCGTTTTTAAGGCTTCTATTTTCGCTTTTTAAAGTAAGGTTCTCGTTGTGAATCTCGGTAAAAGCATTTTGTTGACGTTCCAAATCCCTTTGTTGGCTATTTGTCGTTGATTCCAATAGGTCAACCTTTCTTTCTAATGCTCGAATCTTTGATGTTTGTTCTATGGCGCCGAAAGTTGCCTTGGTTAGCTGAACTTTTAACTGCTGGTTTTCGTCGAAACTAACGATTATCGGTTTTTCAATTCGTTTCTCAATGATTTTCTCCACATATTTGGGTATTTCAATAACCTTTTCTTGTTTAACGATGACTTCTTGGATAACTGGCTTTTCTTCGATTACCTGCTTTATTTTGAGTAGTTTGGTTAGTGTTTCAAGAGTTGGCTCTGAGATCTGGTTGGTCAGAATTAACGGCATTACTGGTTTTTCAATGGCTTTTAGTAAGGTCCGCTTTGCAATGTTCGAGTTCTCACGCTCTAAGCGTCTCTCGTAAAGTTCAAAGCCATCTTGTTTGGCATTGGTGATTTCTTTTAAAACTACGCTTTTAAGCTGTTCTTCTAAGGCTTTGTAGGTTTGTTTTAGCTCTTGATAGTTAGGTTGAGTAGCTTCTTTACTAGCGATGAGCTCTTTTCTGGTTTGGTCATAAATGCTTTTTAATGCTCCAAGTTCAAGGTTTTTTCTGGTTAATTGTGCTTTAAAATCGGCTATTATTTGGTCTTTGATGCTAAGTTGTTCTAGCTTCTGGTTCTTTGCCTCAAACTCTTTGCTTATCTCCTCAGTGAGTTGCGTTATGCTCTTCAGATTCTTAGCTGTTTCTGGATTGATGTGTTTGTTTAGTGCGTTGACTGGATCTAAAACATTGCTATTAATCCCGTCAACAAAGCTTTTACCGCTATCAAATTCAATGTTTAACCGTTCGCCTAGTTCATTAATTGGCTCTAACTCGTTTTCGATATCCTGTATCAAGGATTTACGCATTTCTTGCTCTTGAGCTTTTATCCCGCTATACTGCTTGTAATCGATATTCTTAGGACATTTTAAGCCTTCGGCTGCATAATCCCGACCACGTGTAAAACCTAGTCCAGCAAAATGCTGACCAAGGTCATTCTGAATTTGCTTGAAATCATAAAGCGCCTCTATCTGATTGCCGGTAGGCTCTTTGGATTTAATCGTCTTTTGTTTAGTTTCTCCGGCTTTATTGGTATAGGTTTTAATTTCGGTTTTATACTCTTCTACTAACATTCTTGCATTGCGCAAAGCTGATTTATGAATAGTTTGGTTATAGTTTACCAGTAAAAAATGTGCATGGTAGTTATGCTGAAGTATCCCAGCATCATCTAAATGCCCTTCGTCAAGGTGCAAACTAACCATGTGAATATTAGCACCAGTTTTTTGTTCTAGTGTATCCGCAAACTTAACGCAGTAATCCATTACTTGTTGTGGGTTATTGATTTGCTCAAACTGTTCTCGACCAAAGGCAATGATGCCCTCATAAAACAGTTCATTTTTATCTTGCCATTTGCGATTGCGGTGGCTGTGTTGCTGATAATCCTCTTTGATGGATTGCTCAAGATCTTTGAAGTAACCAAAAACCGCTTTGCTATCAGTTTTATTGATTTGTTCTAAACCGTGGCGATAAAGAGTGATGGTGTTGGGTTCTGTTTTTAGGTTGAGGTGATCTTGCTTGCGAGCACGTTCACTGTGAAAGACCGCACCGCCTCCGGACACAGAGCGACCATTGTCAAATTTTGCTTTAAGGGTTAGACCAACTTTATTACTCATGAACTCATGCTCCGCAGGACGAAATACAGCTATAGACTTGTCTATAGTGTTATTGAGCTAGCTCAATAACACTATTATACAATGCAAGCATTATATCATAGCTGTTCTGAGCTCTGCGAGGCAAAAAAATAGCCACTCTTGGACAAGTCCCGTGTGGCTATTTTTTAATGGGTAGTTAAGTGCATATTATTAAACACTTGAACGCGGATTATTGTCACTTGAACGGTAGTTAATTTCCCTCCCGCACCATCTTCCAAATTATTATGACTTGAACGCAGATTATTATCACTTGAACATTTCGGCGACTAAATCTATTTTAGCCGCTAATGTATAAACTATAATGGGATCCACTTAATTTTAGAGGATCAGCCATTTATGTCAAGAGGAATAATGATGTTTCAACTTAAAGAAATTCTCCGTCTGTATTATGAGCTTGAGCTTAGTCAACACGATATAGCTAAAAGCCTCAATATATCAAGCGGCAGTGTCAATAGTTATATTAACAAATTCATCAATGCTAAGCATCACTGGCCAGTCAGTGATGAAATATTACAATCCATCACCAAAGCAACGTCTCCAACCCTGGACTTCAGCTTGGTGCATACAGAATTAAAAAGCCATAAGCATATGACGTTGCAACTTATCTTTGAAGAGTACTCTGCAGCAGGTAAAACCAAACTCAGCTATTCGCACTTTACCTACCAATATCGTCAGTGGAAAAAGACTCAGCCCAGCAGTATGCGCCAAATTCATGTTGCGGGTGACAAAGTATTTGTCGATTATGTGGGGCCAACAATAGAGGTTATTGATAGTGAAACCGGAAAGATTCGCCGGGCACAAATCTTTGTCGGAGTTTTAGGTGCTTCCAATTACATTTATCTGGAAGCTACTTGGTCACAAAAGCTAGAAAATTGGATTGGTTCACATGTGCGTATGTTCAATCATTTCGGAGGAGTTACCTCGTTAATCGTGCCAGATAACCTACGCTCAGCCGTGACTAAATCAGATCCTTATGAGCCAGAACTTAACCGTGTATATGCTGAGTTTGCACGTCATTATGCTACGGTGATTGCACCAGCAAGGATTTATCGCCCAAAAGATAAAGCTAAGGCTGAGAATGGAGTTCTAATCGTAGAGCGCTGGGTGCTAATGCGTTTGCGCAAATATACTTTTACTGGGTTGCAACAACTAAACGATGAATTACGCCGTCTGATGGTAGATGTTAATAATCGTAAGCTACAGAAGTTACCAGGAACTAGGCAAACTCAATTTAATGAAATTGATCAACCGTCATTAAAACCATTGCCAGTCATTGCTTACGAGTTCAAATAATACAAACGTAGCACCGTTGGACCAGACTATCATGTCGAACTTCAGCGCCATTATTACAGCGTACCCTTTCAATATATTCGTCAGGAAACTGATATTTGGTATAACGAACATACCGTTGATATTTACTTGCGAGGAATGTTAATTGCCAAGCACCTGCGTAAGCTAAGCCCGGGAAATAGCAGCTCACCAGAACATATGCCAGAGAAGCACAAAAAATACGTGGAGTGGACTGAAGAGCGTTGCCGCATCTGGTCTAAAGGTATTGGAATAGCTACGTTGCAATTAGTGGAACAAATGTTAACTAATGTTCATAGTGAAGGAGCTCGGCGCTCTTGTTTGGGACTTATGAGCTTAGCTAAAAAATATGGCAATGAGCGCTTGGAAGCGGCTTGTTGTTATGGATTTCAGGTTGGTGTTAGAAGTAGAAAAGATTTGATTACCATTCTGGAACATAAACTAGAGCACGTAGATTTAAGCGATTCTGGGACTGTACCATCAATTGCTCATGAAAACATTAGAGGAAGTAGTTATTATGCTTAAACATACCAATAAAACCCAATTGGATCAAGTGATACAAGCACTTTGTGCTCTAAAATTAGAAGGCATGGCAGATGCGTTATCTAATCAATATGATGAACCGTTAAATCAGGACTTATCCTTTTTGCAGCGAATTGAGCTAATGATAGTTCGGGAACACAATAAGAGCGACACCAGAAAGATTCATGCTGCGATAAAGCGCGCTGGTTTCAGGCAACATGCAACTCCCGAGCATTTAATTTATGATGAAAAGCGTGGAATTAACCAAATGCAGATTATGGCATTATTAGATGGCACCTTTATCCGTAAGAATCATAACGTACTAATCACCGGGGCGACTGGTTGTGGCAAAAGTTACTTGGCGTGTGCGCTAGGATTATCAGCTTGTCGAGGTGATTTCAAAGTCAAATATTTGCACATTCCCTCAGAGCTTGAGCAGTTAGACTTTAGTTTAAACGTGGCAAGTGCTTCATATAGCAAGTTGAGGAGTGATTTAATTAAACCTGACTTACTGATTTTAGATGACTTTGGGTTAATGCCGTTGAATAGCAAACAACGGCACAGTCTATTTAATATTATTGAGGATCGTCATGGAACCAAGTCTTGCATTATAACCAGTCAGCTACCAGTGAAAAGCTGGCACGACCATATCAATGAACCCACGATAGCCGATGCTATGCTTGACCGATTATTACATAAAGCGCACCGCATTGAATTGACTGGTGGCTCAATGCGTAAACCTGAAGCAATGGAGTCATTTATTGCTGAGGCAGCAGATTTTTAACGAGAGGAGCTAATAAAAACCTTGTTCTGCACTGCTACTGTGGTGCAGGAATGATAAATTCAGCTAATAATGTAGTTGTTCAATGTATAATAATTACCGTTCACGCGATAATAAAACGCGTTCAAGTCATAATAATTGGCGTTCAAGTGTTTAATAATACGCAGTTAAGTATTAATCTGGAAAGAAGTTATTATCCAAAGCCTGCTCTTGTGTCCAAGGGCATTGCTCTGGAAATGCATTAAATGATAATTTTGTTGCTTTGGCTGCTTCGTATGTCGCAACCTCATAAGCATCAATAAAAGCCTCATCAAGAATAGATTTTAATGAAGGCATTTTTTTTAGGCGCTTTTCAATTCTTTTTCGTTGCTCTTTTATTGTTAATTCCCAGCTAGCTCCTCGACGCGGTGGCTGATACTTCCATTTAAGTAAATGGGTTAATAATACTTCTAATCGACTTTCCAATTCTCTTACTTCGCTCGCGCCCATACACTCTACCTCGTCAAATAAATGTGTAAAATCTAGTCTATCAACGGCTCTTTCTTTTATTAATCTAGCCTGCTCTTGTGTCCAAGCATAAAAATCTTTGTCGTATAAGCTTAATGCTCCCATTGTTCAAACTCCATTAAAATATTGGTATATTTTAACATAATTAAAATAACCCTAACAATTTCTTGCGTTTATTACTTATTTTGTTTTCTAATAGATTCTTTTGCTGCTGTCTTAACTCATCAATCTGTTGTTTTAACCAGTCTTCTCGTGATTTTGCTTCTACTAGTTGAGTTTTAAGCAATTCAACAAGTTGGCTGTTATCATGTGTTTTATTGTGTTCTTTGTCTGATAACTCTTGTTCTTTATTTGTGTTATTAAGTTTACAGCTAGGAAACACCCTGATTAATTCGCTTAGTTCTATATAAACCTTATCATTTTCACGAATAACGCTAATTTTACCTGTATTTATATATGTTTTATATAAATTAGTTCAGCTTGTTTCTGCAAGTCTGGCAGCTTCACTAATGCTGATTTTATTCATGTTAGTACCTGTTTAAAATACACAGATACTATTGTAGCATATTAAAATAGTATAGAATAATCAAGTAGTTAATGAGTTAAACATGAATATTCTGCAAACGTAATGAAAATAAAGTTTGCATATAGCTAAATATGACCTACTAGATTGAAGTACACAAGCTAGCGCTTTTTTTAAATAACTTTTTTTCAACTGTGCCCCCCTCTTCTTAACCAACAGGTAGCTAAAATACACAATGATATAGTGACACACAACTCACCAGGAAATATTCCAAAATAATCTATTAATATTCCGATTGGTGGGATACCTGGCATTGCATTTCTAATAGCAGGAAAGGCAAATAGCAACCCACCTGCAAAACCAAGTGCACTCATTTCAGGTATTTTGTGATCTTTTAAAATACGTATTCCCATAATCAAAACCAAAACACCCATTACTAATAAAGCACTATTTATTACGATAGCAATAATTTTCGTAGACATATTGTTTTTGATATAAAAATCTAGAATTACTTTATTTACTATTGATTTATCATTGAATTTTATATCATATCCTGCAACCCCACAGCCTGTACATGTATATGATAAAGGGTATGATGTATAATCATTGTCTATTTTTTCATATACACCATAATTAATTTGAAAATAATGAGTATCAAATGGATATGTAAATTCATTACCTGAGTCATTCACAATAAAATCATCAAAATAGTCAAAGTCAGTTATAATAAATGGTTCCCCTGCGTCAATTTTGTGGAAAGGAGTATTAACATTAGTATAATCAATAAATTCCATATTCCTATTAATTGAATAATTCTTAGCTAATAGATGTTTTGAAGGCAATAAGCTTAGTTCAGAACTAACTATACCTGTTCTTGGGTCATACTTTAATAAGTTAATATTTATCACCATTTTAGATTCGTCGAATATCAGATTAAGTGGGGCAGCAAATACATAAACAGAATTGATATTAAATGCTAAAATTACAAATAATGAAAACAACTTAAACATTTTTATAAACATGTGTATATACTCCTATAATTATCATTGCTTGCACTTAACTATAAATGTTTATGGTTTTTTTTTCATCATACAACAGATATTACTGATTACCCCCCGTATCCATGAAAAAAATTCAAAACATCACACTAATATTAACTATGCAACTTAAAATTGCACTCCAATTGAGTGTTAAAAGCCCTTCCAAAAAGTCTATAAAGTTTTATTTTGTGGTTTTTAGCTTTTTATATGTGGTGAACTGTTACAATTAATTAACAGCAGGTTAAATCTTAGATTTATACTATGTCTGGCGTAACAAAATATGACCAACAATTTTGTTGGTCATATTTTGTTACATAAAGTTAAGATTTACAGTTAGATGGACGATATTGATTATCTAAACTACCACCAGTACAATCCCAAGTAATTCCAGATGTTGAAGTAGTTGGTAACAAAACTATGGTACCAGCTATATTAGGAATGGATGTCGTAACAGTAATAGCACCATTGCTTCCAACAGAAACAGCACTCACGTTAGTTCCTGAAACAGACGTAGCTAAACCTGCTTGAGTATTTGATGTCGGTAATGACCCTTGCGATTGATAATATTCAGCAACCGAAGTTTTTGCTTGGCTGGCAAATGTTAATGCTTCTGACACCCTAGCTCGTGCTACATAATTCTGATAGGCAGGAATAGCAATCGCTGCCAAAACCCCGATAATTGCTACTGCAATCATTAATTCAATAATAGTGAAACCTTTATTTTTCATGATAAACTCCTAGGAAATAAAATTTAATTTAATAAATTAGTTTTAAAATAGCCCCTTCAGATTTTTATCTCTTACTGTCGTTATTTTAATATGATAAAAGCAAATATGTAGATAAATATAAGATAGGTTGAGGATTATTTGTAATTAAACTGTGTTAAATTAAGCTTATATTGATAATGTATTGATTGGATTATATGTTTTTAATGAGTTGAAAAGCAACACTTTGTGACTACCAGTGACAATCTGCTTATTTTTAGCAACTAATTCGCGTAAAATGATTAAATCTCAAGTTCTCACTGATCTAAGAATATATCTACTGGGGTCATGAGAGAATTCGGAAAATATCGGGTGCTAATCAACATTTGTTCCTAAAGTTCCGCAGGAAAGTGTTAGAAATGCTGTGCCCCAATGGTTAGAGGCACTATATGACTTCCAAAAAAGCAGAACTAATTTAAAGCTAATTTTTGTTAACCTCAAATAACGAAGAAATCGATCGTTAAAACAATTTATTGATAGACAAGTAGTCGTATAGTTATAAACCAAGTAAAGATAATCACTATGAAGCAAATAATTCACCCAGAACTTATTAGATCCAAGGATTTGATATTTAACCCATGCCATTTTGAATGCTCAGAACCAATAATAGAAGCCCAAAGTGCTGAATATGGAGCCTATATATTCAAACTAAACTCCACTGATATTAGGTTTCGAGTGGCTAAAATCACTCCTACAAAAGTCGGTCAATTTGTGACATTATGGAAAAGAATTGGAAATGGGCCGATTCAGCCATATGATATGGAAGACCCGATTGAACTTTTTATTATAGCAACAGTTCAAGCTGATAAATTCGGTCAGTTCATATTTCCAAAGTCCATTTTATATAAACATGGCATAATTTCAAAGAATAATCAAGGTGGTAAGCGTGCAATACGAGTGTACCCGCCGTGGGATATTACTACAAATAAGCAAGCTAAAAAGACTCAAGCATGGCAATTAGAATATTTTTTAGACGTTCCAAATAATGAACCAATCAATTTATATAGAGCATATACATTATACAGCTTGACAGGTTAAAAATGCAAAAGCGTTTATATCGATAGTTCTCATTGCCGATTTACCCCGGATATGCGGTAAAACCCTTGGTACGTGGTGCACTTAATTTGTTAATTGGGGAATTATAGGTTTTTGTACCATTAGAATAGACCTAGAAATTTTTTACGCTTTTTAGCAGTTTTATCTTCGAGTAAGTGCGTGGCTTTTTCTAGTTGCTCCATAAGCCATTTTTTTTCTTGTCGCTCATGTCCCAATTGCTCTTTCAGGAAGTCAATTATCTGATCTTTCGAATTGTCCACATTGTTATTTTTAACTGTCTCATCCTGTGTCTTTTTGTCATTATCCATATGTAACAACCCAAACACCCTAATTAACTCAGATGTATCGATACATTTCTGCTCATTAACAACCTCGACGCTTATCTTACCAGTATTAATATATTTCCGGTACATCGTTTGCCTAGATATTTGAGCAGTTTTTGCTGCCTGTGTAATTGATAGTTTAGCCATTGTAACACCACGTAATTATTTATTACAGCATTGTAACACATTAAAAGAGTGTAGAATATCGGAAGTTTTGCAGCAATGCAGGACTAGACGTGTCGCCCTTAGTGGCTGGCAAGTCTAGCCGCTGGGGACGATGTTTGTTAATCTTTAAGAAAGGCAACCATCATGCTTACAGCGGT
Organism: Pseudomonadota bacterium; assembly: GCA_021298175.1. GTDB lineage: Bacteria > Pseudomonadota > Gammaproteobacteria > Burkholderiales > UBA11063 > Aquella. Next base: position 10,440 of record JAJTDW010000021.1, read on the forward strand.
GATTGACTTGCTCATAGTTATGAAAAAAGCCGGATTTAGGGTTCAAATCAAAATCCGGCTCGAGTTCGTCAAGAAGCGAGCCCGTGCTAAACGTCTTTAAGTAATTAGCACAGGTAGCCTGTTCAAGCAGGCTACCTTCTTACCAGTATTATATCACACTGAAAAATTTTGTCAATATTCTACCGCCCTTTGGTTGGTGGGTCATTTTTGCTGATCTGGAGGTATCCAGCCCAGCAAAAATTGACCTGGGTTTTTAGCCCAATATCACTATTACTTTCATAATAGTGATAGGATTTTAGCCTATATTATAGTGGTAACTCCTGTTGGTTTTGGAGTGTTTCTTGTATGATTTCTTCTTGGTTTTGTAGTTTAGCTTTCCGTTTTGGCTTTATGTAAATATTTCGATTGTTTCCAGACCGCGGATCAACTGATTTACGTATAAATGTAGGCTTAAATTCAAAGCGAATAGCAATCACTTTACGCCCTTCTTTTATCTCAGTAAACTTTAAATTAATTTCATATTGTGAATTGATTTCATTTACTGCATGACCAAAGGTGTATTTTTTAAAGTCGTTATATTTTGTAAATTTCTTGTCAACTGCAAATACAGCTCTTAATTGTTCGACTGACTTTAATAACCAGCTAGTATCTTTGAACTCCTGAATTAATTCATACAATCGTGTACTGTAGAGGCTCCCAAAATTAGCAACTTCCTTAAGGTTATAAAGTACAAAACGCTGTTTAACTTGAGCAAGGTAAGGCATTATGCGCTCGTTCAATTCAACAGTTAAACGCCCCTCCTTGTTATTATACTCTGTGAATGAGCAAACAGGGATTTCTTGAGTTACAAACAATTCTGGCTTTTCTAGCGTTATAGCTGTTCTAGCTAAACGCTTGCCAGCTGTTTTTAAAACTCTGTAAGTCGTGTTTATATCGAGCTCAAACATTTGACTAAATTCTTTAGCGGTAATAATATGCTTACGTGGAAGCTCCGATGATTGCAAGTATTTCCCCAACTCATCAATGCCCCCTACTTTACTAACTAGTTGTAAAAATACTTGGTAATCATTTAAGTTAAAGGTATTGAACTCAGCATTATTTAATTTTTTGTTTTTATAAACTTTTGGAGTCTTTGATTTGTAAATTTTCGTAGTCATAACAGTCAGCCAATTTCTCGCTTTTGGTATTTAACGAGATTTTATATTATATCGCTTTAACTGTCAATAACTTTTAATTATGTACAGTCAAAAACTCGCCGAAAGACAGTCAAAAACTCGCCGTAAAGGCACAAAATCACAGTCAAAAACTCGCCGACTATATATATACAAATAATTTAACAAACAATATTACAAAAGGGATAACTCTTGTTGATAACTTTTTTTGTAAAAATTAGTGCTTATATAT
>JAJTDW010000014.1 GCA_021298175.1 Pseudomonadota bacterium
TTATACGAGCTTTACCCTACACTTGTCAAACTATTTTGCATCTTTTTTTAAACTATTTTATAACACCCTGTTTATGCACAGCTTTATTTTTTAGATTTTTATGATATTCTTTTATTAAACACTGCCTAGATGCTATATATACCCTAAATATAGAGCTCCAAAGACTATAATTATATACTTTATTTTAACTCCCATACAGTAGTTACATTATTTTCTAGATCTGCATTAATTAACTCCATTGATAATGTGTTTATACATATCCTTTGACGCAAAAGAATTTGTATCTTTATTATTGTATTATTTGCATTACCTTCTCTAATAATTCTAGATATACAATGTTCAAATAAAAAATATAAGCATTCATTTGCCTGATTCTGGTAAATTTGATTATCTCCTTTATAATCATAACCAAGAGCCCCATTTTTGGCAAGCTGCCCTAATAAGAAAGATAGTTTTAACTTATCATTATTATTTGTTAGCCGCTGCCAAAAACTATCCAACAATATCAAATATTTATGCATATTATCCACAATATTAAACTCATCATTAATTTTTTCTTTAAGTTTAGCATCATCCTTTTTGTTAATTGATAAATAAAACTCATTGCCTTTAGATTTTATTACTGTTTGTATAATAAGCTCACATTGCCTCATAATCTCCATCGAAGTAAATTCTACCGCCCCTAATAAGTCGTTTAATACAAACTTTAATATATGGGCGGATTGATAAAGATTAACATCAAACTTTATTGAATGTGATTTACTCTGTAACCATAATGGAAATTTGCTAAAGTATAACGAGTTTATTGATAGATCTTCTATTAAAGCAGGATAATTGGCTTCTGTTACTAAACTATAAACCCTTATATTTGATAGCGCATATTGATATAAAATAGAATATTTTTGATCAATATTAAAAAACCCATTAAAGCGTTCTTTAATATTATCTGTTGAATTTTGGCTACTTACGCTCTCTTTGTATACAATTAAGAGTTCAGGGATATTATTTATATCGTAAGTTATCCCATAAGCCCCAAGACCATCTAAACAGTACTCAATATTAACACCGTTAATTTCTTTAATATTGACCTCATCTAAATTAATAAATTGGCCAAATTGAATATGATTTATACTACCCATATTATGCTTCTGAAAAATTTGCAGGTATGTGTCTTTTTTTATAACCCAATTACTTATGATAGAAATCAATTTAGAAAGATCGGTATCTTCTAAATTATAAGCGCTATTTAATTTACCATCTAAAATAGCTTCAGCTATGTTTTTCTGAGCTTTAGGGCATGTGATATTCATATTCCTTAAGCTATTAGTTAATGCTATCGATATATCTTTATCTAGTTTACCAAACCAAGCAGAAGAAATAGCAAGTGCTATATACTCTTGAGCATCAGGACAAGTAATACCCATTGTACCTATACTTTTAGCTAATGCAAATAACACATCCTTATTTACACCAAATTTACCTTCAAAAATAGCTTTAGTTATATATTGTTGGGCCACAGAGTTAGTAATGTTTATTGTACCAATGCTTATGGCTAATGACAGTAAAATATTTTTACCTGCACCAAATTTACCTTCATAAATGGCTTTAGCCATATCTTCTTGGGCTATAGAACTAGTAATCTTCATTGTGCCTAGGCTTGTTGCTAATGCTCTACAAACCTCTGAGTCATTGCCAAATTTACCTTCAAAAATAGCTTTAGCTATATATTTTTGCGCTATAGTATTAGTAAAGATTATTTTACCTAAACTTTTTGCTAATACACGCAAAACCTCTTTATCTTTGCCAAATTTACACGCAAAAATTGAATAAGAAATACTTTTTTGAATCTCAAAATCAATATACATTGTACTTAAACTATTAATTAGCGCAATTAAAACATCTCTATCATTACTCAAAACCCCTGCCTGTAAAATAGCTAAAATAACTATCTTTTGAGCCTGAAAACTAACAATATTAATTGTACCTAAGTTTTTAGCTAATGCAATTAAAACATTTTTATCTTTACCAAATTTGCCACATGAAATAGCCGAAGCTATATTCTCTTGAATATTTTTATCTATAACATTAATATTTATTTTACCCAAGCTTATAGCTAATGCAGTTAGAATATCACTATCCATACCAAATCTACCATCTAAAATAGCATGTGATACCCTTGTCATTTCAGATGCAGTAAGATTTATTTTATTTAATTGGCTTGCAAGTGTGAAGAGAAGAACTTGATTTGGATAAAAAGCACTAAGGTTGGTTAATAATTTGTATTTAAAGTCCTCTTTATTTGACATATATGAATTAGCAATAAGAAAGAAATAACCACTGTAATCACTAGACTTATCGCTTTGAACTTCTTCTTGAAAAAGCAATAATGAGGATAAAGAACTAGTTACTTTTACTTTAAAAAAAGTGCTATCATTTTTAATAATAGAGTATAAGGCATCTTGCAAATCTTTAACCGTAAATTCATTTGGATAATTTATTACCTGAATTGCCAGATCTAATTCTTTTTCTAAAAACCCCAATAAACTACATTGTTTACTAGAACCCTGAAAAAGATTGGTTCCACCTTGTTTAAATAATCCAAGATAATTAATAATATCTGTTTTATCATAATGGACTTCATCTAAACAATTGAAAAATTTAACAATTAATTTTATTGCTTGTAACTTAGATTTGGGGGTAGTTGAAATTACTTTATATTTTTTTATTAAGTTTAATGAGCTTATTTGACTATTTAGGTTCATATTATATCTTCCTTTAGAGTCAAGTAATTAATAAAAGATGGTATATAAAAGATCTAAAACAATAAATGCACCAATTTACATGAGTATACTATTATATCATAAACAAATTATATACAAATTACGCATGTTGGGATTGCGAGCTCATTGACTAATAAAAGAGTATGCACTCCATGATTTGAAATGCAGTATAGAAAATTTATGAATTTGATAACTTCTATAAAAAAGCCGATATAGCTTGTATATCAGCTCTGAATCATTGAGTAGCACTGTTACTACTAAGCATTATGTAAAAATATTGTCATTGCGAGGCAGACTGTTTTAGCAGAATGCCGTGGCAATCTTTAATGATTTACAAAAATAAGGTGACTACCACGAAATCTTGCGATTTCTCGTAATGACGCTCATGTAGTAACGCTGCTCCTAATGTAATATGTGAACCTGCAATAGTATTTAAATAATACTTATTTTTTAGCTTTAGTTACTAATGGGCGTTGATTTTTTTCTTTATTCATCGCCTTCATGATGAATTCAGCCTCATCAAAAGGTACAGTAATAAAAGAGAAAGCGTCTAAAATACGAACATCTCTTACTTTACGAGCTGGTGTTTTAGCCTGTGTAGTTAAAATTTCTAATAACTTACGTGGGTTTAAACCATCTTTTTTACCCATAGCAATAAATAACTTAACCTGATCATCAAGTCTGCTATTATCATTGTAAGAGTTTTCGTTGAAGTTTCGAGTGCTATTACTATTTTGCTCAACTAATTTAACATAACTCTCAGGCAAAAATTCATCACCATAAGTATGACGAAGTAAAGCCGCAAGCAAAACTTCTGGTTGATGCTTAGATAGTAACGTAGTTGCTAAATCTAAATAACTATTATGATCTTTTTCGTTAATAATTTCACAAACAAATGCATCAAGAGCTTCTTTCTTCGCATTAATTACTTCTGTAACTGTAGGCGCTTTTTGACGCTTAATAGTATTTTTAGTGGCTTTTTCAATACGGTTTAACTGATAAGCTTCTCTTGGTGTAACAAAAGTAATCGCTACCCCTTTATTCCCAGCACGGCCAGTTCTACCAATACGGTGAACATAGCTTTCAGCTTCATTTGGAATTGAGTAGTTAATAACATGTGTCAGGTTACTTACATCAATACCACGTGCCGCAACGTCTGTTGCAACTAAAATCGTAATTTTTTTGTTTTTAAAACTAGTTAAAGTTTTATTACGCATAGCTTGAGTAATATCGCCATGTATAGCATCAGCAGAATAACCCCGAGATTTTAAATGCTCTGTAATACTATCTGCTTCATTTTTTGTTTTAGCGAAAATAATACCATAAAAATCACGCTCAAAATCTAAAACTCGGCATAAAGTCTCAAATTTATCAGAATCACGAACTTCAAAATAAATCTGCTCGGTTAAGCCTGTAGTTGATTCTTGATTTTCTACTTTTAGTGTTTTAAACTCACCCATGTATTTTTTTGCAATAGATAAAATAGAACGTGGCATTGTTGCTGAGAAAAACAACATTTTTTGCGTTTTATTTGATTGCTTTAAAATAAGCTCAATATCATCAACAAATCCCATATTAAGCATTTCATCAGCTTCATCAAGTACAAAAAATGATAACTGTGATACATTTAATACTTTGCGCTCTAATAAATCGATGATTCTACCTGGGGTTCCAACAACAATATCAACACCACGTTTGATGTTTTTTATTTGTTGATCAATTGACTGCCCACCATAAACTGGCAACACACGTAATCTTTTCTCACCAATAAGTGAGTAGATCTCATCAGATACCTGAACTGCAAGCTCACGGGTAGGAGTTAGAATTAAAGCTTTAGTTACGCCATTTTCTGGAACTAAAGTCTCAATAATAGGAATAGAAAAAGCTGCTGTTTTTCCTGTACCAGTTTGCGCCTGTCCAATGATATTTGACTGTTCATGTAAAAATTCTGGAATTACCAGAGCTTGAATAGCACTAGGAGTATCAAAACCCTTTTTTAATAGTGCATTAATTGTTGATTCGCTTAAACCAAAGTCTTTAAATGTTTTATTTTGCATTGTATTATTGTATACCTAAAAATATGTTTGTATACCAATTGAAGTTTAATATTATTTATTGCTGAATGATGAGCTCTGCTTTACACATCTATACTCTACTTGAGTATTCTAATACTAATAGTTAATAAGAATTTTATCTATATAATTGATTAGTATTAATGGCGCATATTTAAGTTATAGCGCCAGCTAAAATTAAAATCCGATTGGGATAGAGTTAATAAATATTAACTTTATTCCGTAATATAATTTATAACTATTACAAGTTAGATTTTCATTTGATAATTATTATATAATAGATGATGTATCTACTGCATAAATCTAAAATTGCCGTTAGTTTTAAAGTTATAGAACCAAATTTATTAATATTTAAGATTAATTAAACTTGCTCGCATAGACCCAAAAACCAAACCATGCAACTTTGATAAAGTTATACAGACAAAACAACTGACTTTGGATTTGAATATGTGCGAAAAAAGTTCCCGAAAATGCCGTATGCTAATATTTTGATGAACCCAGTTTAAGGTAAAGACTGCTTACAGATTTGGGGCTATTCAATAAAGGACGGCACACTCTCACTGTATGAAAGCTGTCTTAAAAAATTCATCATCGGTTCAAAAATATTGGATCAACTACGCGAACATTACAGGAACATATCAATATTTTACCACTAAACTGATAGTAGGTGTTAATTTATTTTTGTATAAATAATATAATATGTTATCAAATCCTTGATAATAAAACAAAAAAGCTTACACTTAATAATAAAAATGTAATAAAATATACCCTTATACTAATTCTAGTTTTTAATTATCCGTTATGCTTCGTACATTGGTATGTAGCGTTAATAGTTATTTAGTCTAATTAAGTCTGGAATAGGTATAAAATAATACTCAAATAAATTCATTTTCTACAATTTTCATATTTAATAAGGTTTACCATATGGCTTTAGTATCATTGCGTCAATTACTTAATCATGCTGCGGAACATTCGTACGGTATTCCAGCATTTAATGTAAATAACCTAGAACAAATTCAAGCAATTATGGAAGCAGCCCATCAATGCAACTCACCTGTTATCCTACAAGCATCAGCTGGTGCCAGAAAATATGCAGGAGAAGATTTCCTGCGCCATTTAATTTTAGGAGCTATTGAAGAATATCCTCATATACCTGTTGTTATGCATCAAGATCATGGCTCATCTATGCCTGTTTGTATTCAAGCTATCCAACTAGGGTTTTCATCTGTCATGATGGATGGATCGCTTTTAGCTGATGCTAAAACTCCAAGTAGCTACGAATATAACGTTAATATCACAGCACAAGTTGCAAAAATTGCCCATGCTGTTGGCGTATCAGTAGAAGGTGAGCTAGGCTGCCTAGGATCACTTGAAACAGGAGAAGGTGATAAAGAAGACGGACATGGTTTTGAAGGTAAACTAAGTAAAGAACAATTATTAACTGATCCCGACCAAGCTTATGACTTTGTAACCCAAACTGGCATAGATGCCTTGGCAATTGCTATTGGCACTTCTCATGGGGCTTATAAGTTTTCACGTAAGCCAACTGGTGATATTCTTTCTATAGAACAAGTAAAAAAGATTCATCACAAAATACCTAACACGCATTTGGTTATGCATGGCTCAAGCTCCGTACCACAAGAATGGCTAAATACAATCAGAAAACACGGTGGAGAATTGAAAGAAACATATGGCGTTCCAGTTGAGGAAATTAAAATTGCTATCCAATATGGTGTACGTAAAATTAATATTGATACGGATATTAGACTAGCCATGACAGGCGCTATTCGTAAATATTTTGATGAACATAAAGACCATTTTGACCCACGTCAATACCTAAATGCCGCAAAACTTGCCGCAAAACAAATATGCATCGATCGATTTGAAGCATTTGGCTGCGCTAATCAGGCAAGTAAAATTAAAGCTATAAAACTAATTGCTATGGCTAATACCTATAATACTATCTAATAAAGAGATACCAGCTCAAGCCCACCACTGTCTAGAGTTGGTTAAGTGGCTGTTTTTATAAGACAACCCTCACAAGAGTCATTTATGGATTATCGGGTCACACGCTTGCGTGATGCCCGATAATGACGCTGATTGCCATACCTGCGAACACACAAGTGTGGAAGGCAGGTATCCATGCTCTATATGCCATAACACACTAATAATTTAAACCGCATTACTCTTGAACTAGGTGGCAAATCTGCAAATATTATAGCCACCTAATGCTGATCTTGAATCAAAGAAGGCGCAAGAGTAATAACTGGTGGCTTAGATACGATTAGTAGCTTAACCAACAAAGTATGTAAAGAAGTCAAGCCCAGACAAAATTCGGTACGCTATACATCTACTATATTTAGCTAAACCTTTTAAAATCGCCTATAGCTCAATCAAAAAGGGTTTTTATAGCTATATATATCAAACATATAGCTGAATTTTATAGTGGGCGTTTTTTGTCCCTACCCACTCTATTGCCCAAGTAGCTTTCCTAATGCATTAGTAATACCCTTACTCACATCATCAACCGCTTTATTTGGGTTTTTATGCTGTGGATCTATCCTATTGTTAATTTGATCCTTAATTATATTTTGAATTTGTGATTTATTAGTCGTAAATGAATATTTAATTAATTGCTGTTGAATTGAGCCCCAATTGAAATCTGCTTTTGGATTATCTATACTATCATGCACAGTTACTGGAAAAACTAATTGCTTAAATATTGGGTTTATACCATTTGTTAAAACAGTAGCATTTATCATATAATTAATTGCAGTTACTTTAGTTAATTTTACTGTTCCTACGCCATTTAAAACCGCAGTTGGTCCATTAAGTTTAAATGCAGATGGTTTGAGCATGCCGTTACTTATTGCACACACACCACTAAACTTTCCTAAATTAGTTTTTTGATTCAGATCTTTTACCCCAGGTTTAATTACTTTTGCAACCTCTGTCTTCATGCTATTAATAGCCTGTAGTACTTGTGATGAATTCAATATAATTTTAATGACATCATTATTATTACTTCCCGCATTATTAATTATATTATACAGTTGAAGCACTAATCTATCTAAATTAACCCCTAAAACTGTGACATTATCAATTTGTAAATTTTGTTTAGCGGTTAAACTAGATAAAGTCAAGCCACTGCCAACACCCTTTAATTGCAAATTATTTAACATTACTCTAAACCCATTTATATCACTAAAATCAGCAATGTCAATGTTATCAATCTGAACATTTTCATTAAATGCCAACGGCTTAAATGAGTTTATGGCGATATTGCCAACTATAGTTGAATTAGCCAACTTAGCATAAAGCTGAGTTAATGACAAATCATATAATGTGCCTGCAAATTTTGTATTTAATGCAACCTTATCCAGCAACCTCTGATTATTAATTACTGGAGCCTCCATACCAAGCTGTGGCATTACTAAATTTAATGAAAATGTAGGTAAATTTATTACCCCATTGTATTTTAATGCTTTAAAATTGTATAATTGCAAATTAGTAGTACCACTAAGCAAATCATTTAGATTAAATTTAGCATCCTTAAAGCTTAATTGAGTAGGGGTAAAATTAAATTTACTACTAAAGGTAAAATTATTTAATAGTGGCTTATCTTTCCTTGTATCATTGCTTATACTCAAAAAATCTAAAACTTTATTTAAATTAAATTTAGGTAAATTAATGTCACCCATAATATTAGGCTGGGCTAAATTTTTAATTTTTAAACTATTTGATTTAGCTGTCACTATATCACTTAAACTAATTAATAAATCATTGATAGCTACATTATTCTTATCACCATTAAAATCTTTGCTTCTAACTGTAACATTATTAAATAACGGTTTGCTTTTACGTTCAACAACCCCAATATTTAAGCTATCTAATAATGTATTTAATTTTAATTTATTTACCTCTATGTTACCTTTATATTCTGGGTTACTAAAATTTTTTATTTTTAAATTAAATTTACTAACAATTAAATCGTTATAATTAAGCTCTACCTTTGCCAAATCTAAATTTTGACTATGCTGATCAAAATTTATCCCACCACCAAAACCCGTAGTAACCATTAAATTCACATTAGGCACAAAATATTTATGTTGTAAATCCATATCATTATAAGTAAAATTAGAATGAGTTACACCAAAAGAACTCATGGCTAAGTGTAAAGACTCCTCTTCATCCATATTCTCCTTATTTTCTTCAGGATTAGCCGTTGGTAATTCAAAATTCCAGTTATTTATGCCATTTTTTTTAATTAATGAGAGATTCAAGCCATCGATTAAAAAAGATTTAACAACAATATGTTTAGATAATAATGGCAGTAGTTCAACAGATACATCTACTGAATTAAGCGTTAAGAAGTTTGTAGCACCAAAATTTACTGGGTTTGAAAGTGACGCTTGTTTGATAGTTATACCTAAATTAGGATAGATTTTCCAAGCAATATTACCATTTATAATTAGTTGTCTACCTGTTGCTTGATATGCTGCTTTAGTAATAAGAGGTTTGAAGCGATTAGGATCAACTACGGTTAATAAAACTATAATTGCAACTGCTATAAGTGTTATTATGCCCAAAATCACCAGTAAACTATATTTAAAGTATTTTTTCATAATATATTTAATCCTTTGATATAATTATTGCCCTAGAGAGCAATTGCTCACTATTGTTTTATAGCTAACCCATTTCAAGATGATAATAGTAACATAAATCAGACACATAGTTGACATATATTTGCATGTATGATAAATATAAAGATGATTTGAATTAATTCTTGAAGATTAGAATTTTAAGATTGCGAAACCTTGCTAAATGCAAGGTTTGGCAATGACAACATGAATGGATTACATTAAATGATGAGCAACGCCGTGTACGAATAGTACATAAGGCTGCTACTCATGACGTATAATTAAAAAATGGCGTGGTGTTTTTAGTTTACCCAGTTGGATTGGACGTTATAAAGTGCAAAATAAGCCCCACCTTTAGCCAATAACTCATCATGCTTACCGCTTTCAACAATCTTCCCACGCTCCATTACTATGATTTTATCTGCATGTAACACCGTTGATAACCTATGAGCAATAACTATCGTTGTGCGATCCTGCATTAGTCTATCTAAAGCTTCTTGTACTAATTTTTCTGATTGATTATCTAATGCTGAGGTTGCTTCATCCAAAATTAGAATAGGCGTATTTTTTAATATTGCTCGTGCAATGGCTAAACGCTGTTTTTGCCCTCCTGATAATCGAGTACCATTCTCTCCAATCATAGTTTTAAACCCTTCTGGTAACTGTTCAATAAATTCTAAGGCATTGGCAAGTTTTGCTGCTTGCAACACGTCTTCATTTAATACTTTATTAGATTTTAAACCATAAGCAATATTGTTATAGACTGTATCATTGAATAATACTACATCTTGGCTTACAAAAGCTATGTTATCTCGTAGTGAGTTTAATTCAAAATCTTCAATTTTATTTCCATCAATTAAAACATCTCCAGACTGCGGACTATAAAAACGTGGCAATAAATTAGCTAAGGTAGTTTTACCACTACCTGATGCCCCGACTAGTGCTACAGTTTCACCTTTTTTAATCTCAAAACTTATATTATCTAACACATTACGCTCTGAAGTTGGATATTTAAAAACCACATTATTTAAATTAATTGCTTGGTTTATCCCATTAAGCTTATTTTTGCCATTATCTGGTTCTTCTAAATTGTCTAAAAATGAAAAAACTGACTCTGCCGCTGTTAAACCTTTTTGTAACGATTGCGTTACATTTGTAATACGCTTCATTGGAGCAAAAATCATAATCATTGCAGTAATAAATGAAACAAAATCCCCAGCTGTAAAATGGTTAGATTTTGCCTTTGAAGCTGCAAAATATAAAATCATTGCTAAAGCACATGCCACTAGAAATTGACTTAACCCTGAATTTAGCGAAGAAGTTGCCGTTTGCTTAACATTATTAGTTTTAATTACATTTACACTTGAAGCAAACCTACTTGACTCATAACTAACCCCATCAAAGAGCTTAACTACTTTCTGCCCTTGAACCGCCTCTGTTATAATTTGAGTCATTTCTCCATATTGTTGCTGATTATTATGTGTTAGTTTACGCAATCTATGTGCAAGTACTCTAACTAAAACCAAAACAAAAGGTAAGGTAAAAAAACAAAATAAGGTTAATTGCCAATCAGTATAAAATAACAAAGCAAGTAAGCCAACAATAGTAACCCCATCACGAATAGTAACAGTTACAATATTAAAACCAGCATCAGTAATCTGCGTAACATCAAATACAATCCGAGAAATAATACGTCCAGAATTATTATTATCGTAATAATCTACTGGCAGTTTTAATAGGCGAATAAACATTAAATTGCGCATTTTTTCTACCACTGTACCAGATAGCCAAGTAGAACTAGTCTCATTTACATATGAGGCAATTGCCCTAATTAAATAGATTCCCATTACCGCTAAAGGAGTTACAATAATAGCAGTTTTATTTTGATTAATAAAGCCCTGATCTATAAGTGACTTCATTAATCTAGCAAATGCAGGCTCAGTAGCTGCAGCAACAATCATTGCAACAATAGAGACAAGGAACCTACGCCAATAAACCGACATATATCCCCATAATTTTTTATAAAGCGTAAATGATCCACTTAGATTGATTTTTGCCATAGATTACTTCCAAACTCTTAATTATATTTGATCAATAAAGCATACATTATAGCTTATTTACCTCATTTAGTTCAAGATAGTATAAATATTAGGAGTAATAAAATACCCCTCGCATGATATAATTATGCCATTAAAATAATAAAATTTAAGGAAATATTAAAGATGCACAATAATATTGTAATTATCGGTTCTCAATGGGGCGATGAAGGTAAAGGTAAAATTGTTGATTGGTTAACTGAAAGCGCCGTTGCAGTTGTGCGTTTCCAAGGCGGACATAATGCTGGGCACACACTAGTAATTAACGGTAAAAAAACGGTGCTTCATTTATTACCCTCAGGAATCCTACATGACGGAGTTATGTGTCTTATTGGTAATGGCGTAGTGGTATCACCTGAAGCGCTACTAACTGAAATTAGAGATCTTGAAGCACTTGGGGTGAATGTTAGGGGTAATTTGCGAATTTCTGAAGCATGCCCATTAATATTGCCATATCATATTGCTATGGATCAGGCACGTGAGGCTGGACTAAATAAAATTGGCACTACAGGACGCGGTATAGGACCTAGTTATGAAGATAAGGTAGCACGTAGAGCGATTCGGATTCAAGATTTATTTGATGCAGAGATTTTTGCTACCAAACTAAAAGAAAATCTAAAATACTATAATTTTTTATTAAAAAATTACTACAATGTAGCAGAGCTTGACTTTAACGAAGTATATAACAGCACCATGGCTTATGCTGATGAGATTAAACCTCTAGTTTCTGATATATCTCGTAAATTATTCCAATTACGTAAAGAAAATAAAAAAGTAATTTTTGAAGGGGCTCAAGGAACACTCCTTGATGTTGATTTAGGTACGTATCCATTTGTAACCTCATCCAACTGTGTAGCTGGTGCTGCCTCAACTGGTGCTGGCATTAGCCCTAAAATGATTGATTATGTTGTAGGCATAGCGAAAGCTTATACTACACGTGTAGGCTCTGGACCTTTCCCAACTGAACTAACTGATGAAATTGGACAATCACTAGCAACCCGTGGTAATGAGTTTGGCTCAACAACAGGTCGTGCGCGCCGTTGTGGATGGTTTGATGCTGCCGCATTAAAACGCTCAGTACAAATTAATGGCATTGATGGTTTATGTTTAACTAAATTAGATGTTATGGATAATCTGGAGGAAATTAAAATTTGTGTGGGCTATATCAGAAATGGCAAAGAGTACGATATATTACCTTTTGGCTCTGATTTAGTAGTTGCTTGTGAGCCTATTTATGAAACCATCCCTGGATGGAGCGACTCTACTAAAGGAGTTACTAACTATGATGAGCTTCCAGCAGCTGCAAAAAACTACTTAAAACGTATTGAGGAAATTGTAGAAACTCCAATTGATATTATATCAACTGGCCCAGATAGAACAGAAACTATATTAATTAATAATACATTATTTAATTAAATATTACTTTGGGATGAACATTGATCCCGCATCAAGTGCGGGATGACAAACTTTACTTTTTACAATAGCTAATAGTTCAATACTATTTTTTTGATCTAAACATCTGCCTTTTGATTTTTTTCTATCTATGCTTCATACATATCTCTTTTACCATCTCTTTAGTTATTTAGGTCATTATCTAAAATAGCTTGATTTTTTAAAAATAAACTTAGTCTTAGCCTTTAGTACCAGTTTTGTATACATACCGTAATACTAAAACACTTACAATTACAGATAAAATATCTGCAATATTACTAAATCTATCTCCAACAATTCTCAGAGCATCACTGCTTTGGTAGATTACAAATGGAATAGCTAAAATTAATCCCATTAAAGATTCACCAGCAATTAAACCGCAAACTAGCAAGTTAACTTTGCTGTCTAGTTTTTCGGCTACTTGCGTGCCTTTATTCTTAGATATCTTACGTTGCGCACGCATAACTAAAGAACGTAAACATCCACCAATAAATAAGGCAACAGTAACATCAGGTGGTAAATAAATACCCATGCCTACAGATACCATAGAACACCTAAACTTGCCAGTCTTACGTCCAACTACATCTAATATTAAAGCAATTGCTCCAATTAAGATTCCATAGGCAATTAAACTCCAATCCTGAGATCCACCAATGATGTTTTGCGTTAACGCTGCAACTGCAGAGGCTTGTGGAGCACTTAAGGTTTTATTAGGATCCATTCCCACATGTGGCACAACACCTGCAATACCATAGGCATTAAAAATCAAAGTAATAAATAATGGCGCAACTAATACTGAGATTACAACTCCAATAAATAAAGCCGTTTGCTGCTTATATGGAGTAGAGCCAACTATTTGCCCAGATTTAAAATCTTGAATACTGCCATTTGTGATAACAGAAGTACCTCCAATAAACCCAACTAGTAAAAGAATAGTCTCTAGCATATGCACAACTAAATTTGGCATTCCATGACGACTAGCTAAACCCAACATCAAACTTACAACAATAACGGCAATAAATAATAATCCAGAAACTGGCGAAGATGTTGAACCAGCAAGACCTGCAAAATAACCAGCAACTGCAGCAATAGCAAAGCCTACAATTAATAAAATAACCATCATAACAACTGCAATAATAGAATTACTCAAAACACTATAGCTATTTAACTCTCTAAGCTGACTCACAATTAGTAACACTACAGGGATACAAGCAAGAACAATTACAAAAAGTAATTTAACAATATTTAAGTCTTTATCTTTAGAATCAATCTGCGTTAGATTTTTTAAAGCTTGAGCTGATTCTCTAATACCCCGCATAATTGGCTTCATAAGCATAGCAATTGTTGCAAAACCTGTAAAAATAAATACCCCAACCCCAATTGGACGGATATAGTTTTTCCAAGTATAAAAAGCACTACCTACAATATCGTTTATATCTTTGATTCCATGCATACCACTAAAAATAGGTAAAAGAATAAACCAGGCAAAAAGTAAAGATAAAAAAGCCACAAACATTGGCGCAAAACCAACTAAATAACCAGCCCCCATAATAGCAATAGAAAAACTAACCCCACCACCAACTAAACGGTTCCCTACTACAAAAGCTTTTGAAATCCCACCAGATAATACTTGCAAACCAATTTGACAAAAACTAGTAACTGAAGAAATAACCATCCCAAAAGCTAAAAGCCGGCCTTCTGCTTTATCTCCGAGATTTTCGGTAGCTTGCAATACTTTACCAATTGCCTGACCTTCAGGAAAACCTAACTGCTTATCATTTAGTAAAACTTTTCTTAGAATAATAGAATAAATCACACCAACTACTGCACCAGGAGCAATTACTAATATAATTTCTAGATAATTAAACTCACTCCACACATTTAAAATCAATAATGCTGGGAACACAAAAATTACTGCAACAGACATACTCTCACCAACGGATGCGGTTGTCTGTGCAATACTATTTTCTAATGTGCTATACTTCTTAAATAAACGTAAAAACCCCATCGCTAATACAGCTGAAGGAACAGAAGCGCTAACCGTATTACCTATTTTTAAACCAAGGTAGACGTTGGCACCACAAAATACAACCGCAAGTACTAAGCCAATGATTAGCGCTTTTATTGTAAATTCTAATTTATTTTCATGCATTCTTAACTCCTTAAAAGCAACTACTTTGTATTAATCACCGTATTTTTTATTTTTTGTCCAGGCGATGTTCTTCAGATTTACGCACCACATAGAATATACTATTTAAAGCATCAACTATATTTGGGGTTACTTCAGAAAGAGAATACTCTTTTAATCTATCTTCTAAGCTTTCGCCATCATCTTCCCACATACTCATAACATCATCACAAATTTCTTTAAAATCTTCTAATACATCAGCTGCAAATAAATTAGTCTTAGAAATATCCTTATCTTTATTTAGTAACAGTAGCCCAACACATAGGGTAAATACTGCTGGGAAGAATTTCTCGTCTAACAATACCTCATCTTTACAATATTCAGTAATATCAACTCCAATTACTAAATGCCCGCTTAAATAACCATATAACCAAAAAAGTAAATTGGTTTTTTCCTGTGGGGTCATTGGATTAACTCCAAAATTATTTGGCTCATCAATATTTACTAATGGCTTAATAAGTTTATTTTGTTCATAGGTTTTATCTGCTAAATCATTATACAAAACCATTAAATCATCAACTACTTTTATAAATTTTGTTTCATCGGTAATCTTTTCTTCATCTAAAATCAGATATGTTGGAATCAACAAATCCTCTTCGCTATCACTTGGTGATGACAAATAAGCACAAAACCAACCGTGAATAAAAAATAAGTTATATCCTTTATAAAAATATAATTCTATCTGCTGCTGTAATTTTGTTAGGTATTCACTCGTTATTTTTTTCATTTACTCATCCTACAATAAAAATAAGGATAAATTATATCACTTCTAATAACTTAATTAGGGTAAAATTACGCTTATTATTAAAGAGAGAAAACCATATAATGTCAGCATTTTTAAATATTGCAACTAAAGCAGCCTACCTAGCAGGTAATCTTATACAACAAAGTAGCCGCAGCTCTTCTAATCTAACTATAGAAAAAAAAGGTCATAATGACTATGTGACTGAATTAGATAAAAAAGCAGAGCAACTTATTGTAGAAACAATAATCAAAGCTTATCCTAAACACAATATTTTAGGTGAAGAATCTAGGTTTCAAGATAATAATTCTGAATACACCTGGATTATTGATCCAATTGATGGCACTACTAATTTTATGCATGGACATCCTCAGTATTGTGTATCAATTGCCTTAAAGCAAAAACACAAAACCATAGCTGGAATTGTTTTTGACCCTAATCGTAACGATCTATACAAAGCCGAAATCGGTAAAGGTGCATATTTAAATGATAAGCGTATTAGAGTTTCAGCTAATTCTCTTGAATATTCATTAATTGCAACTGGATTTCCATCTATTGATACAACATCTATTGATAAATATCTAGCTATCCTAAAAGATATGATTCTTGCAACACTTGGGCAAAGACGTGCTGGCTCAGCAGCTTTAGACCTTGCATACCTAGCTGCTGGATATGTTGATGGATTTTGGGAGTTTGACCTTAAATCATGGGATGTGGCCGCTGGGATTTTATTAGTTAAAGAGGCAGGCGGAATGATAACCGATTTTGCAGGTAACCAACATAATAGTGGGGATGGTAGTATAATTGCCGCTAATCCTAAGATAATAAGCCAGTTACAAAAAATAATCCAAAAACACCTGTAGCTATTTTGTTTTGAGTATATAAATATAGCGTATAGAAATTCTAAATTTTGCATTGGCACTCAATATGATTAAAGAACACACCCCCATGATACAACAATATCTAGGAATAAAAGCTAACTACCCAGATATGCTAGTACTTTATCGCATGGGGGATTTTTATGAATTATTCTTTGATGATGCAATTAATGCTTCTAAATTATTAGGAATCAGCTTAACTACTAGAGGAGCATCAGGTGGTAACCCGATAAAAATGGCTGGCGTACCATTTCACTCATTAGATCAGTATTTAACCAAACTGGTAAAATTAGACCAGTCTGTAGTGCTAGTTGATCAAGTAGGCGAAGTGACTGGTAAAGCGCCTGTAGAACGCAAAGTTACTAGAATTATTACTCCTGGAACTCTCACTGAATCTTCTTTACTTGATGATAAGCATGAAAACTTAATTGCGTGTATTTACAAGAATAAAGATCAATATGGTGTTGCAACTATGTCTATCTCAGCTGGTACATTTGTAGTTAATCAAATAGCAACTAAAGAATTGCTTAATCTATTAACCCGCAATTCTCCATCTGAACTGGTCGTACCAGAATCCTTAAGAAGCGAAATTCAGCAATTAAAACTTAGCTGTGTTATAAAAACTATGCCTGATTGGCATTTTGAATATCATGCCTGCTATAAAAAGCTTCTGGCTCATTTTAAAGTAAATGATTTACAATGCTTTGGAATAGATAATACCCAAAAATTAATTATCCAAGCAGCAACCGTTTTACTGGATTATGCTAAACAAACCCAATGTAATGAATTGCCACACATTCATAATATACATCACGAAACTGAAACAACAACCTTAAAATTAGATGCTATTTCTCGAACCAATCTAGAAATAAACTACACGATTAAAGGTGAACGCTCCCCTACACTATTATCTTTATTTGATAACTGTGCTACATCTATGGGTAGCCGTAAGCTCAAATACTGGCTTAATAACCCGCTAACTGAACATAAAGAAATAAATGCTCGGCTACATGCAGTTAGCACACTACAAACCTGCTATGACAAGCTACAGCCATTACTAGCATCAATATATGATATAGAAAGAATTACTACCCGTATTGCTTTACGTTCCGCTCGGCCACGTGATTTAGCCTCACTTAGAGAATCACTAGCTATCTTACCTGAACTGTATTTTTTAGCGGACTTTACTCAAGATAATTTAATTACTACGTTATCATCAGTTATAGTTAATTTTTCTAAAGAGCAAAGCTCAGGAAATGTCACCACAAAACTACAACAAGCATTAGCCAGTTCACCAAGTAATATGATCCGGGATGGTAATGTTATTAATGACCGTTATAGTGCTGAATTAGATCATTTACGTGATATACAACAAAACGCTAATAAATATCTTCTAGAATTAGAAAGTAGTGAACGTAATCGTACACAAATCCAGAATTTAAAAATCGAATTTAATAAAGTGCATGGTTTTTATATTGAAGTATCAAATAGTCATATACTTAAAGTACCACCAGAATATAGACGAACCCAAACCTTAAAAAATGCGGAAAGATATACTACCCCTGAACTAAAAACTTTTGAAACTGAAGTGCTAAATGCTCAAGATAAAGCCCTAACCCTTGAAAAAACCTTATATGAAGAGCTTTTAACTTATTTAAATGGTTATATAAAAGAGTTGCAATGTCTTGCTCATGCAATTGCATCAATAGATGTACTAAATAACTTTGCCCTTATTGCGAATAAAAATAATTATGTTAAACCTTTATTTGTAGAAAATAATACCATAGAAATAAAAAATGGCAGACATCCTGTTGTTGAAAAACAAATCGAACAATTTATTGCCAATGATATAAACCTAAATGAAGCAACTAAATTTATCTTAATCACTGGTCCTAATATGGGTGGTAAATCTACCTATATGCGTCAAACAGCAATTATTGTATTATTAGCTTACTGTGGATCTTTTGTGCCAGCCGACTCTGCTAGACTTGGTCCAATTGATCGTATCTTTACCCGAATAGGTGCATCTGATGATTTATCTTCTGGCAAATCTACCTTTATGGTAGAAATGTCGGAAACTGCTAATATTTTGAATAATGCCACTAATAAATCATTAGTGCTTTTAGATGAAATTGGACGTGGCACTTCTACTTTAGATGGTTTGTCTTTAGCTCATGCAGTAGCACGCCACCTTATTGAAAAAATTGGCTGCTATAGTTTATTTGCAACCCATTATTTTGAATTAACTACACTAGCTAATCAATATAACTTAGCTAAGAATTTTCATTTAAGTGCTGTTGAGCATAATGATGAAATCGTATTTCTACATCATGTATATGAAGGCTCAGCAGAAAAAAGCTATGGGATACAAGTAGCCTCTTTAGCAGGTATACCCAAAAATGTGGTTGCCGTAGCTAAACGCTATTTACAACAACTAGAGTCCAAGCAAAACAATAACCAATTAGACTTATTCGGTGAAGCATATATTGATAAGCCTTACATCGAAATAGAACATATCCCCACACTGCAAATTAGTGCTAATGAAAAAAATATTTTAGAAATATTGAAGCAGACACACCCAGATAATCTAAGCGCACGGGAAGCTCTGGAGTTATTATATAAACTCCATAAATTAATAAACTCAAATGAAGTATAGCTCTTCAACGGCATTGAAAAATTTACCAGATATTATCTGGCAAGCTAAGAATAGGTAACCCACATGAATAAAGTTATAATAGCAGATAAAAAGTTGCAAAGTAAAATTTATATTATAAGAGATACCGCAGTCATGCTGGATTCAGATCTTGCGGAAATTTATGAGATAGAAACAAGAACCTTTAATCAAGCAGTAAAAAGAAATTTAAGTCGGTTTCCAGAAAAATATAGATTTCAACTTACTGATAAAGAATTTAACAACTTGAGGTCACAAATTGTGATCTCAAGTGAACATGGCGGCAGAAGATATTTACCTTATGCTTTTACAGAGCAAGGTGTTTCCATGCTTAGCGCTATATTAAAAAGTGATACAGCAATAGATATAAGTATAAAAATAATTGATAGTTTTGTAGCAATGAGAAAGTTTTTAACAAATAATGCTGGGATATTCCAACGCGTTGAAAATATAGAGCAAAAACTCTTGAAACACGATGATAATTTTAACAAATTATTTAATGCTTTGGAATCAAATGATACAAAACCAACTCAGGGTATATTTTATGATGGTGAAGTTTTTGATGCATATACTTTTGTAAATAAGCTTATAAAAAGCGCAAAGAATAATATAACTCTTATTGATAACTATATAGATGAAACTGTCCTAACTATTCTAAGTAAAAATCCTCATATAAAAATAACTATATATACAAAAAATATTAGTCAACAACTCAAACTAGATGTGAGTAAATACAATGAACAATATGATAACTTAGAACTAAAAAAATTTGAACTTTCACATGATAGATTTTTAATTATAGACAATGAAGTATATCATATAGGCTCAAGTCTTAAAGACTTAGGGAAGAAATGGTTTGCATTTAGTAAAATGGCTAAGAGTTCATTTGAATTTTTAGATAAATTACCATGACTAGGTTAAACAATTTTACTAAAAATCAATCATAGTAGTAATTTTGAACATAGTATAAAAAATTTGGTTGCGCATAACACTCTCGTAACAATAAGGATATAGTAGTTGGAATTTAATAATATATTAGAGGATCGCGTTGTAGCATTTATAGATATTTTGGGATTTAAAGAAGCCATGTATAATAAAAAACCAGATTCTAAAAAACGAGATTCTGTTATTGAGTTGCTAACTTATTGGCATAAATATAATGATTTTGATATACCAGGTCTAGATATAACAAGATATAACAGTTTTTTCAGATAGTATTGTAATCTCTTTTCCTTTAAAAAACAATATATTAGAATCTATGGGAAAATTACTAAACAAGCTTATACAATTTTGGATAGATGCATTATGCAAAGGAGTTCTATTACGTGGTGGAATTACTAAAGGACTGTTGCATCATAATAAAAATAAAGTATTTGGAGATGCCTTAATTGATGCATATGAATTGGAATCAAAAGTTGCTAATTATCCTAGAATAATTATTTCCAAGAAACTTATCAACATCATTAATGTTACTGAAGATGAAGTATCTGCCCCTATGTTTAAATACACTCATCAATTAGGTGCCTATATAACTCTTGATAACGATGGAATATATATGTTAAGTTATTTCCACTTATTTGGATTATTGTATGTATCAAATAAAATGAATATATTCAAAACAGCAATTAATGACGAAGTACTTAACTTACAAGAAAACAAAGACCTTAATAAACTAAACAAATGGCAATGGATAAACCATCAAATCAAAAAACACGAAAACACATGGGAAGGATGTTCGCATTTTATAGGATGGGGGAAAACCCATAATACGCTAGATAAACAAGAGATAGACAACATATTGAGTGATCAAATATTAGAGCAAATAACACATTTTTTATATCTTGTAAGGACTCGTGCAGTATACCTTTTTCAAAATAACAATCAAATTAACCAAACAATTTTTAATCAAACATTTTGGATAATTGAACAGTTAAAAAAATATGTTGAGAGTTTAAAATTACAAACTACAGTGGTGAACCCAGAAATTTAGAAGGTGTTATAACGGTCAAAATGTCGAAGCTACAACACTGATATACCAGTAAAAACTGTATAACAGGATAAAATTTGGGTTGCTATTACAGCATCTATATAGCACAAAACATTAAATTAAGTAAAAATGGCAATTGCTTAGCAAGAGCGAAATTTAACTGCTCAGATGCGCAATTATGGATATATTTTTAAAAGGCGCCGTGTACTTATTGTACATAAGCCACCCACGCGTGGGTTAAAAAATGTGAGCCACGAATTGATGCAGATGAGTAGTTACTAAAAAGGAGATAAGTTCATGATAACAGTAGGTCTAGTTATGGGTAGTAAATCTGACTGGGAAATTATGCAACATGCTGCAAAAACCTTAAAAGATTTTGATATTAATTATGAAGCATTGATTGTATCTGCTCATCGTACACCAAATTTTATGTTTGAGTACGCCGAATCAGCAGAGGCACACGGATTAAAAGTAATTATTGCTGGTGCTGGAGGTGCTGCGCATCTACCAGGAATGCTTGCCAGTAAAACGATAGTTCCAGTTCTTGGAGTACCTATCCCATCAAAACATCTTAATGGTCAAGATTCTTTATTATCTATTGTACAAATGCCTAAAGGCATACCCGTTGGAACACTCGCAATTGGTGAAGCGGGTGCAGTTAATGCCGCCTTACTTGCTATTGCGATTCTGGCTCGCTATGATGAAAGCTTAGCCCAAAAACTCCACGCTTTTAGAAATAAACAAACTAAAACTGTTATTGACATGAGCTTACCAGAATAGGATTTCAATATGACAAAGACGATGAGTATGGTATTGCCACCACAAACAATAGGTATAATGGGTGGCGGACAGCTAGGACGAATGCTTGCTATTAGTGCCAGACAAATGGGATATAAAGTAATAATTTTGGAACCAAAAGCTGATTGCCCAGCTAAAGATTTTGCTAATAAACATATCATAGCAAATTATGATGATAAAAATGCTTTGGACTTATTAGGCTTAGAGGCTGATATTATTACTACTGAGTTTGAAAATGTTCCCGCACAATCAATGAAATATTTAAGCCAATTTAAGCCAGTATACCCTAGGCATAATGCATTACTAATTTCCCAAAACCGTTTGAAAGAAAAACAGTTTTTTAATCAGGTGGGGATTCATACTACGGAGTATTATGAGATAAGATACACAACTGATATTGAATTAGTTAATGTAAGTATTTATCCTGCTATACTTAAAACCACCACTTTAGGTTATGATGGTAAAGGACAAATTCCTGTTAATAATAAAGAAGAGTTAATTGTAGCATTTAATACTCTGCGGCAAACTGAATGTATTTTAGAAAAAAAACTAAAGATAAGTAAAGAAGTATCAGTTATTGTTGCCAGAAACATGAAAGAGTCTTGTACATATGATATTGTAGAAAATATCCACAAAAATGGAATTTTGGATATATCAATAGCTCCAGCTAGAATAAATGAGAACCTTAAGAATGAACTACAGGATTGGGCTATTGCAATTGTTAATCAACTGGATTATATAGGTGTTCTTGCTATAGAGTTTTTCATTACCCCAGAAAATAAAATTATTGCTAATGAGATGGCTCCACGTCCACATAATTCAGGACATCATACAATTGATGCCTGCATTACATCACAATTTGAACAGCAAATTAGAAGCATTTGTAATTTAAAATTAGGAAATTCTGCTTTACATAGCCAAGCTATTATGTTAAACTTACTAAGTGATATTTATAAATCACCATCTAATATGCTATACCCAGCTTGGGATAAGGTTTTAGCTAAATATGACAATGTGAAATTACACTTATATGATAAACATCTATCAACAGCACTCCTTGGACGTAAAATGGGGCATCTAACTTTTATTGGTAAAGATATAGACACTTTGCTTAAGCAGGCAGAAGAAGTGAAACTTTCGTTTTATAAATAATTAGATTACCACGAAATTTTACGATTTCTTGTAATGACACCTGTGTAGTAACTCATAGCTGTCCGTAGTTAAAAATAGTTAATAACATTAGTATGTTATGGTATATAGAGCATGGATACCCGCCTTCGCAGGTATGACAATTATCGTCATTATCGGGCTTGACCCGATAATCCATAAATGCTTCTTGTAAGTTTTCTCTCATAAAAACAGCCACTTAACCAACTCCAGACAGTAGTGGTAGTAAATCGCAATGACCAAGCAACTATTTATAGCATATTCTGGACATTACGCCAAACAAGTTTTAAAGGATATAGCATGATAAAAGCACTGTTAACTATAAGCCTTTATTTTCTATCAAATATTGCAATTGCTAATAATACTGCGAATACAAATGTTAGTAGTGGTGCGTATGACCCAGTTATATTCTTATGGCTAGTAGTTTTTATCTTTCTATCCAGAAGCTTATCTATTGTAAAAAAAGTTGGACTCCCGCTAGTTGTTGGTGAAATACTATCAGGAGTAATCTTAGGTGATCTTAACTATTTTGGCATTAGCACTTTTGATAATGTTGAAACTAGTGATATTATTCACTTTTTAGCCGAACTAGGTGGGGTAATCCTAATGTTTGAAATTGGACTTGAATCAAAAATTTCTGATTTAAGAAAAAATTTTAGAATAGGTTTTATTGTCGCTATCGCTGGAACAACCTTTACCTCTATTTCTGGGTTTTTAATCTCAAAATACATAATACCTGAGCCTACCCTTGCACGTAATTTGTTGTTTGGTATAATAACTGCCGCAACAGCCACTGGAATATCAGCTAAAAGCTTTAAAGAAATGAAAATCCTGCGCTCCAAAGAAGTTAAAATAGTTTTAGTTGCTTCCATTATTGATGAATTAATTAGTATTTTTTGTTTTGGGATTATCTCATCCTTACTTTTAAATTCTGTTATCAGTATGAATAAACTCTCTATATCTATTTTACAAGTGCTACTTTTCTTTATCTTTGCAGTTGTATTTGGGCAATGGATAACCCCTTTTCTTACAAAATGGTCAATCAAAATCCACGCGGGGATTAATATGAAAATTGGCGTGCTATTAATTGTTTGCTTTTTGTTTTCATGGGTCGCACATAAAACTGGGCTAGCGACAGTTATCGGAGCATTTGTTGCGGGTCTAATGCTTGATCAAGTTTATTTTTCTAGTTTTACTAAATCTGCCTTCTTTCAGAAAATAAGAGGTATTGCTGAAGATATTGAAAAGCCACAAACTAAAGATAAATTACTTAACTTAATCGAATATCAAGAATCAAAAAATTTAGAAGAATTATTAAAACCTCTATCTCATTTATTTGTGCCAGTTTTTTTTATCTATATAGGTTTTATGCTGCACATGCCAGTTTTTTTACAAACACAAACCCTATACTTAACTGGCATTCTATTAGGAGTCAGTTTCGCCGGTAGAATCATTAGTGGATACCTAGTTAAGAAAAAACCCCTTAATAGAATGGTTATTGGTCTAGGAATGACACCAATTGGAGAAGCTGGACTTATCTTTGCCATGTTTGGTAAAAACTTAAATATTATTGATGAAAATACTCTTGCAGCAATAGTTGCAACCCTGGTAATCTCATCAATAATTACCCCAATTTTAATTAAACTTGCAATCAATGTTAATGGAATTAATGTATGACCCTACAAATTACAACCCTTAAGAAAATCTACTCAGGAAAAGTACGCGACTTATATGAAATCGATAGTAAAAATATGCTAATGGTTGCAACAGACAGGCTTTCTACTTTTGATATAATACTTAATCAAGAGATTCCCAACAAAGGCAAATATCTAACCCAAATATCTTTATTTTGGTTTAAACTCTTAGAAAATATTATACCCAATCACTTAGTAAAGAACAAACAGTTAGCGGATTTATTAAGTGGTAATGAACTAGATTATGCAAAAGAACGTAGCAGCATAGTAAAAAAATTACAACCTCTCCCAATAGAAGTAATTATTCGAGGATACTTAGCAGGATCAGGGTACAAAGACTACACTAAAGCAGGAAGTATCTGTGGAATTAAATTACCTCAAGGTTTACAAAATGCACAAAAATTAGCAAGCCCAATATTTACTCCATCTACTAAGGCGCAAATTGGTAAGCATGATGAAAACATTACCTTTAAGCAATGTGAAAACCTGATTGGTAAAGATCTAACAATGCAAATAGAAGATTTAGCAACTAAACTTTACACCAATGCTACACAAAAAGCAGATGAATGCAATATAATCATTGCAGATACTAAATTTGAGTTTGGGCTAGATGATAATGGAACATTAACCCTAATGGATGAGGTTTTAACTCCAGACTCAGCAAGATTCTGGGATAAAAGCACTTATAAAATAGGCTCTAATCCACAAAGCTTTGATAAGCAGTTTGTGCGTGATTATTTAGAATTAGATATAAAATGGAATAAACTACCGCCAACCCCTGATTTACCCGAGAAAATTATTCAAAAAACTCAGAGCAAGTATGTTGAGATAATGAATAGATTACAAATTAGTATGTGATGATTGGCAAACGCACATCAAGTAATTTTAGAATTTGGTTTTTACATGATTTTATATCAATATAGATAGTTACAATCTCACTTTCAATCACACATTGGTTAGAATCTAAGGAATTGTCTACTTTATATTTGATTTCCGAATCAACATCCTCTAATAACTCTTTAAGGGTATCAATATCTTCTCTATTACATTTGAGAGTAAAGGACTTATTAGGTATAAACTCATTAATATCATTGGCTATTTGTGAAGATACTTGGTTGGGTTTTATATCTTGAATATTAAGTTTATGCAAGACTTTATAAACTAAACCATGAATATCATCTTCTAATAACTGCAAAACTTGTTGCAACCTCTTGTAATTAGATTCATATAACTCATGTGATAGCTTTTGTAACTTGCTATGTATTTCAGATTTTGCATTTTTTTTTAAAGCTTCGCACTCTTGTGCCGTAGTATCCAATAATTCTTGGCACTCTTGAGTAATATGTTGCTTATATTTAGATAACTCATCTAACATAGTTACATCACTAGAATTTAAAACCTTAACTATTTTATTAGTACCTGAGGTATTGATTTTTTTCATGATAACTTTATTCCTAAGAATAAAAAATTTAAAATTAAAGATTGCCACATCAATTACTATATAATTGACTCGCAATGACTACACTAATAACATTAATTATATGTACTGGATTAATAATCTAGCAGGTTTAATAAATCCAAAACTACCACCATCTTTAGTTGCAGTACTACCCGCATTTTGTAGTTTTTGACGCAACCCTTCAACAACTTTTTGTTTCTGCCCTGAAGTACTATTAAATACCTCTAATGGCAAACTAATAAAAAACCTCACTAATTCATTTATAAATCCTGTTGATTTTTTTATATCAATTTCAAAGCCTAAGTTTCTGATTAATACTGATAAAGCAGAATCACTAAACATTGATAACTCAGAAAAACTAAATACTGCACCAACTCTAGACGAATTACCGTATTCATTAACTACACCCTTTTTAACTTCTTTGATGTAATTATTAAGTTTTCCTAATCTTGAATACACAGATTGCAAAATTATAATGTTCTTTTCAAATTTGAAATAATCAATTAGCTCTGTTTTATCTTCAAAAGACAAATCCATATTATTTAAACGTTTTAATATATGCACTCGGTATTTAATACACTTTGATACCAAATTATCATAATCATCCTCTAAAGATTCTTCAACAAAACGTAATGATTGTTTTATCGTAGTAATTGAAATATCTCCAGCAGCCATTTCTGCTAAGGTTTTAACCAATTTAGGTTTTTTTTGTAATTCTTTATTTTCTAATAAGTTAAAAAAGTTAAATAAATATGCAGATTCTTGCTGCTCCAATTTTTTCAATAAAGACGCAACTAATTTACGTAATTTTTCTCGATGCTTCTGCTCACTATTTAAAACACCAACTAAATATGACAGCATCACATAAATCTGAGCTTTGTCTAAATTATTTTTGGCAATAAAATCAGATAAAATTCCTTCAGCCATGCTGTCTTCACCACCAGCAAGTTCATTTGCTAATCCATCTAGTTTGTCTTGTTCTAACTTATCATCCTCAAAAAATGTTGATAGCTCATCTAATGATATTTCGGCCTTATATTTAGCCATTAACTTTTCTACATTTTTATTAGAATAAGTAGCAACATTAGCTAATTTTTGTGATAAACTTGTGCCATGATTCACGTATCTTAAAAAATCCTCTTGATTGGCATGATCCATATTATCCGCGCTAGCTTCTACATTCTGCTCATCGATCATTTTGCTTTGTGTAGCACGCTCGTTTCTCATATCATCAAATTTTAGATCTTTTTGATGATTTTCTTTACGAATTCTATTACGTATTAACCTATTATGGTTAAATTCGTTCATATCAATGCCCTTAGAACTTTGGACAATGGGAACATTTCTATTAATGGTGCTCATATTTATAAAACCTCTAAAGTTTAATGATGCTGTAACTGTATTAAGGAATATAATGCATTCTCATAATTAACTTTTTCATGTTGGTTTTGCTTCAATAGCTTCATAATTTCTGCATGTTTAGCTATTGATTCGTCAGATAATTTATCCTGCCCAGATTTATATTCCCCAACCCTAATTAAAAACTCTAACTCTTCGTATTTAGATAACAGCAGTCTTATATGCCTAGCTGCTTGTAATTGATCTACCTCAATTATACGATCAGCTATCCGACTTAAACTAGTCAAAATATTGATAGCTGGAAAATGACCTTGCTCGGCAAGTTTGCGCGTTAATATAATATGCCCATCAATAATGGATTTAACTTCATCAGCTATCGGGTCTAAAGAGACTGTATCCCCCTCCATCAGCACCGTATAAAATGCTGTTATTGAGCCATGCTCATTATTACCAGCACGCTCCATTAAACGCGGGAAGCTCAAAAATACCGAAGGGGGAAAACCACTTCTAGCAATTGGCTCACCAGCTGATAACCCAACCTCTCTTTGCGCTCGCGCAAATCGAGTAATCGAATCAACAAACAAGAGTACATTCTTACCCTGATCACGAAAATACTCCGCAATCGTTTGTGCTACATAAGCACATTTAACTTGTTCTACTGGCGGTCTATCTGATGTTGCCACCACCAACACGCATTTACTGCGCATTTCTCCAGTTAATTCAATATCTATAAATTCTCGGACCTCACGTCCACGCTCACCAATTAAAGCAACTACAATTATATCTACTTGAGAATTACGTAGTATTATCCCCATTAAAGTGGTTTTACCCATACCAGGACCAGCAAAAATACCTATTCTCTGCCCACGCCCACAAGTAACAAATAAATCAATCGCTTTAACCCCAGTAACTAAAACCGAGTCAATTAAAGGACGGCTTAACGGATCTGGAGCCCGACAGATAATTGGGAGCTGTTTTTCAATTGAATCTTCTACCTCAACACCCTCAGTAATACTGCCTGTGACTTCGCCAAAACCATTAACCATTTTACCTAATAATTTATTGCTAACTTTTATGCTAAAGCTATCATTTAGCTGCTTAACACTACAAGACTGAGAGATATTCTCAATATTCCCAAATGGTAATAATTTGACTAAATCATCATCAAGTGCTACAACCTCAGCATATAGTTCAAAATTGCTCTGTTTATTAAAAATTAAGCATAAATCACCAATTTTTACCCCAGGTAAATAAACTGTTATTACAGTCCCTAAAGCACTTACCACTTTGCCATAAATTTGGCGAGGAGATAAAGATGAAATATCCGCTTCTAATATATTTATTATATCACTAATCCTACTAGATTTGCTAGTAATTAATTTGTCTAATTTTATATTATATTCATCAAATTCCATTATTATTCCCAAAAAGGATGGACAAGTAAATTCAAAGACAAAGAGTATATTACATATAACTGCTATATAATAGTAGAGCATATCTGTAAATTTTACTTGCCATCCAGTCAACTGACATATATAATGTTGACATTACAAATACCAATTTAATGGCAAAAGATAATGATTGATCTTGAATTTGCGTTAATGCCTGGAACATACTAAAAAGTAAACCAACTATTGAAGCAACAAGAACAACTGGCAAGGATAATATTAAAGATAACATTAACCCCTGCTTAGCAATATATATAATATCATAATTCATAAACTCTCACTTATGCAAAATGTTGAGCAAACTTAATTTCACCATTTAGAATTTCCTCAAACGTATCAACAATATCTGTACTTGATTTTGCAAAAGCATGCATATTTTTAGTAACTATACCATTAACATCACGATCTACATTATCAGCGCTTTCAATATTTTGTTTAAGGATAGCTAATAACAACGTGGTAATTTCAGTTTCAACATCGATATTGGTTAATTTAACCTGATTTAAACTTTTAATGATATTAAACCCACTATTACCAATTTTATCTACAGTACTAACAACAGTGCCACCCTTAATTAGGTCTGATGCAGTCTTTAATACTTTTTGTAGCTTGGTAGTAGAAACATCTCCGTTTGCTGAAGGTGCCGCATTAAATAATTTACTAAAGTTTGGATTTTTTGCAAACCCATTTTTTGCGGCATCCTTAAAACTACTATTTTGAGTTGCAGCATTTAAACCATATGCAGCAGCCAATGCAGTTACAAAATATATAACCATTTCTGTAATCATTGCGCCAATGTCACCAAGACTATCTTTTAAAGCTTCTTTTACTTCAGGAATTTCCAAAATCTGCACCATAAGCATAGAAGCAATCCCCATAGACATCGCTTTCCAAACACTGGTTTTTCCATCAGTTTCAGCATCTTTATCCGCATCCTTGCCAGATTTTAAAGCAGAATCAATTATATCACCTATATTACCAATAAGTGTAGATAATGTATTAGCTATATTAAAAATCGCAGGAGCAAGAACTTTGATCGCTACTTTTGCAATTTCCATTGCTGTTCTAGCCGCTACTCCAACTACGGCAGCACCAGCAGAAGCCATTCCAGAGACTCCACCAAGAAGAACGCTTATTCCTGTAACAATTTGTCCAATCAAAGCTGAATTATCACCAAATAATCCAAAAATTCCATCAGCCATAAGCTTATCAGCTAATTTACCATTCGTATGTTTGCCATCGGGATCTGCAACAGCTGCAATACCACCAGCTATTTTAGAAACTCCATTAATAACTGCTAACACACCTGCGGCAACACCAATACCACCAGCTATACTTGCAGCACCAAATGTACCAACCGAAGCGCCAATTGACA
Organism: Pseudomonadota bacterium; assembly: GCA_021298175.1. Taxonomy (GTDB): domain Bacteria; phylum Pseudomonadota; class Gammaproteobacteria; order Burkholderiales; family UBA11063; genus Aquella. The sequence continues at coordinate 30,786 of JAJTDW010000014.1, forward strand.
TTGCAATAGATAAAACACCTATTGCAACTTCAATAAAACCAAATATCATAGCAAATATTCCTTTTTTCTTAGTTGCTTCTCGAGCTTCGTTAACCGCTTTAGCTGACTGAGCCTTTAGAAAATCAAAGGTGCTTTTGCTTATATTATTTAATATACTAGAAGTTAAATCAAAAACCTTTAAAAATTGATCAAGGATTTCCCCCATTGCTTCAAGTGCTCTAGATTCAGCCCTCATAATAGGACCCATAATATTTAAAACTGTTGCTGTTATGGCAGGTGCTATATTATCCGCTTTAGAAATAATATCATTAACCTTTTTATTCGTAACAAATACATCTATTTTATTATTATTTAAAATAGGTAAAGGAATATAGCCATCTGACTTAGAAGACACAAGAATACTTTGGATAGGACCATAAGTATCTGATAAAATCTCATTAAATGCTTTTTTTATATTTGCAATATTTTCTGTTTTTTGATTTTGGGATGTTTTATCATAATCTACACTTTCACGTGGGGCTATGATGGGCGAAGAATACCCTAAATTGATTTCACTCATTTTTATTTCCTTTTTTATTTAAGTTTTTACTTATGTAAGCTTTGATTATAATCTAATTAATTTATAATAGTGATTCTTATTAAGTGATTATAGTACAAATTTACCAAACAACTCTATAGGCTTTTACGATAAAGAAAACTTATTTGACAGAAAAATAAACAAAATATCAATTTTGGGTGACTCATAAAGGATTACCTCATCATGACTACCACATAAGTGTGTTCGTCATGATTGGCAATGACATAACTAGCTTTTAATGGAGATAGCTACTTAAAAGAGCATGGATTAGCCTAGACCATCCATTTAAGGCAGTAAATAATAATATCTTAATTGGTAAAGAAATAGTAACTGGCGACATCATCATCATACCCATAGCCATTAAAATATTAGATACAATAATGTCAATCATAACCGATGGTAAATAAATCAAAAATCCAATTTTTAAAGCGCTAGTTATTTCTGAAACCATAAATGCTGGAACCAATATAATTAAATCATCTTTTTTGACTTTAGCCACCATTTCTGGAGTCCAAAAACGTTTTATCGACTGATAGAAAAATTCTTTTTCATTGGTTGGTGTATGGGCAAACAAAAAAGTTTTTATATGACCACTAGAAGCTTGGAAATTTTGAACCAAGCTTTTATTATTAACTGTTGAAGAGGTACTAGCATCAGATAAAGTACCCATCATATCATTATATACAGGACCCATAACGTAAAAAGATAAGATTACACTTAGAGAGTAAATCACAATATTTGGAGGTATTTGCTGCACCCCCAAGCTCTCGCGTGTTAGAATCAATACCATAGAGATCTTGACAAAAGATGTTGTCATAATAAATATCACTGGCAATAAACTCAATAAACCAAGTAAAATTATTATGTTTATTGGATTGGTATCTATTGGTGTCACTATAAAATCCTTTAGTTTATGAGTTTCTCAAGACTCAAAATAGCTAACCCAAGTATTTCTATTTGGTTTTGATTTTCAAGAATTATATCGGTATATTTGTTATTCTCAGATTTCAATGTCAATTTGTTAGTAAGTATATCTTTAAATATTCGACGAACAACTATATTATCATTAATTAAAATAACATATACTCTACCACCATTAACATTAATTTGTGTTTTATCAAATACAACCCCCTGCCCAAATTCTACAATAGGTGACATCGCATCATCACTCGCATAAACAACAAGCAAATCATCACGATTGAACCCAATAATGCTTTTTGCTAAAATCGGGTGGAACTCTTGGCTATTATATATGCTAACATTTATATGAGTATTTTGTGCATTTTGATCTAGTGAGAATGATTGCAGGCCTAATACTGACTCGACCTCTCGTGCAGTTTTTTCAGTAAAAGTTCTATTACCTGCAAGTAAATGTGATAAATAACTAACGCTCTTATCTAATGCTTTTGCCAAATTAGATAAAGTAAGATATTTGTCATTTATTAATTTTTTTGTGTTTTCTATTCTTGTACTATTTAACTCTTCAATTTCTTTTATAGCCATTACCACTCCCAACCAATTAAGACTATTTGTGCCACCCCCAAACTTTTAGGGCTAGCATTATTACGTTAACAACTAGAATGGGACACCCCATTTCCTTAATAACTTAACAGATAACAACAGCTTTCCACACTATAGATTTATATAACTACATATTCCAAACCACATTAATGTTACTAGCATGTGCGTTTAGCGTAGTTTGAGCCAACTCGATTGGGGTAAAATAATGAAAATATGTTTGTAAAGTAATTATAGCTATTAAAATAGCAATATGCAAAAACCACAGAAATAAAAAATGTTACTCTTTATTTCTAGGTTTTTCTATAATCCGTCTATTTCCAGAAATCATGTAAGAAAAATAACCAACACTTTTATCTAAAATACCCGCTATACTTAATAAAATAAAGCGATTATCGCTTATATGTTTTTTTGTGTATTTCTCTTTATTTTGCCCCTTAATTTCTTTTATAGCCATAATTAACTCCTGTATTCTAAAGATTAATATACTACTATGAAAGTTATCCCAGAAAGAATTAGCATTCTTAAAATATGCTTAGTTTTATGCTCAGTTTTGCTAAATAATATTGATATCAACTCTATAATAGCGTGTATTATAATAAATAAAGATAATGCCATAATCAATGTCTGATGATAGCCATAAAACCGCAGAATAGAGGAGATTATAACAACCCCTAAAAGAACTGCAGTATCAAGATTATATGACCTATACCAAAAGCTTCTAAAATCTGACAAGTGCTTATCTAAAAAATCTAGAGCAAGAGTGTACAGGATCATAGAACCAAAAAAAATACCACCAATTAGAATTAACTTAAAGTCACCTGAATAAATATCAATAATAAAATAAGCAAGCATTGTAATAAGAATTTGGATAACTGGTTTTTTCATATTTATTTCTTCAGAAAAATTTATTATTTACATATATTTTAGTCATATCTATGTAACATGGAAATTATTGATAACTGTTGCTGCTAAAACGAATGTTTAACAACATACCTATCAAGTGCAAATTATATCATAAACTATTAAATATAATCAAACTAAGATTCTTTTTTGTCTTTCCAATAATAATGATACTCTTGTTTTTTTGTTGATAAATCCTCAACAACTCCTGACATTATTTTTTTTAGCGAGGTTTTAAGTTTTATATCTGTGGTTTTGCTTTCTATATACTGTAGGTGTTGTAATAAAGACTCGTTCTCCTTAATTGCATTTTTTTCTTTTTCCATTTCACTATCTAGAATATTCTGCCGTGGTGAAGAAATATCTGTTTGACTATTATTTATACTGCCCTTATTTGTCCATGGATGCGAAATTAAATCATTTAATCTTATAGCTAGAGTAAACTTACCTTTTAAAATTATTTTATCATCATCTACTAAATACAAATTAAACCCCTTATAATCGCCCCCAACAAAAGTACGGATACCATCATCAGTTACAATCCATGCTGGGTTGCCAGTATGTACCTCAGTAATAGAAAATGGCAAGGCTTTAGATATATCTTTGATATCTAATTTAATGGAAACCACTCCAAGATATTTACTATTAAATGTCTCAACTTCTTTAGCAACAGCATCAGAATCTTTGGATGACAAATATCCAGATACACTAACAACTCCGGTATTTAGGTTTTTTTCTACTCCTAAACGTTGAGCATATTTACTATTATCAAACATTTTAACCAAGTCATTATTAATATCACTAAGTAAAAACACTTTATTAGTATCAACATATCCAACTTCTGGTAATTTAGTACTAACTGAAATTTCGGCATCTTCTAGCCGCTCCATGCTACTTATAACACCCATAACGTTTATAGACCCTGCATCTGGATTAAACACCACACCCAAATGTAGAATCTGTGACTGCTCTAATAATTTTACTAATTGGGGTTTTATTTGTACAAAACTACTTACTTTAAATTTTAAAATAGAATTCCATTGCTTAAAATACTCCTGCAACTCTTTAATGTCTTTATTTTCGGCAACCATACCCTGAATGACATACTCGCCATTAACCATATTAAATTTTAAGGATGAGTATTTTCGGGGTAATTGTAGAAATTTTTGTTGGATTTGAGTTTTTACTTCACCTTGAGTATTTTGAACTTTGCTTGCAGTATTTGAATCAACTACCTGCATAGATAAAATAAATAAGCCAATAACAAATAAAGCAGCCACACCTAAAACAACATAAGCCCAATAACCAATTTTTTGTTTTAGTTTATTGTATTGTAATACTACTATACTTTTTGTGTTGCTATATGTATTTTTAATAGATTTAAGAAATGGATTTAAACGAGCAAGAAAAGAACCTTCTTTAAATGTAAACCCTACATTCTCTGAAGAATCTGCCGAATCTTGTATCGTTTGACCATCATCAATAGGTGAAATACCCATTTCTGCCAACTCTTCTGTCGTAACGTCCTCGTGATCTTGGGTATTTGTAACATCTAAAGAAAAACCCTCCTCATCAGAAGAAGTTTCCTCAGGATATACATCATCTTCTTGAACAATAACGCTACTAATATCAATAGCAGGATCTGGAGCTGGCTCGCCATCTAAGCTAAATAAAAGATTTATGCCCATTAAGCTAAAGTAAAGTGGAAGCAAATACTCCTCACCCAAAATAAGCAAACCACCATTTAATTCTATATCACTGGTTGCTGCAATAAAAACAATCTTATCATCAATTATATCAAATGATGCTTCAAAATTTAAATTGTTTTCAAACTTAATATAAATATCAGCCCCAAAGTTACTCGATATAGTATACCGCGTATTTCCTTGAAATTGAATACTGCTACCAGCTTGAACACCTGTTAATATATGTAAATACAAATTCTTCTCGATTAAAACACTCTTACTAACCATATTTTAATCCATTTAGACTAAGAATAGCAACATGATATTTAAATACTATAAAATTAGCACCTATAAAGCTCAAATTTTAAACATAGTTAACATATTCTTAACAAGGTTGAACCATCTTCATTACGATGTAACCCACCATTGGCAGGTATGTTGCGGCCAATTTTAATTAATTTATATTTTTAAGCATTCCCATCATACGATTTAAGTTGAGAGAGGTCGTTGTTTCTATGTGTTTTTTTCTTGTTAAAACTATTCTCCGTGCTTCTATCTTGAGACTGCTCTTGAATATGCCCATTATCTTTCAAGCATTTTTTAACAAGATTAATCTTTACATTGATACTTAAGCTCTTTTGATTTAAAGCATTAAGGGTCCGCTCTATTATTTCTGCACGATTTCTAACAAGAGGTATGATTAAAGTATTTGTATCCCAATTTGGAATTTCGCCTATAGTTCTTGTAATATCTAATAATAATTGACTATCATTAAAAACATTGTTTGTCTTGTAATCATTAATGACATCCAAACCCTTATCTAATAATGCATTTAGTATTACTATTTTGTCATTTGAAGTTTTAATACTAAGAGATATATCTGCATCAGATGCTTCTATTTGTGTTTTCAATTTTTCATTTATAGTCCGCAACATAGTTAAGGTTGCATTCTGAGCATCACCAAATAATTTGTTAGCATCACCTAACCCTGTTTTTAAAATAATCAAATGATCCTCAATAGTTTTAATAGCTTTCTCGTCAGTTAGAGTGTTATTTTTGCCATCAGATGCGGGAACTCTTTTAGATTTAGCTTTATCAATTCCATCCTGAACCTGATTTATTCTACTAAATTGCTCAGTAAATAACTTATTTCCATTACTAATTAGTCTTTCAAGCTCAGATATCTCATTTCTAATGTTATCTTGTTCATGATTTATATTATCTCGCGTCTCGTTAATTGCATTCATTATATCACTTGCGGTTAATATATGACTATTTGGGACATCTTTCATTGATACGCATTGAGTAAATCTTTGAATATTATGGCTTTTATTAAAATCCTCTGAGAGTAAGATCAAACTATGCAACGATTGATTCCTGATTTTTGTGTCAAAAGCTGAAACATCACCTAGAGCTTTATCAGCTAAGCTTTGATATTTAATTACAGCATGTAATGACTCAATCTCGCCATTAGCTTTTTCTAATGTTGCAGTTGCTTCTTGATATATAGTTGTGTTATTTAATGGTAGTGAGCTCTCATCTTTAGGAATGCTTTCTTCTAGCTTTTTAGACGCTTTGGTTAAAGAATCTAATCGTTTTGCTAAACCATTTAAATCAGTTTCATCATAATTTGGGTTTTTTATTATAGCTTTATTTACAACTTGTGTAGCTGTATCCATAACCCCAATTAAGGATATAGCTCTATTTAATTTAATTTTGGTAGCATCTACATCTCCCTTAATATCTCCTGTAAATGAGTTGCCAACCTGATATGCAGTATTATTGGTAGCATTAAATAAATCATCAGAAACATCTTTAAACTTCTCTATTGTTACTGGATTATCAACTCCAGTATTAGCGAAATCTATTAAACTTTTTGCTGCGCTTAATGCATCTTCTAATCCCAAACGCTTCGTAGAAGTACTATAAATTATGTTTAATGATGGTTTTAAATCAAATTCACGATGGTTATCTACTTTATTTTCTTTGCCTAAATTAGAAGATACATTACTAGAGTTAATCGAATAAGGCAAGCTAGGCTTTTTATAACTATTTTCATCTTGCGAAGTTCTCTTGGATGCATTTGGTGATACCTGACTAAAACCCATATCCATCATATTTTCTTTATCTGAAAAGTTGTTGTGATCCGTATTCCTACCAACTAAATGTTGATTTCCAGTATTTAAGTTAGATGTTACACTACCACCTGATGAGCGCGCTTTTTGTTGACCACTGCCATAACCTGAACCGCCATTCCCTTGCACATATTGCGGACTTTGACCGTATGGGCTAGAATGTGTAGAGTTTGACCTAGGACTACTGGCATTATCACGAGCCACTCTGGTTTTAAGTTGTTTCTTATTAGCTTGGCCGCTTCTACCTGAATAGTTACTGCCATCACGCTTATTACCAGAGTCAGAGAAACTCCTAGTTCTTCCACCATCTGAGTTATTACTTCTTCTTTGTTGATCATCATTTGCTGTCCTAAAAGGGCGATATCTTTGATTATTGGAATTTTGATATCTAGGATTATCAGAAGTATATTCCGTCCCTGAGTCTTCTGAGGATATATTAGTATAATCATCCATATCTAAATTTTTCGTATGATTTTGTGGGTTTTTTCTTGATAAATCAATTGATCCATTCTCCAACACCACATATAAAGATTCAAACCCTTCAGATGCTTCTTCTTTATTAAAATATCTTTCAGGTAAATTATCCTCTTTTAACCCTGCTAATTTATTTATATTTGTAAGAGTGGCTTGTCTATTATCTGTCATTTTAAGCCCGCGCCCAAATTACTGAGTGTGCCAGAGGGTAATAATGACGCGTGCTGAAATTGAGTTAAATCTATCTCTTGTGGACTATTTTGACGATAGAGATTCATAAAATAGGCCGCCATGTTTACGTTATCGTGATGTGCTGCATTGGATGTTCCTGTTGTTTTTGCATGCCGAATTAAATTTGCATCAGCTTTAGTAATGATTTGGTTATCTTCTAAAAAATCAATCTGCTTGATATTTAACTTATCAATTAATTTGACTGCTGTTTCAATATTATCTAGATTGTCAAAAAACTTATTTAAACCTTTCCTTAGATTACTTACCTGCTGATCTGTAGGCTCACTTTGTGTATCACGGATTATAAGATCAATCCTAGAGATAAAGTTATCCGCAGATAATCTATTATCCTGTTTACCTAGTTGTGGCAAACCATAAAGATTACTATTAATTGAGTGGTTTAAATTAGATGTAGTCATTTTTTATTCCTTTATTACATTGAATTGCAACAACATCACCACACAGACCAAAGTTATTGACCACACGGTCTAATGTTTTTGCTTTTACTTACATTATTATAACTCAAATAACAATAATAAAGTTAGGCTTTTTGGATAGTTGAATAAAAAATATACCATTTAGTATATTTAATTAATAATTTTATGAAGAACTCTGGAGTAAAAAATGTGTAAGGCGACAGAGAGTCCCGTAAGTGGTGGCTCTCTGAAAAATGTGTAGACTTTATTGATTGTTATGCACCTCTTGTGCTAACTCATTAAATGCCGCCGTAAAATATGGTTTTACTAAACTAACCCAGATATTTGTATCTTGAGGTTTATCAAAAAAATTTATTCTGCCGACTCTTAAATCTTTTAACAATTTAAAAACATCTTCCCCCATTTGTATTTCAGAAAGATTTTTCAATTCACTAGCAGTTTTTGCTATATCTAAGGTACTGCTATTAAATGATAATACCCAACCTTTAGCCTTCGTCTTATGTTTAAACACCACCTCAAACTTTGAGCTTTTAAGATCGGTTGTATCTTTTAAAAACGCAGAAAATAGCTTAATTATTTGCAAATGCCTTGCTTTAGCCCACTGTGCATTAGGGTGCCCAGTTAAATACTTACTAAGTACCTGTACAAAGCCTTTTTGATACATATTATTTATAATACTCGCTCTAAGTTTTTGATTTTCATTATAAGATGGGCTGCTCAAGATCTCCTCAAGCCGTGCTGTCATTTCACTACCCGCACCCATAATTTGCTCACCCACAGAAACATCTGGACTTTCTAAATGGACAAAACCATCTAAAGATTGAAGTGTCTCCTCTGTAGGTGAACTACTAATACTATCATCACTAAAAATCCCAGATACACCTGAATCATTAGAAGAAGTAGAATCTTGCTTATCATAATTCTCCTCCAACTCTGCAAGCTCATCAGCAAAACTACTCATGCTTTTATGACTATGTAATTCAGTCATCTCTTTAAGTACATTATTAAATTTATCACGATTATTACTAACTTTCTCATATTTATCTATTATTTTATCTGGTTTAACTAATTCAACAGTTTTTGTAGAAAAATAACTAACCGAAGTATCTTTAACATCCGCCAATTGTATATCGTCTAACATTTTTTTTAATTCATCTAATATTTTTGAGGAGGAATATAATGGTGGGGTTAAAAACAAATCTTGCTGTTTTTGTAATAAGTTTGCTAAGGATTTATTTTCTGCATCTTTTTTTACTATTACTGAAGGTTCTAAGGAGTTTGCATAACTAATTGTATCATTGTTAGTTAACTTATTTTTACTTAAGGATGTTTCTAGATTTTCCAGTGTAGCAGTTAAATTTGCAAACTCAGCTTCTATATTATTTTTTATATTATCAATATTAATAGATACTATAGCTATAGGTGTAAAATTGTTAATAATGCTAATTACATTATTTAAATTAGCGATTAAACTATCCACCGCCTGTTCTTGATTTTTGTTAGTAACTATGTCCACTATAACTGAATCTGGCAATATTTCATTAATTGTTTTTAAAAACAAGCTTAGATTATTTGTATCTAGTTGTGAAGATAAATCGTATATTTCTTTAGATAGAGCCATCAAACTACTTTTTTGTTCATGAGACAATTTGCCTTCAATTTCCATTATAGCCTCAAATAAATAGCTAAATTTACCATCTATTTTTTTGGTTAATAATTCTTGATTAGGCATACCATCCACTTCAGATACCGCTAAATCAACCTTATTAAATATAGAAGCTAAATTACCAGCCAAAACATCTGCCATATCATATATTTGCTCAACTGATACTAAATTACTATGCTCATTACTACTTAACTTTGCTATTTCGAAGTTAACATAATTAAGACTTGAAGAGAACATCTCTAATTTTTCTTTAATCTCTTTTGAGGGATTAGCAATTTCAGCTTCTAATTTGTTTGTAACTGATTTAAAATCATTGATAAGATGATTTATTGTATCATTTAGATCGCCTACTGCATTTATTAATGTGTTAGTTATGGAATTGTTCTTTAAGACATCTAATTTATTTATAGGCTTTATATCTGCAATATTTAATGAATCTTCTACTTTTTGAATGGCATCTTGCAAAAGGTTTATTTTAATAGCTAAATCATTTTTTGCTTTGCTGGTTTCATAGATATTACCAGAATTTAAATCTTCATTTTTTAAAGAAATTAATACATTTTCTAATTGGATTTTAACTTTTTGTTTTATTAATGGTTGCTTTTCTAGATTATAAATCTCTTTATTTGCTTGCTGTTTTAAATTCTTTATGCCATCTTTAGCTTTTACCAATGTAGATTTATATAAATTTTTTGCATCCATAATCTCAGAAGCAGTATTTATTTTCAACTGTTTTACTTTAGATATTAATGTTTCTTTAATCTGATTGAATGTATCAGGTGTAGTACTTGGATTTTTTATAGCTTCATTAGCTTGTTCAATTTCTGCTTTTACATTAGTAAAATCCTGTGATAACCTATTTAAATTTAAATAAGGCAATATACCTGAAGGCTCATTTTGTATATTCTCTAATAGAGCACTCATATCTTTCTTTGCATTTTCAGCATTTTTAACTAAACCCATTAGATTAATATGATTAGATTTATTAAAATCATCGGAGTTTTTTAGGCGATTACTTAATATTTTTGGACTTATTGTTGTTAGCATTGACATTTTTATATTCCTATTTATAAATATAATATAATATATAATACTTAGATAGTGTCAATACTATTAACACTAATACTAAGCCACACGGTTGACCATTTGATATATTTAATTGCTTCTTTAGTGTGTAATTATAGCTGTAATATAAAAGAATAGAAATAGGGTTTTGGGATAGTTTGGCTTGATGCCTGAGAAAACAAATAGTGCAGACTTTTTAGTAAAGAGTGACTTAAGACAACAATTCACTCTTTTTTGTTTTATTTAGGATACTGCCTACTATTTAATTTCGTCAAATAGTATATCAGGATTATCATCAATTAGCTTAAAGTTTGCATCTGCATCATCTCCATGGCGTCTAATATGCAGATCTGAACCTAAACTAGATTTTGGTTGATTTATTTTATTAAGATTAACTATTGTACATGATGGTCCAGAAGTTATTTTCATATTAAGATTTATAAAGTTTGTAACACAAGATTTCTCAAAAAACCTTTTTTTATCCGTTTTAACTGTAGACCCCGGGAGGGTATTAATATTAATAAGCGAAGTCTCGTAATCCTTAGGAACTGAACCACTAGAAGTAATATAACATTCTGTATTTTTCGAACAATCAAGCAGTATATATTGCTTTTCTAATGGTTTTAATGCTGTTATAGGTAAATTTACTACACTACCACGAGGGAATTTAATTTCTGTCACTTGAGGACAATTTTCAAATATCATATTTGGCAAGCTAACCAGATAAGTTAAATCAGATAAATCTATTATTTTATGATTATTATGACTAGCTCCTAGCACTTGTGCTATTGCTTGAGCTTGGGCAAATTTAATCTGACTCTCATCACTACTGTTATTGAGATTCTCTGTCTTTGCCCATCGTATCAAATCCACCGCATGCACGTCATTAGGAAAAGCTTTCGACAAGTTATTTACTCCATTAACATTTAAAGCACTAATAAACTCTTGAATATTCTTGTGAGTTGTTCCTAAATCAGATAAAAATTCTTTTAATTTTTTTGTCAAGCCAGCAGTAGCAACGTTACCACTCTCTAAATCATTTAAAGAACCCGCAAGCTTAGTTGCTGCATTATCAGGACCTTGAGCAGCAAATTTAATATTATTTTTAGAGGCACCTGGGGTAAGCCTAATATGAGGACTCGTCGTATTATTAATATTCATTATGTTCTCCTTTTATTTTACTTATTTTGAAGTTTTAACCGTATTTAATGCTGTAGTAAAAGATACTTTGAACAGCCTCCAAATAGTCGGATTTGTTGGATCCCATGTATGAATATACAGATAATACAACACCTTATGGATAAATGATTTCATTAGTTGATCTTTATGACTTAAACCTAACATCAATACTAGTACTTAATTGAGCTTCATCCTCAACATCTAATGTTATACTTTGTATAGCTTCTAGTTCTTTAACCGCATTGTTTAAATCAGTATTATAAGAATTTTCTGGAAGTAAAGCTTTTAATGTAAGGATTCTAGATTCTAGGAGTTTTATTATAACTCCCCTATCCCCAGTTAAAGCATCATAAATATAAGATTTTAATCTTTCTCCTGAAGGATAATTTTTTGAGGTTGTCATCCAATTAACCGCAGATTGTGTTGCAGTTTTTATATCAGAAAACAATAAATCAGTTAAAGACTGTTGGTTTCGCTTCACATTATATAATGTTGAATCATTATTTAAAGCTACAGTTGCAGCTTCAATTTGTTCTTCCAATCTAGCCAGAGACTCTGATACAGACTCTTGATATTCTTCTGTTGTATTATCTCCTCCTATTATTTTATCTTCTCTTATTATATGTTTTGTTGCTAAACCCATAATATGTTTTAAAGATAAGATTTCTGTATTTAATTCTTGAGCAGTTGTAACAGCTGTATTTAACACTTGAATTATTTCATTTATTTTTGCTTTTGCAATATTTAATTGCTCTAACGTTACTGTTGTTGTATTCTCAGTTAATCCCCCAACAGCTAGATTGTTTATTGCAGATTCTAATGCTGTTATTTCAGCTCCAACTACTGCTTTATCTTCAGCAGTTAGCCTACCGATTAAGTTATTTCCTAATATTTTTGTTACGCTTAGAGCTGCTTTTGCATTATTGATACCGACAATTGCAGGTTGAATTTCTTTCTGCCTTTTAATTGCAGTAGCTAGTGCAGCTGTTGCTTCTTTTTTCACCTGAGTATTAATTAAAGGTAATTCATTTTCAGTATTTGCTGCGTTAACTACTTTTCCTAAGTCATCAATAGTGTTCATTAAACTATTATTTCCATCAGTTAATGTAATTAATGTAGATGTTTCTGCATTTACATTAATTAGCAATACAACATTCTTTAAAACTCTTGTTATACCATATATAGCGTTTAGTAGCTCTTGAGCTGAAGTTAATTTACCCAATACTGCAGCTGCATTGCTTAATGCTGTTGCACCATCTACTAAACTCGAATTTCCTAAGCCCTCAACAACTGTCTTTGCTTCAGTTACTGCATCGTGAGCTTTTTTTAATTGTTCTTGAGTTACTGGGTTATCCCCTAATGCTTCATTAGCTCTTGCTAATAATGTGTTTGCAGCATTTACTGCATCTGTTAAACCCTTAACTTTTAATTCGTTTTCTATTTTTTCTTGTGCTACCCTTGCAGATTCCGCCGCATTAAATGCGCTAGTTTGGGCTACAGCCGGAGCTAAAGTAACAGTAATAGCATTATTTAATTTTGCTTTTAACATTGTAAAATTAGCAACTGAAGCAGGATTATATATGCGTTTAGGATGAGGCTGTAGAACTCTTCTACTCTCAATTAAAGACATCTTAGTATTATCATCAGGTAAGCCATTTATATCAATAAGTGAACTTTCATAAGTACTATCTAATGACAAAATCTCTGGTATGTATGGAGTCTTGAGAGAGTGAATAAGTTCAGATACAGTACATGTTAACAATAGTCTATCAAACTCTGCCAAATCAAAATAAGCATATTGCTCAAGAACTTCTTTATAGTCATTTTTGGTAATTATTGTACTTTTATTAACATCAGTATTTTTAAGACTATTAGCACCAAGCTTTATTAATTGCTCAATATGAAAATCATCAACTTCTTGAATTTTTTCGCAATTCCAATTATTAGTTAGTATGCACCCATTATTATTTGTAAAATCTAAAGTAAGAGCATTGTTCTTTAAACCCTCAAGTGCTTGAGACTTCATTTGTACTATAACATCTGGCGGGAATTTAATTTCTTTTATTCGCCCAGGGTTTTGTTCTATACCATTAAACGTTCCCTCAGGTAAAGTCTCTAAATATTTAAAAGATGTTAGATCTATTACCGTAATTGTTGTATCACGATAAATTTGTAAGAATTGTGCCGCTACCATTACATTATCATTATGTGCATTATCTGTAGTTCCAATTGTTTTTGCAAAACGCAACAGATTAGCTTCTGCAGATGTAATTATCTTTTTATCTAATAAAAAACTTATATGAGTACCATTTAGTTCCTTAATCAAATTAATGCGTTCTGTCTTATCATTATTGGTAAAAACTCTTTCAAGATTAGTCTTTAAAGTTTGGATATTTATATTAACATCTAATGTTTGCTTTTTAATTTCTAATGTTATAGTTTTACTAATAAGATCAATAGTAGGGTTTTTATTTTTAGGTGGTATATTGTTATTAGCTCTATTTATAGATGCTCCACGTCCTATTCCAACACCTCTTAATGGGTCCATTGTATGCTCCTTGATTTAATACTGTACATTTATAAATATCTTATCCTCTAGTTTTGCGACATTGATAATACTGCAACTCTATCTAAAGATAGCCCTGGTACCGAATTTGCAACAAGTTGCTTGATTTTATTGATATACAAATCTAATCTGTAACTATTATCATATTTAATAAATACCGCCGCTGATGGTTTAATAGCTTCTGCTTGCCATAAATTATCTACTGGAGGGGGTAAAGTTACTTGAGTTTTTACTGTAATTACCCCATCAATATGAGAAACCATGCTAGAAATCTCTTGTTCTAAGGCAAAAATAAACCTACCTTGTTCCTCAATTGGAGAAGAAATAAAACTATCTTTTTTGAATACTTCACCAAATGATGTAAACCCTTGTCCTGGCTTACCAGTTTTCTTTAATAATGCTAATGCAGCTATCTGATCAGCTTTCTTTACAGAAATTGTATAATTACCATCTTTTAATAGTTGTCTTGATGCATTTATATCATTATTACCCAAAAGTAAAATTATATCATTTGCTGTTTGTTGTGTAACATTATCCACTAAAACTATTTGTGAAGTGTTACAACCAACAAGCACAGCAAATAATAAAACTAATCCAACCACTTTAAAAGATTTAACACTTTGTTTTACAAGCAAATTAATATAATTAAACACGATATAGCACCCCAATTTTAAACTAGCTTTTTGTTATTTGACTTTTTTGTCTATTTTTTTGTTATTTCATGATAGTATTATAACTTAAAGCTAAAGATATAAAAATGGGCTTTTAGGACAGTTAATATAAATAAGCGGATTGCCAACACTCCATAACACAGAAATGTATTTAGAATATTCGCAAGGATAAGAACGATAATATATTTTATTTGAAAAATGCAAGCCACGTAATATTCCCAAATTGATTTAAAGAAACACGATATAAAACCCCAAGATAAAAAACCATAAAAATTAAGGCTACCATACTTTTAATAGGCATTCCTAAAGTTGTTACATTAATCTGCTGGATAAAAGAATTTAATAATCCCAGCACTAAATCTACTAAAAGCATAGCAAAAATTACTGGCATGGCTAACATAAGTATCCAATAAAAGTAATCAGCAAAAAACTGAACAAAAAGTGCTTTATTAGGAATAAACTTTAAATTGAGCTCTGCTGCAGGTAGGATTATAAAACTAGTGAAAATTAACTTTAATAAATATAGAAACCCGTTAGCCGTTATAAAATATACAATAAACCCCTGAAAAATTAACTTTGAAATTGATGAAGAGGGATTTTTAGTCATTGGATTAATTAAAGAACCAAACTGCTCACCACGCTGCATATCAATTAAGTTCCCCGTACCTTCAATCATCCATAATGGGAAGCTAAATAAATAACCTAAAAGATAACCTATTACTAACTCACGAGCCATTAAGAATACAAACATTATAGGTTCAAACTGCGCTAGTTTATGTGGGCTGAAATATTCCAACATTATGGCAGAAAAAGATAAAGCTAATAACATTTTTACAATCTTTGGTACTCTTTCACCAAACAAAGGGCAAATCATCATCACCCCAAAAAATCTTAGGGCGATGAGGACAATTAACATCCAATTGTTAAAAAATATATTTAAGCTGTAATCCAAACTAATCCCCATACTATTAAAATATTATAACAGTATAGCAGATTTTAAACAAGAGATTAAATAGATTGCCACGCTGGACAATATTCTCCCGCTCGCAATGACTATATAATTAAGAACTCGCCTCTGCTGCTACTTGTTTATTGTCTGCTATACTTTTTTGTTTGATAGACTCTAAGTATAACTCAGCTTTACTACAAAATTCAACATTTATATTTTTTTGTTGGGTGTATTTAACAAACTCTTTTTGTGCTTGCTCAAATTTACCAAGCTCATAAAGACAAGTTCCACTATAAAATAAACAATCAGATTCATTATCTTGATCTAGCAAATAAGTAAATTTATAGCTAAATAACGCATTCATGTAATCACCCATTGCATGATAGCAACCAGCTAATGCTTTTGAGTATAATACATTAGTGCTATTAGCACCCTTTAGTAATTGAAATATTGGTAAAGCTTTAGTATAATCACCAACTTGGAAGCTCTTTACACCTAAATTATATAAGTAATCTAACTCGTTTTTATTAAAGTCGCCCAATATACCATTACTATTTGGCATCAACTGTTTTATTGCATCTTGTATCATTTTTATCACCTTTTAAAAAAATTATTTTTTGCTTAGAACTTGCGATTTTTGCATCTCTGCCATAATATCGTTTATCTCTGCCTCTAATACAGGGAATAACTCTAGATTCTTATTAAATATATCTGCAACATGCTTTACGTAAGTAGAAGGGATATACTGCCCAACCTTAGCTAACTTGTACAAACTACGTGCTAACCAAATATCACGAATTATCGGAACAGCTGATTTATTTGCTAATTTAAATACTTGCTCTGCATTTGGACCTTTTGCTTTAACAACTACAATGGGTAATTTCCAACGTTTTGGGTGATATAATAAAACAACTGCAATATGTGTAGGATTGGCTAATACTAATGTAGAAGAAGATATTGTTTCACTCATGCTATCATCTTCTAATAACTCACGGTGTAGCTCTTTCCTTTGTTGTTTTACTTCTGGATTACCTTCACTATTTTTATATTCTTGTTTCATATCCTCTTTGGACATCATTAATTGCTTAGTTAAATTTCTTTTTTCCATAACAAAGTCAAATATGGCAAAAGCCAAATGCATTAAGAATAAAATCGAAAACAACTTAACGATAAGCCAACCACATAAAGCCGTAAAGTTTAATAATCCAATATTATAACCAATCAATAAATCAGAAAATGAATGTTTTACTATAGAAAAAGATACAATTGCCATTGCTGTTATTTCAACAAACTGCTTTAAGAATTTAATAAAATTCTTAACCGAAAAAATATTTTTAAAATTTTTCATAGGATTTAATTTATTTAAATCAATTTTAAAAAATTCTTTATTTAAAGTCAACCCTTTTAACTGCAATATATTTATTAATAAAGAAATTACCCCAGCTAATATAATTGGCATAAAAATAATTCTAGCAACTACTGACATACTTTGCCATAAAGTACCATATACAACACTCATCTCAAAATCATGTAATTGTATTGACCTAAGCACCACACTAAAATTATCTGCTAACTTATCTAACATACTGTTTGAACTAAAGCTTAAGCAAGCAACTATTGTTGCCATAGCACTTAAGGATGTAAGTTCTTTACTTTGCGCTACCTGACCCTTTTCCCGTGCATCCTGTCGTTTTTTCTGGGTTGGTTGTTCTGTTTTTTGCCCGCTATCTTCACTCATAGTAATCCCAACAGATTATTGAATTTTAGTTAAAGTATCCACGTTCTTCACAATTGTAGAGGCAACTTTACTTGCCAATTGAGTCATTAAACTAAACTGATGTAATTTATGCTGCACCTCAAGCATTTCTCTTGGCGAACCAGCATGACCCTTTTTCATCACATCTTGCAGAAAGTTATGACTACTGGATATATCATCAACTAAACCAGAAACTTTATTTTCCAAAAAAGATTGTGAGCTGTTCATATCCATAACCTCTAAATCATTGCTACTAATCATGTTATCATTTAACATATTTACGCTATCATTTATACTCATTGTTGCAATTGTCATAATAATTTATTACCTCCAGAATCACACATTAACCTTTTTGTCCACTATTTTAGCACCTTTATGTTGATATTATATATTATGGTCAAATATATTAAAATGGGCTTTTTGGATAGTTATAAAAACCATCTAAACATGATGAGTCTATTAATGGATTACTCTAGTATTTGGTATAACCCCAAATATAATATCAAATAGTTTTGTTAACTTATCGGCCTCTCTTTAAGTTTATATCAAAGATGCCAATTATTAATTATTTCTTTATTATCTTAACACCTAACATACCGTTTATTTCAACTAAAAGACCTTGGGCAAAATAGTTATTATTTACACTTAATTTTACTAATTGTGTAGGCCAACGCATAAACTCTATAGTATCACCTATTTTAATTTTACTTAATTCTGCAAGGCTAAGGCTTACTTTACCAATCTCACATCTAATTTGCACTTCAAGATTATCGGTATCCAATAAAGGTTCATCATCAGATATATCATCTTGCTCTACTAGATCTTCTTCAGCTTCAGTAGCATACTCTTCAATTTCATCGCCATCTTCTTCCTGTGTATCATCAAACTCCATCTTATCCTCATCATAATCAAACTCTTTGTATAGATCGTTAGTATCATTATTGATATCATCACGGCTCATGTTTTATCTCCTTAAGGTTTTCATGAGTATAGAAACCTAATAAAAATTAGGCGTCTATACATCGTTAGTATACCATGACTAAGAAGAAATTGCCTGATTAGCAACCTGAAGGGTACTTTTTAAAGATTCTAAAATACCACTTAACATTTGATTGATATTATCAGATATCTGACGTATTGTAGTATTGGTTAAGTCTATACCTGCTGATGATAGTTGCTGAAATACGGCTCTTCTTGCTGCTATAAAATCTGCTTCAGCCTTATCTTGGTCAGCAAAAGATGTTGTCAAACCATTTACCAACTGCATTGATGGGTTAATTAAATTAGTGAATGCTGTTGCATACGATTGATATTCAACAAATTTTTGCCTAGACATTTTTACAGCATTAGCTAAATCACTGTTTCCCGCCTCATGGTTTTTACGTAACTCAGCATATTTGTCAAAATTATTTTTCTCTGCATCAGCAAATTTCTTCATATATACTGCGTCTGTACAAACTGCATTTAGAATATGTACAGAATCATTATCTACTTTAATACCATTGATATCTTTCAAACCTTCATTTGCAGCTGAAGCTATATTCTGTATTGCCTCTGCATTCTTAAGAGCATATATCTTATCTTTAGATAAAGTATTGTAAACTTCTCCAACAATGCTTTTATTAGCATTATCTATTTGATAAATATCATATTTTGAAACACCTCTGCTATTTGTTGTAATTTGCCCAAGTTCATATTCACCAGCCAAATGATTACCAGAGGCATCTATTTTAGGCTTTATAAATGTTGTAATCGTATTACCACCATCCTTCTCAACATTAAACAAATTTGGCTTACCTTCATTACTTAGCTTTTTCAGTGCAATAGGGGAAAACCCTGTTGTACCTGTTGTTACACCTACAGGATTAAAAATATCCTTTCCGTCCGCTAAATCTATAACTTTTTGTTGAGCTTGTTTATTTGGAATATCTAATTTTGAAAAATGTTTAATGTATTCGCATCTTAATTTCCCATTATTTTTATTAACAAGAGATACATCCATTTGATGCTCCAATGCCGTTTGTTTTTGTACAAAGGTTCTAATATTTTCTGGTCTATTAGTCAAGAATTTACTTTTTATGCTGGATGCTCCAGTTAAGTTAATATCCTCTGGATTTGCTAACTTTTGGCTGGTTGCTGTTACAGTTGGTCTATACGCTTTGGTATAATTATCAAGCTTCACTTGTTGCGCGCGTAAATCCACTAATGAGGTATAGTTGTCTTTATCATAAGTATAATATTTATGATTTTTAATATCAAGCGTACGACTTCTGTCAATTGGCATATTTTTTATAATATTTTGTGAATCATCACTTATTTGTGCATTTAAAGCAACATTTTTGGCTACTTCTTTATCATATTTTGCCACTTCATTTTGGCGTGCTTCATATTTATTAAATGAACGCTCTTTGATAGTCATACCCATAGTTACAAGACCACCAGCCAAACCTAAACCCATATTAACGGCTGCTGCATAAATACCTTTTTTGGCTGCTGCCATTTTTTTAGAAAACTCATCTTCGGCTAATTTAATTGTAGTTGAAGCATTTTCACCTAATATTTGCATATTAATTGCAGTTAAATCTAACTGAACTTTTTGTTGTGCTTGAACTGACTGCAACTGCCTAAAGATGATATTTAATAAAAACAATAACACTCTAACCATAGAGTTATTATTACCATTATATTCACCAAGATTATAAGTACTACTTTTTTTGATTGAAGCAGGAATTTCAATGCCTATAGAATCTTCAACATTCTGAATTAATGCTGTAAAATTAATAGCTTTAGCTTCTGCATCCGCCATATCTTCATCAACTACTGAGGTTAATTCTTGAATATTACGATATAGAAGTAAAGTAGTTATTGCAGTTACTTCATCTGTATCATTATTACTAATTCTAGAAGCATTTGCTATAGCACTTAATTCGTCTGTTTGACTATTATTTGATATTTTGTCTTCTACCCTTTTAATTAAACCAGAAACATCAAGGTTTTTAGTTTGTGTTATTGCTGGGCTATAAAATGCAGGAATAGCTCCAATTAATGGTTTTTGTGATGACTCATCACCAATTAATGCGTGATTAGTTACTTTATTAGCTTTTTTGGTTGTAATATTATTACCTATAGCTTGTTCATTATCAAGGTTTTTTGCATGATTATTAGATGCCAATGGCACGCTACTATTTATTTGAAAGTTTGACATATCTGTTCTCCTTAATGTTATAATTTTTATATTTCTTATATTTTTGGGTTTTATTTTTTATCGTCTAATCTATTTTTTATTTACTTAAAGTATTTGAATCCCAGGCGCGCCTGGACAAATGTCCAGGACAAACGCGTCTGAATTCAAAGACAATCCGTAATTAACGACTTGCTCTAGCATTTTGTACAATCCCAAATATTGTATCAAATGGTTTTGTTGATTTCTCAGACTCTCTTTGAAACATCTGCACCTTTTGACTTAAATTACTAATCAAATCATTTATTGTCTTTGTCTTGCTTGATACCGATTGAATAAAACTTTCATTTTCTGTACTAGTAAATACAGCTAAACTATAAGTATCATAAAATGAGCCCGCATCACCATCCTTTTTTATATTACTATTTATAGAATTAACAGGTATAGTATAGTCATAGATACCACTACCGTTAGAATCCCTATCTACCATATCAATTTTTCCATCATTAACCCTCTCCATTATTTTTTTAATCTCATCATTCCCTGGCGTATTGCCCCAAGAACTCCCATTTTTATCTTTGTCTGGAATTTTCATTATACTACCATCTTTGCCTACAAAATAACCATCATACTTAGTGTCACCGCTCGCATCTTGCTTCTTACTTATAACCCAAATAACACCTACGTCTTTCTTTTGAAAATCATCAATAGTTGGCACCATGGACTGAGACATAAATGTATATTTAACTTCATCCTTTTTGTTACCATTGGTATTTCCAGGCATAATAAGCTCTAGCTCAAGAGAAATATCTTTAATTAAGTTCTTTATCGAGTATTCATTTAATTTTAAAGATCTACCATCCTTCGAAACAGCAAAATACTTATGAAAGTCTTTAGGAATCTTATCTTTACTAAATAAAACACTGCCATCCTCAATTGTATAACCTGCGTTATTTGCAAAAACCTTATATTTCCCAATAACATCAGAAAATGATACAGTAGTTGCATTCTCATTCTCCTTATTACCCTTATCTGCTTGAACTTTACCCAGCACCTCTTTATACAGCATAGTTATTTTAGCTAAAAATTGTGTTAAAGAGCTTAGCTTGTCTAATACATTTTGCATCTGCTCTGCATACTGCGCAAATATACGTGCTGATTGACTATTCAAAAAAATTAAATTTATCGAAATTTGTAAAGCTAATATTAGTGGATCCAAGCTATCAAAAATATTAAATGTGTAACTATCATCCACCTTTGATGTATAATCCAAAAAATTATTATTTAAGGACATTATTATGTCAAATTTTTCTTTATCTCCTGCCTCACCGTTATAATAACTTATCAAATTTGCAACATCATCTTTAAGCCCATTAGTGAAATTGTTAATAAGCACCATTAGTGGGTTATGAATCTTGTCTTTCTGATATGTGCTCTGATCCCTTATATCTGAAGCATATTGAGAACCACGATGTGGAATATCTAAAACGTTACTAAGCGCAAAACGTATAGAGACATGATTAAAGATATAATTAGCAATATTTTCTGGAGAATAGTTACCTGATTTATCGTTAGGCTGATAATTTTCCCTATAGTAAGTAACAAGACCTTGTATAGCCTTATTAATATCTGAGTCTGATGGTCTTGGATTTTTTAAATTATTCTCAAACAAACTGTTAACGCTAGATGTGAAAGCATCTAACTGCTTATTAAAGCTCTCTTTAAACTTCATTTGTAATGAAATACTCAATAATCCACTATCCTTAACCCCAGAAAACAAGGCTGTCATTTGAGCATAAAGCTGATCAACACTTAGTGGGGATTTATCTATGTTTTCTTGCCCCAAAAGAGCTATCATTTGTTCTTTACTTGGCATCGCTACACTTACATAAGGCTTCATTAAATTTGTTATGGTTATACTATTATTAAAAGTATCAGCATTAATTTTACCAGCAACAAAGTTATCAAAGTTTTGCTTGATATCAAATTTAAAATTATTTATATATTTGCTATATGATGGATTTTTTAATATTGCACTAATTTTTTGTAATTGTTCAATACTAATTGGAGAAGCGATTAATTGCGCACTAGTTCCTAAAAAACCAAATAATGCAGAATTATCGTTTATAAGGTTTTCCCTCGCCTTTGCTGGATTTGCCGCTTTTAACTCAGCTATTAAACTACTAAACTCATTATCTAAGATATCATTACCCAGTTTTATAGTATTCTTTAACAAACCCTCATAGGCAGCTCGCATGTAATCTGACATCTCACTAGCTGTAGTAGGATCACCTACATTTTTAGAAACCATACTCTTTATCTTTTGCTTCACTTCTTCAAGTGTATACGTTCCATTATTATGAAGTGTCATCATCTCATTAATACACTTCACTATAGTTTCGTACTTTGTAAAATCATACGTACTGTTTAACCAACCACTATGAGTATTCTTATCTTTGTTGTTATTTCCAATTTTATTCCCAATCCTATAGTCTTGTGCAGCTACAGCCTTATCGTATATACCTTTAATTTTTTTAACTAAATCAGCTTCTGAAATTACATTATTTTCAAGAGACGAAAGTTGCTTTATAAAGTTATCAAGCACTTTTTTATGATAATCATATGCTTTATAACCATCGCCATCAAAATCCATTTTAATTTGTGAGTTATGCAGCATATAGCTTAATAATTCATCATATTTTGCTGGAGATAAAATAGGTTTAGATACGGCTCTAGATTCTACGGCAGAAGTATAAGTAATTGTCCTTGGAATAGCTTCATTACCTAAATTTGCAACGGAACGCCCCACCTCCAGAACATTCTTTGCTAATTCGCTTAGCTGTGGATCTACCACATCTGTTGTAGTCATTAGATTTTGTAATTTATCAAGGCTATCTCGTTGTAATTGAGTGCGTGCATCTTGAGGTAAACTCTCAAAATTATTATAATCTGCGCTTAAGCTTTCATATTTGCTTAAAAATTCATTTCTTTGTCCATGATCATCTGATAATGCTGAATTATTTGTAGAATTATTATCTGCATCTCTTGTTTCATGATATTTATTTATACTTGTATTAGTATTTATTATTGTTGACATGGTAGTTCCCTTATTTAAATTTATTGCTCTTGGGTGTTTTTCTTTATAATCTAAATTTTATATGTTATAAGGGCATGGATCCCCGTGTCACACGCAAGCGTGATGCACGAGGATGACAGTCTAAATATCAGATTAACGCCATAAAGCTTGGTAAGTTGCTTTCATCGTATCTAATGCAGAAGTAGCAGCTTTTAAATGCTGGGCTAAAGTCTCATTACGTGCCTGCATTATTAAACTATCCTCTTGAGCAATGGTATTTGCAGCGCTTGTACTGGTGTTTATATTTTTTACTATTGTACCTATTTGTGTTGCATCAATAATATAAGATATAGGGCCATTTTTATCATCAATCGTATCAAAAGGTGTAATTGATTCACCCTTTGCTCGAGAAGATGCTTTGTTAGTCTCATCAAATATTTTTTTGAAAAGTGCAGTAAAGGCAGCACTGTCTTTTGTCTGTCTATCTGGTTTTGTAGAATTCCAATCAATAGTACTCCAAATTCCAGTATTATCCACTTTTTCCAGAGGCTTTATAAAAGCATCTAATTTAGCTTTTAAGTTTTTATCCCCTGTTGGATCTTTGTATGCAATACGAAATAGCTCAGTTAAATTATCTACTTCTATTGTTTTAAGAGAGTCGGCAGGATCCGTAATAGTGTATGGGGTTACATTAGCTAAATTTTGGAAAGCTTCCAACACACCATTTAGCCATTGTTTCTGGTCATTAGTAGCATTCATTTGTCTTGCTTGAGTTCTAATACTTTGGTTATCAATATTTGTAGAAGCAAGCATCACTAACATGACCACTAAAAGAATATTACCATCAGTAAAAGTATCTAACAATATATTAATAAAACCAGCCCAATCAGTACTAGATGCCAATTTAGCATCGATCGAAGCACTTAAAAAACCCTCAAATTTATAGCCCATATCTGCATTATCCACCTTAGAGCCTGAATTTAAA
>JAJTDW010000015.1 GCA_021298175.1 Pseudomonadota bacterium
TCGAATATATTAATAAAAATAAGTTTGTGCTTAAAAGTAATAAAATCAATACTTTTAAAAAAGTAGCTATACATGTTTAGAAATTCTCAAGTCATTTGTACGGAAAAATGGTTGTATTCCAAAAACAAATAAATAATAAGATAATGCTAATTTCATAATTTGGTTCCTATTGATGAATTATTAATCTTATGCTCGCTTCCTGGTTTTTTAATTGACATGCATTACCCATTAAAATATATTTACACCCTATTAAGTGATGATTATACAATAAAGGACAATATAAGGTGCATTTTTACACCTTATTATAGATTATAGTAGATTTTTATAGACAATGTGATTGATTAAAGTGCTTGATTTTATGAGTGATGTGAATGATTATAGATTATTATGAATAATGACTCTATTTTCCAATACAGAACTTACTAAAAATCTCCCCCAACAAATCATCAGAGGTAAACTCCCCTGTTATATCAGTTAGGTTATTATGCGCATAGCGTAATTCTTCAGCAATTAACTCTAGCTGATGCCAATTAGCAAAAGCGTTATCAATATGGGATACCGCCTGCTTCATAGCTTCTAAATGTCGGGTTCGAGCAATAAATACATTATTGCAACTATTATCAAAGCCTACTAGCTTTAATATTTCATCACGTAATAAACCCAAACCTAATTGCTGCTTAGCAGAGATATAAATATTAGATACGCCATAATTGCTATCAATTCGTGGGTTAGAATTAGTAATATCGATTTTATTATGTACAAATAATCGGGGTAATTCGGTAGGGATTTTAGCTAATATCAACTCATCTTCTGGAGTAATACCAATGCTATCATCAATTAAAACCAAACATAACTCAGCATTTTGTACCGCGTGTAAAGCTCGCTCAATTCCAATTTTTTCAACAATATCTTCAGTATCACGAATACCAGCGGTGTCAATAAGATTAAACACCACTCCATTAATAATAATCTTTTCTTTTACAATATCGCGTGTTGTCCCAGCAACTGCTGTGACAATAGCAACTTCTTCATTCGCTAAAGCATTAAGTAAGCTTGATTTGCCCACATTAGGTCTACCTACGATAACAATATTTGCCCCATTATTAAGTAATACCCCTTGCTTGGTATTTGCAAGTAGGCCCCCAATTGATGTTTGCAACAGGCGTAGCTTATCTTGAATTTTGGCTTCAACAATAAACTCAATATCCTCTTCTGGAAAATCAAGCGTGGCTTCAACAAACATGCGTAAATTAATCAACTGTTGATTAATCGTATCAATGTGCTTAGAAAATGTTCCTTTTAATGATTTTAGCGCACCCCTTGCTGCCATCTCACTCTCAGCGTGGATTAAATCTACAATGCTTTCAGCCTGAACCAGATCAATCTTACCATTCAAATAAGCTCTACGGCTAAACTCTCCCGGTTGAGCAATTCTACACCCCAACTCTAAACAACGCTTTAAAATCATTTGTAATACAATTGGGCTACCGTGCCCTTGTAACTCAATAACATCTTCGCCAGTAAAAGAATATGGTGCAGAAAAATAAATAATCAGCCCCGAATCTATTACTTCATTATCTATATTATAAAAATCAGTATAGCTTGCTAACCTAGGCTTTAGATTATTTTTATGAGAAATTTGTGTGACAATCTCCAATAGATTATGCCCTGAAATACGAACCACCCCAATACCAGCATAGCCTGTAGCTGTTGCAACTGCAACAATATTATCTTGATTTAATGTCATTCTTAGCTTGATGCCTCACCATTGTTTAACTCTTGATTATACCTAATTATATTATCATTAATCGCTATGCTACTTACCTTATACGCAATAAATACTTTGCATGCAAAAAATGCTGTTACAATAACACAAATATTATCTAAAGGGAACATAATTATATCTAATTGACGCATATAGGAAATTAAAACCATTAATAATAAATATCCCATTATAAAAGCATTATCTCTAAATGCTCTAATCACTCCGATATCTTTATTTACTAGCAACCCATAAAGTAAAATAATAACAATAACTGCAATAAATAAATATATGAGATTATTTAAACCAGACCAATAAATTAGCAGACTACAACAAATAAAGCCTAAATAACCAATAAACTTATAACCGGATACCTTAAATACTCGAGGCACATCTGGCATTTCTTTACGTAAAATAATTAAGGTAATTGGACCAGAAAGATAAGCAAACACTACCATTGAAGATAAAAAATCAACTAATTGTTGCCAGGTAGGAAAAGGTAATAAAAAACATGCGCCAACTAATAAATTAAACCATAAGCAATGAGCTGGAGATAAGTTCTTATTTAATCGAACAAATATACTATTAGGTAAAAAGTCTCGAGCCAAACTT
Source organism: Pseudomonadota bacterium (assembly GCA_021298175.1). Lineage (GTDB taxonomy): Bacteria > Pseudomonadota > Gammaproteobacteria > Burkholderiales > UBA11063 > Aquella. The sequence continues at coordinate 2,375 of JAJTDW010000015.1, forward strand.
AACAATATTCGCGCAGTTATAGCCGTATAAACATTAGCTGTACCAAGCGGAGAAATAACTGCATCAATAAATAAGATCGTAAATATAATATGAATACTAAATAAAGCAACCAATCCAAGCAATGGAGCAGAAGAACCAACCGCAAAATCAGTATCTCCAACACAAAAGATAAAAGCCAAAGATAATGAACAATAAAGAATAAAGCCAAAGATAATAGGAGAGAATAATGAATACGGTAGAGTTTTCTTGGGATTAGCAACACTATTGGCTAAAATCAAGCCATTTTGAAATCCACTAAAAGCAAAAGCTAAACCGCTAGCGGTAATTGCAAGTAATACATCCTCAAATGAAAATTTGTGATTGGTCATTAGGGTATTTACATTGTGCCAATTGCCAAAACCAATAATTAATATCCAAGCAACTAATAAGGGAATAATAATCTTCCAAATGCTAATAATACTGTTGGCTCTGGAAACTCTACTTAAAAATAGAGTATTAAACTGCGTCAGTAAAACCATTATAAGAAAAGCAAACCCTAAGCCGTAATAAGACAATGTAGATCCAGTGGTGTGATTAACAACCAACCCACTAAACCAATATCCTAAATATTGAATACACGACTGAACCTCAAGTGGTAAATACACAACATAACTTAACCAACCAAGCAATAAAAATACAAAGGATACAGCTTTGTTATGAGTAATGCCCATAAAGCGTGAAATACCACCCACAATGGGTAGTATTGTAGATACTTCAGCAAAAGATAAAGCTATAACAAAAGTCATAATCGCTACAATTATCCAAGATAATACCACCCAAGCCCCAGCAGTATGAAATCCATAGTAAGGAGAAAATAACCAGCCCGCCCCTATCATGCCACCAGTTGATAATAATATTACTTGTATCGTAGGTAATTTTGCTGCCGATAGCTTTATCGTAGATATTTTTTTCATTCACACCCTCACTCGTCAATATGGATTAACATACAACTATGAATACACTCTCTTAATTAAACCACTGGCAATGCATTCGCTATTTTTTGTTCGTCTATATAATTCATAAGATAATAACATAACTCTTTGCAACCTTCTCCAGTTACTCCAGAAATAATAAAAATCTTATCAAAATTAGTATTGGTATCATATTGCTTAAACTTATTAATAAAATCATCGACGTATTCTGCCCGTTCTTCATCTAATACCAAATCAATTTTATTAATTACTAAATAACGCTGCTTATTATATAACTCTTCGTCATATTTTTTTAATTCCCCAGTTATAGCAACGCTACTTGCAACAACATCGACTAAATCATCCTGTGGGAAAATATCAACCAAATGTAATAAAATTTTAGTGCGTTGTAAATGACGCAAAAACTTGAAACCTAAGCCAACACCTTCCGAAGCACCCTCAATAAGACCAGGAATATCTGCAATCACAAAGCTTTTTTCTTCACCAACACGTACAACACCCAAGTTAGGATGTAAAGTAGTAAAAGGATAATCTGCAATCTTCGGTCGTGCTGCAGAAACAGCACTAATAAACGTAGATTTACCAGCATTAGGTAACCCTAATAATCCAACATCAGCTAAAACTTTTAGTTCTAGGCGGAGCTTTCTACGATCGCCCTTTTCCCCTGGAGTAGCTTGGCGTGGAGATCTATTAGTTGAAGACTTGAAATGTAAATTTCCTAACCCACCCTTGCCACCTTTAGCAACAACAACTTCATCACCATTAATACTTAAATCAGCAAGCGTTAGACCAGTCTCATCATCAACAACAACTGTACCAATAGGAACTTTTAAATATACATCTTCGCCTTTATGTCCGTAGCAATCCGCACCTCTACCACTCTTACCATCATCTGCTAAATATTTCTTGACAAACCTATAATCAACTAGTGTATTAAGATTCTCATCTGCTCGCATAATAAGGCTACCTCCACGACCGCCATCACCGCCGTCAGGACCACCTTTTTCGATATACTTCTCACGTCGAAAAGATACACAACCATTACCACCATTACCAGCAATAACTTCTACTTTTGCTTCATCAATAAATTTCATAACCATACCAATCAAAAAAACCCCACAGAAATTAATGTGGGGTTTAGAAATTACACCTAGCAATCAATAAATACCAACCTCAAACTTAATTAAATAAAGATTTAATTAAAAAGAAATTAGTATAATGAATTTATTCAGCAGGAATAATGCTAACTAAACGACGATTGAACTTTCCACCAACAGAAAACTCAACATAGCCATCAGCTTTAGCAAATAAAGTATGATCTTTACCTATTCCAACATTTGTACTAGGGTGAAACTGAGTTCCACGTTGTCTAACAATAATACTTCCAGCAGGAATTAATTGACCGCCATAAGCTTTAACACCTAGCATCTTTGGATTGGAATCTCGTCCGTTTCGCGAACTACCACCAGCTTTTTTCGTTGCCATCTTAGTTGTACCCCTTAGTTGTTAATTGCATCAATGGTGATTTCAGTGTAATACTGACGATGACCTTGACGTTTTTGATAATGTTTACGACGACGCATTTTAAAAATACGTACTTTTTTATGTCGTCCCTCTTGAACCACAGAAGCAGTCACACTAGCACCTTCAATAACAGGCGCACCTACAACTACATTTTCACCGTCAGCAATCATCAATACTTCAGAAAGAGTGATTTGGCTGCCAATGTCTGCTGGTATCAGTTCTATTTTTAATTTATCGCCAACAGCAACTTGGTATTGTTTGCCGCCAGTTTTTATAACCGCATACATTTTGAGCTCCTTATATATTTTATAATATTATACGAAATAAGAGCCAGATTTTACCATAAAATACGTCCATATGTCAATTAGAAGAGCCCATTTTTGATACTCTAAATTGTGAAGGCTTGATCATTACACTAAGCACATGGCTTTCTGGTTTATAATTATTCATTAACATTAAAATATTTCCATCAAAATTACACCCCATGACGTAGTTTTCGCTCTTTGCTGAATTACCCATAGCTCTAAGCATATTGCTTTGAGGAATATACCTCCAACCGCCAATACTTTTACCACCAATTAAATTAATATAAGAAAGTCCATTACCACTTAAGTTACTTGATAAACAATTATAATCACTATTTATCATAATGGTACGGTTTGAAGAATTTGGAATAACTAGGCTCTTTGATTCTGCTTTATAAAATCCGACCTCAATGGTAACCGAATAATCAGAGTAATTAGAAATCTTAAATAAACAATCAGCAAAACCATATGAGTACATCAGCATTAAAATAAATGTTAATAATCGCATAGCATTAACCTAAAAAATTACTAATAATGTCACAGTGTTCATCATTATACAAAAAAGGAGCATGTCCAGTATTTTTTATTTCTACTACTTGTGTTAATGGGTGGATTTTCTGCATTTTGCTTATAGTTGCTTTGCTTAATAAAGTAGAATTCTCACCATGAATTACAAGGGTAGGAATAGTTACCTCACCCCAATAATTCCACAACTCAATATTCTTATTCTCCGATGCCTCATTAGTAAATGTCTTACTCAAATTTACATCGCGTTTTAACTCATATCTACCAGTTAAGTTTTTCTGAAATGAATTGCGCGCAATATGCTCCCAAATATAATCTGGTAAATCCCCAAAGTCTAAACTTAAACTAATGATATAATCCTTAGCATCGCTGAAGTTATTGAATTCAGGATGACTATTGCTATAACTAGCAATGCCAACCAAACCATCATACTCTAACTCTGCACCAATATCATTGAGAATTAATTTTTTAATCGGATTTTGCGGCAAGTAAGCAATTGCCATGCCAACTAATCCCCCCATAGATGTTCCTAAAACACATACATTCTCTAAAGATAATACACCAATCAGCTTAAGAATATCCGCAGCATAATTAAATGTATCATAGCCATTCGCATTAATTAAATAATCGCTATTACCACGCCCAACAATATCTGGAGCTATAACCAAATATCCTTGCTTAACAAAATGTTGTGCAATATAATCCCAATCGCGGCCATTGCGATTTAAACCATGCAAGCAAACTAGAGTTTTGCTACTTTTCTCTTGAACTCCCCAAGAGTAATATACCATACGATACTCTTCGTTTGCATTCTTACAGTTTATATAATTAACTTCTGCGAACATATTGATAACCTTTAATAGTATATTAACTGAAATAAACACATACTCAAACAGATTTAAGTTCCACGGAAGAGATTAAATACGCAGTGTACTAAAGTACATAAGGAGTTAATCAACAAATATAGGAGTTTAATATGGCAGAGTATATGTTTATTTTTTCCAAGTATCTTTGAGTCCTACTGTCTTATTAAATACGTATTTATTGCTTGAGCTATCATGATCACATCTATCTGCCACAAAATACCCAAGCCTCTCAAACTGGTAGCAATCTTCCGCATTAGAACTTATAATTACAGGCTCTATATACCCTTTAACTATAGTTAGTGAGTGTGGATTAATAAACTCTTTAAAATCCTTGCCATTGACTCTATCTGGTTCGGCTTCAGTAAATAACCTATCGTATAACCTAACTTGTGCTTCAATTGCATTTGTAACACTCACCCAATGAATTACACCTTTAACTTTACGCCCCTCTGGGTTTTTACCCAAAGTATTTTTATCAATACTACAGCGTAGTTCTACAATATTTCCTGTTGCATCCTTAATTAATTCATCGCACTTTATAACGTAACTATGTCTTAACCTAACCTCAGAATTAGCGGTTAGCCTTTGCCAACCAGAAATAGGATCAAGCATAAAATCATCCCGTTCAATATAAATTTCTCGAGTCAGCTCTACTAAACGCTCACCTAACTGCGCATGCTGTGGATGAAACCCAGCACTTCGACTAGCAGTATATTCATCAAAATTAGTTAAAACCACTTTTAATGGATTTAAAACCGCCATAATACGTGGGGCTTTATTTTCTAACTCTTCACGTACTGATGCTTCAAGTAATGACACATCCACTATATTAGGTGATTTAGAGATTCCACAACGTTTGGCAAATAATTGCACCCCTTCTTTATTGTAGCCACGGCGACGCATTCCAGATATAGTAGGCATCCTAGGGTCATCCCATCCAGATACCAGATTATCGGTTACTAATTGATTAAGCTTACGCTTACTTGTGATTGTATATTGTAATTCTAGCCTAGAAAACTCAATTTGTCTTGGATGACTAGTTAATAAATTAGCTTTAACTAAATGCGCAATAACCCAATCATACAAAGGGCGATGATCAGCAAACTCTAAAGTACAACAAGAATGGGTAATATTTTCTAAAGCATCAGAAATGCAATGAGTATAATCATACATCGGATAAATACACCATTTATCACCAGTTCTAATATGATGAGCACGCTTAATGCGATAAATAACTGGGTCTCTTAAATTAATATTACTTGATGCCATATCAATTTTTAAGCGCAAGGTTTTAGCTCCATCGGCAAATTCACCCTCACGCATCTGCTTAAATAAGTTTAAATTTTCTTCTACGCTACGCTTGCGATATGGGCTGTCTTTACCTTTTGTTACTAGCGATCCTCGGTATTCTCTCATCTCATCAGCATTTAAATCACACACATATGCCAAGCTTTGTTTAATAAAAAATTCGGCAAATTCATATAATTTGTCAAAATAATCCGAAGCATATTTAACTTCACCATCCCAATTAAAACCTAGCCACTTAATACTTTCTTTGATGCTTTGAACATACTCATCTGTTTCTTTTTCTGGATTAGTATCATCAAAACGTAAATTACAGATTCCATCAAATTCTTTAGCCAAACCAAAATTTAAACAAATAGACTTAGCATGCCCAATATGTAAGTAACCATTTGGTTCTGGCGGGAAACGGGTAATTATAACTTGGTGTTTACCTGTTTTTAAATCTTCTTCAATGATATTCTTAATAAAATTACTCGCCTCTACTTCATGGCTATGAATTGTCACAATTTGTCCTAACTCAAAATTATATTTCTAATGCGTACTTTAAATAAATATTGTAACATGTTATAATCAATTACTCGTAATAAATTTACCCGTAATTAATTATTTATAAAATTTGACAATATGAAAATAGCTTTTATTTCTGATTTACATTTATCACCACAAACCTCAGAGGCAAATCAAGTTTTCTATAATTTAATGCAAAAATGGAAAAATGAATTGGATGCTTTATATATCTTAGGAGATTTTTTTGATTATTGGCTAGGTGATGATGATGATAATGATTTTATCAATCAAATCAAAGTCACTTTAAAACATTTTAGCCTAAAGGCACCAATATATTTTATTGGTGGTAATCATGATTTTGGAATTGGTAAAAAATTTGCCAAAGAAACTGGTATAAGCATACTTAAAGATTGCACCTTATTAAACGTTAATAATTATAGAATTTTATTGAGCCATGGTGATGTGTTCTGCTCATTAGATATTGGCTACCAAAGGATGAAAAAAATCCTTCAAAATCCTATTACCATGTTTATACTCAGAAAGATCCCCTTGTCATGGCGGTATAAGCTAAAAGATATGTTAAAAAACAAATCTAGTAGCACATCGTATAATCCTTACAACCAACACATATATCAAGTAGTTGATAACACAGTTGCACAATTTGCTAAAAAATATAAAGCTGATGTGGTAATTCATGGACACACTCACAAGCCTAATTACTACCAAGTTAAATTAGATGATAACATTGTAATTACCCGTATTGAAATACCTGACTGGGTCAATCGCAAGCCTGGTGGTTACGTTATATTAGAAGATACAACCATAAAAATCTATGATAGTAATGGAATCGCTATATAAATGAGTAAAATATCCTCAATAAATTCAGCAACTAGAAGTTCGGGTATAAATGCAACCGCCGCTTCTAGCTACACGCCCCCAGCTGGTGGAGTCACTTATAAAGAAAAATTTAATTTTCCAGAAATTCAGCTAAAAGAACGCTCTAAACCAAATGCAGCACCCGAAGAACGACTAAATTTTAAAACTTTATTACGCCTATTTACCGAGATTATTCAATCTGAAGTAGATATTATCCCAACTCTAGCACGTGATCATGGCAAATATATTGTTGAAGCTTCTTTTAAACCTACAACAGATAAAACCAAACATCATACCATCCATGCTCCACTTCGCGGAGTAAATAAGCCATTAATTGCTCCTAGCATACTGGCTATGAATAATAACCTAGGCTACTCCATAACCGAATATGTAAAAGATATTGTGGAGAACTCTACTGATGAAGATATATTGCGCTTAATTGTAGTAATAAGTCACGAATTTGGTCATTATTTATCTTTTGCCCGTGGCAACCATGATAATGCCTTAAAAATAGGCATTTATCTCTTCCATAGCAAACAAGTAAGCCCAGATACTGCAAATTTTACTTGGCTAGTATTCCGTGAGGAATGCACTGCTTGGAATTATGGCTCAGAAGTTTTAACACGCGGGGGGTTTAATCTTTGGGATGAGTTTAATAAAGTAAAATCAGATAGCTTACGGACATATTTTATCGCACTAAATCTTGCTAACGCAAGCTTAGAAATATACTATAAACTATCTTTACTTGGCGATGACTTTAGAAACAATTGTGATTCTGATTTTTTCCACAAAGTGGCACAACAAAAATCTGAAGATAAATAAAATAGCTTTCCTATATAAGAAAAGCTATTTGAAAATAAAGCCCACGCATTTTTTTGCAACTACTTAGTAATGGAGAGATTCAACTACTCAGATTCGCAATTATGGCTATATTTTTTAGTTTCGCCGTGTACTAAATGTACATAAGAAGCTAAGAAATATAGCAAAAATTGATGCAGGTGAGTAGTTACGTTTTCTTATTCATTAAAGAACTCAACAATACTAATATTCCCATAGCCGCATACCCCAAAGATAATTCTAGTGGAATATGACTTATTGAGCTTGGTAATAAATACGGCAAATATATTTGTCCATTAATAAATATTGAGTGAATAATCCCAAAATATGATAATACAGATAAACCAACACAACAAACAAAACTCTTAATATATTTACGATCAATTGCAAAGCATAACATTGCACCCCATAAAATCCCTGTAATTATAAATCCATTACCCATTATAACAATCACCAGTGAGTCACTAATTGATGGGGTAAGGTTTTTAAACATATCAGCTTGCAATTTATCTACACTAACTAAAGAACCATCAGTTAATTTTATTTGTAACAACCTTGCAATTGATGGAAAAAAAGAGAACAGAATAGGTACGATATATTTTTTATCGCATTGAATAAAGCCTTGCATCGTGATTTCAAATGCCACAAAAAGTAATATTGGAGCAACTGCAGCTTCTGGTATTAGATGTACAATAAATCCCACCAAACCAAAAATACCGCCAATACCTACAACAATAATGTTAATCAGTAAAAAGCCTGCACGTGCATCAAGTTTTTTATATGCTGGAAAGCCAGCATAAGGTGTAGTTTGTGATACTCCTCCACAAAGGGCAGAGGCTAATGTTGCAATAGAGTCAACAATTACTAGGCTTCTTACACGGTAGTTTTCTCCAACACAAGCAGAGCTTTCAGCAACTGACATAGTACCAAAAACCACCAATAAAGCAAAAGGAATAATCAATGGTATAAATTTAATAATATAACTCATTGCCCCTAGAAACGCGAAACTAGGCATGGGTAATAAAAACCCTATATGGGTTGATAAATCAGGCATTGGGCCACTTAAACCAAAAGGTATTAAGGCATAATATAAAGCCGTACCAACAAGAATAACTGCTGGTATCCCTGAAATATTAAAAGGTAGTCTAACTTTGGCAAACATAGTAAGAAGCATAATACATAAAGCCGTTAACCCTACAACAGGAGTACGCAAAATAGACATTAAAGGAATAAAACCAATTAAAGCAACAGCTACTCCACCGATTGCACCTAAAAGAGCAGCTTGTGGTATATATTCTTTAATTTTCTGGGCAAAAATACTACAGAATAATTTTATTAACCCTAAAATAAATAAGCACCCAGCACCAATATGCCATGCCATAATTCCAGCATCATGAATTGATGAAATATTTTGTTTCGCCATAGTAAATGCAGGCCCGATAATACACACAACAAATCCAATTGCTGAGGGAGCATCTAATCCTAAAGGTAATGCAGTTACGTTACGATGTTCTCTTTTAGCCAGTCTAAAGCCTAACCAAATACATAGGATATTACCAACTAAAACTCCAAAAACAGTACCAGGAATCATTCTAGTTAGAATTATGTCTGCTGGAAAAGCATAACCAAACTGAAGAATTAGAGAAATAAACGTAAGAATTGTTAAATTATCAAATATAATTGTAGCCGCAGCTCCAATATCACCACTAGATAACCATTTATATTTAAAACCTGCACCACTCAAAATAAACCACCTCATAAAAGAATAAATTTAAGGCAATTAGTATAACATTTTAGCTTGTTTTAGTTAAATTTATTTACAAGTTTTGGCATAAACTAACTTACTAATGATTACCTGGGGGCAATACCAAAGTGCAGATATGCAGCATCAGTTGCAATACGCCCCCTTAAGGTGCGCTGTAATAAGCCGCTTTGCATTAGATATGGTTCAATTACATCTTCAATAGTATCTGAAGATTCCCCGATGGTTGCAGATATATTATCTAACCCAACAGGCCCACCATTAAACTTATTAATCACTGCATCGAGTAATTTCTTATCCATAACGTCTAAGCCAATTTTATCAACATCTAGCATAGTTAAAGCCAAATCAGCAATATTTTCATCAATATTCCCGTCTCCTTTTACTTCAGCATAATCCCTAACCCTACGTAACAATCTATTAGCTATGCGCGGAGTACCCCTAGAACGCATTGCTATTTCTATTGCTCCATCTTCAGTGATTTTGAGATTAAGTAAATTTGCCGAACGCTTTACTACCTGAGTTAATTCACCCAGAGAATAAAACTCCAAACGTGAAATAATCCCAAATCTATCTCGTAAGGGATTAGTTAACATTCCTGCGCGGGTAGTCGCACCAACTAAAGTAAATGGAGGTAAATCAATCTTGATACTTCTAGCTGAAGGACCTTCACCAATCATTATATCTAACTGAAAATCTTCTAATGCTGGATATAAAATCTCCTCAACAACCGCGGATAAGCGATGTATCTCATCAATAAATAAAACATCATGCCGTTCTAAATTGGTTAGAATAGCCGCCAAATCTCCAGCTTTTTCTAAAACAGGACCTGAAGTCTGCTTTAAATTTACCCCTAGTTCCTTAGAAATAATATGTGCCATGGTGGTTTTCCCCAAACCAGGAGGACCAAATAATAATACATGATCTAATGCTTCATTACGATTTTTGCATGCTTGAATAAAAATCTTTAACTGCTCTTTAATTTTACCTTGCCCAATATACTCATCTAATGATTGTGGACGCAAAGCACGCTCTATTATTTCTTCAGCATTAGTTTTTGTAGGAGTAAGAATACGCTCTACATCTTCTATTTTCTTAAGAGTAGTTAGATTATCGGTTTTAATCATATAGCAACAGCCGCTTTAATTGCTGGATATGGATCGTAACCAACGAGATTAAAATCTTCAAATTTATAAGAAAAAATATCATTTATTTGTGAATTAATTTCCATTTTAGGTAAAGGCTTTGGTTCACGAGATAACTGCAACATAACTTGTTCCATATGATTATTATAAATATGTACATCACCAAAACTATGTACAAAATCACCCAGCTCTAAACCACATACTTCTGCAATCATCATAGTTAAAAGGGCATAACTTGCAATATTAAAAGGCACGCCTAAAAACACATCAGCAGAACGCTGATATAACTGACATGAAAGCTTATTATCTGCAACATAAAACTGAAATAAAGTATGGCAAGGCATAAGTGCCATTTTATCTAACTCTCCCACATTCCAAGCTGATACAATTAAACGGCGTGAGTCTGGATTAGATTTAAGTTCTTTAATCAGCGCTTTGATTTGGTCTATAGTTCTACCATCGGCTGTATGCCAACTTCTCCATTGTGAGCCATAAACAGGCCCTAGATTGCCACTAGCATCTGCCCACTCATCCCAGATTTTAACACCATTATCCCTTAAATACTTGATGTTAGTATCTCCAGCTAAGAACCATAATAACTCATGAATTACTGATTTTAAATGAACTTTCTTTGTAGTAAGAAGAGGAAACCCATCTTTTAAATTAAATCTCATCTGATAACCAAATGTAGAAATTGTCCCTGTACCAGTACGATCAGCTTTCTGTACACCATGTTCTAAAATGTGCTTTAATAAATTGTGATATTGCTGCATAAATTACCACCTTTTCAAATTATAGGCTAACTACGAAGTACTTCAAAAATTTTCTCAGTAGTTAGTAATAAAGGATATTGTACACAAGCTTGATCTATATTTTGCCAATATAAAGCTTGCCCCTCAAGTCCACTCACTTCACCATCCCAACAATTAACTAATACAACATCTAAATATACATCACCATGAGGATAGGACTGAGTAATCGAGATTAAATTTGTTAAATGTAAAGTCCTAACATCTACTCCAATTTCTTCTTTTAATTCTCGAATTAGAGCCTCAAAAGTTGATTCATCTGCCTCAATTTTACCACCAGGGAATTCCCAGTACCCAGCATGTGATTTATCCTGTGGACGCTGCGCCATTAATACTAAATTATCTTTACGTAAAACACCAGCTACAGCCCGAATTATTTTGGCCATATTCTATGATACTTTTCTAATAGCTGCTCATTTGTTTCTGGATTCTTTATATCAATATCAATACACGCAACTGGACATACAATCTGACACTGCGGCTCATCATAATGACCTAAACATTGTGTACACAATTCAGGATCAATCTCATAGATCTCAGGCCCTTGATAAATTGCTTTATTTGGGCACTCTGGTTCACAAACATCACAGTTGATACACTCTTCTGTAATAAGTAATGTCATATTTTATACCTTAAATTTAATTATAAGCTAATTGGATTAACGCTGACTTAACAACACCAGCCTTAGCTTGTTTTAATATAGAATAGTTTGTTAAATCTGGAGTTTTACGATACTCAATATAAACAAGAGTATTTTTAAAAGATTCTTTTTGTGAATAAATTAATTGTAAACTCTCATTAAGTAAGTCAGAATCATAAGGGGGATCTAAAAATAAAATATCAATATGCTTATCTTGTTTTTTTAAATAGGATAACCCATTCTCGCATATGATTTCTAAGTTCGATAGTTTAAGTAGTTTTTTATTATTCAATAAATCTTTTACTACTGCTTTATCTTGCTCAACCATTATAGCAGATAAGGCATTACGTGATAATGCCTCAAAACCTAATGCTCCGCTACCAGCAAATAAATCTAAACAGATCTTGCCAGTTAAATCTTGTCCTAGCCAATTAAATAAGGTTTCCCTCACTCTATCAGGAGTAGGACGTAGACCGTCTACATTATCTTTAAATTGCAGAACTCTAGACCTATGCAGACCTCCTACTATCCTAACCCTGCCCATATATACCTATATAAAATCACTGAATAGTACACTCTAAAGATACCCCTCAAGATTAGTTAAGGAATCTTTTAAAGTGCCGACATCTTTTGCCATATCAATTAAAATTTGCCAATTCTCTTTGTATTTTTCTAATTTAGATAACGATTTTGAATTACCCCATTGCTGAATATCATCTATAGGAATGATATAGCACTCACCATTATTAGTATCAATGCCAACAATTAAATCACAATCCTTATTTGTGTATTTGTATACTCTACTCGGAGCTTCGCGACTTATTTGCTGCCCACTCCTATAGCCACCAGTAAAATTAATGCTATTGACTCCAGTACCTTTAATTTGTATTCTTAATAGCTTTTTAGAACCGCCAATATCTACAATGGCATCATATTTAGCATTAGTAACATCAACTCTTGAACAAGGAAATCCAGCTTTGATTACACGCCCAATAGCTATCATTTCATCAGCATTGCCATTCATAGTTCTGAAAACACCTTCTTCGATTTTTGTAAGATTAATCTCCCACTTTTTATCCAGCATAACTAACCCAACGCTAATAAGATATTTTTTGCGATTTTTTCTACCACTGGAACCGAAACACTATTGCCTAATTGTTTGTACAATACTGCATTGCCATATTCAGGAAATGCAAAATCATCAGGAAACCCCTGCAATCTTGCACATTCGCGAGGCGTTAATTTTCTTATACCTTTATCATCCAATATTAAAGGTACATTATGTCCACCAGTACCCATATTAGCTGTTAATGTAGGGCATAGATTACTTTTATTTTCTCTTACATAATGTCTACGCCATTGATAACAAGTATTTCTATTATTCATAGCTTCTTTTAACAACGGATACATCTTACTCTTTTCATAATAGAACGAATCAGCAACATTATTTTCTAGTATAGATGTTATAGATTTTCTTTTAACTTCTTTTAGTGGAAATTGAAAACGCATAAAATCATCTTGTTTTTTAAAAGCAACTATATACACACGCTCCCTATTTTGTGGTAACTCTGAATATTCACAAGTGTTTAACACATTATGAGTAACATAATACCCTAACTCCTCTATTGTTTGTATTATATGTTGTAAAGTTTTACCCTCATTATGAGATTTTATATTTTTTACGTTTTCTAAAAATACTACGCGAGGATTTATTTGTTTAACTATTCTTATTAGCTCAAAAAAAATAGCACCACGCTCATCATTAAAGCCTTGTTTATATCCTGCAATTGAAAACGCTTGGCATGGAAAACCTCCAGTTAATATATCTATGTTAGATAATAATTCAGGGTTAATGTTTTTAATATCATCACAAATTATATTATGTTTTAGATTTTTAGTATAAGTATTACAAGATTTAATATCAATTTCATTAGCCCATTCGATTTGAAAACCTGCATTTTTAAACCCTAAGTCTATGCCACCAATACCAGCAAATAAACTACCAACTTTAAAATTGCTCATGTTTCTCTCCTTAAATACATTTATTTCAGCGTAACTACTCAGCAACCTTGATTATTAGGTTTCGTCATGCTGAATTTATTTCAGCATCTCCTTTATTTTAGATCCTGAAACAAGTTCAGGATGACGTTGCTGAGTAGTTACAAAGAAAGCGCAAATCATGACGTATAATTAAAAAATCAAAGCGGTATCCTAGAATGTCATACCAATGGATACCATGCCACCAAAACTATACTGTGGCTGATAAACACTAACTGTAGTGCCATTCACATTTCCACCAGTTAAAGTAGTAGTTGCAGGCGCAGTAGCTGCGTATTGGTAATTATTATAAAATAATCCCGTACCTAATTGTAACTGTTGGTACACATTAAATTTAGCACCCAAAGTTGTTGTGAATGTTTGGCTGTTTTGTGGCTGGATTCCATATAAAGGACCAGATTGATCCCAATTGTATGCCCATGACTGATCTAAATATACATCAATATATTGATTAATCATATATTGAGCTTTTAAACCAAGCCCACCAGTATAGAAAAAATCATTCGATACATTTACTTGTCCATTCGCTAATATAGTTGACATAGCCAAATTAGTATTTCTACCTAATAAAATATATGGCGTTAAAAGAATAGCCTGATCGGCAAAATTTAAAGGAGGATAAGCATAACCAACTTTAGCATTGAAACCACCAACAAATGGGTCTTGAGTTGCAGGCATTCCATAACCCATACCAGTACCAGTAGATTGATTCCCTAAAGAATTAGTATTTGTCATAATATAAGCATTAAGATTTGCCCATATACCATTATTAAATAATCGTTCGGCATCAAAAGCCATATTTTGGCTTACTTGTAATGATTGATTAGCACCGCCATTAGCTAAAGTCATTTGTGAAGAACTAGCTCCAATACTAATTTGATTATCAAATTTCTGAAAATCCTTATAGTCTGTATAACTTTCATTATAATAATTTGCAGCAAATGCTGAAATACTTGTTAGTACTAGTGCTATAACTAATATTTTTTTCATGTAATAGTATCCCTAAATAGCTTTTACTTAATTTTTATTGAGTGATTTTAATTTGGTTTAATGCTACTAAATTTAACACAAACTCTGCTTGTCCATGATCTTGCATCAATGCAATAATACCACTTAACTGCTCTAAATCTAACGCCTCTGCCGTATACAACTGGGTATTATCCACATGTAAACAATTTACCATTTCATTTGCAGATAAGCCTTTCACCCCACTCAAAGAGCAAGCAGTAGTTGAGTTTAAATTAGGCACTGTAGAATCATAATCTAAATATACTAAACTAATTGGGCTACTTGTAACATATGACCAAGTATCTGCTTTTCTAATAACTGACATTAACGATGGATCACTCAATACAGGATCAGCAAAAGCATTAACTGAATTATTTGAAGTGCCGCCATTAGCTATAGTTCCCATTACAGTTTTTGCAGGGTTTCCGCCAGTAAAAAACTGATTGGCTGCCATTGCACTAGCAAAAATACTACCCCCTATATCTGAGGCTTTATAACTACTATTCATAAAAAGATTTTGTAATGAGTCTGTAATTGGACAAGATGTGGTAATAATTGATGAACCTGTAATTACACTTGCAACGTATAACCCTATATCTACACAGCTTGCCATATTCACAAAACTACTACTTCTAAATAAAACCGCATATGCTGCAGGAGTAAAATTATAATTAATAAAAGCAGTAAAGGCATAACTAGCAAGAGATGCCTTGCCTGCAGCCATAGAAAAATTAGCCAACATTTGCTGTACTGGCAAACTATTTAATACAAAAGGACTAGATTGCATGATTCCTGGTGAGGCATTGTACGTATTAATTCTAGGATCTACATTATTATTAGTTTGGTTATAGGCATAAGGAAGCATTGCTCCAGATAAATTATAAGCACCAGAAACACCAACTGTACGCTTCAACGTTAAGTTATTTGTAGCTAATACATTTGAGTACTGCCCAGATAACAAGCGTGATGCCCAAAGTGCATAGGCTCCGCCTTCAGAATACGAAGATATATAAAGACCTAGGGCTTCAGAATTTGGAATTGCAATACTAAGTTGACTTAGAAGTTGTCTGGTTGCAGTTAACATATTTATGCCACTTAAAGCATTGGTTTCTGCATATAATACATATGGATGCATTACTCCAACATCAATACCTTGCCCTACATAATCAGGGGCAACTACAATATATCCTTGCGATGCATATACTGAAGATAATAGCCATTCTGTATATTGTCCAGCAGCACTGCTGTTATCTGATGGAACACCATTTTTAGATAATACTGTTGCATGGTAATAAAGAACCACCCCTTTAATTTTATCAGCAGGAATACCTTGTGGAACAATAACTAACCCTGATACTGTTTCATTCGATGCTGCACCACCAGCATAGTAATATGCTTGCCCAGGGGTATTATAAATGATTTTATACTGCTTAACCCCAGTAACACCCTCTACATTAGAGGTAATAAAAGTATCAAGGTTTAGTGAAGCACCAAATAAATTTTTATTAGCAGAGCCTTGTATGTAATTGTAATTAGCGTCACATAAATCAGAACCAAAGTGCGAAGCAGTTCCAATATCACTATCAATAACAACAGCTTGCTCATCAATTCCCAAACACGCACCTAATGGCCTTACAGAATCTTGTAAAATATCAACAGAAGTGGCTGCTGTGCCAATCATAGAATAACTTTGCAGTTGTCCATATGTATTAGCGTTGGTACTAATCCCCGTACCTGTACCACAAGCAACAAGAGTAATTCCGCTTAATAGTAGCAATAATTTTTTTAAATATTTCACACTTAACCTTATTTTACGAATTTTTAATAATAACAGCTATTATAGATTAATTTGCTACCAAACATGAAAGTTTTCATCATGCATCGCAAAATTACATATTTTTATATTGTAGCCCTAGTTTTATGAAAATTAGTTACAAACTCTTCAAACCTCGCGATTTTAATTGCATCTCTGATTTCCTGCATCAAAGTTAAGTAATAATGTATATTATGTATTGTATTTAACCTTGCCCCTAACATTTCTCCAATTTTAAATAAATGATGTAAATAACCCCTAGAGAAATTTTTACAGGTATAACACTCGCAAGTAGAGTCTAAAGGTTTTATATCATCTTTATATTTAGCATTTTTTATTTTTATATCACCAAAACGAGTAAATAACCACCCATTACGAGCATTTCTTGTAGGCATTACACAATCAAACATATCAATACCACAACTTACCCCATAAACTAAATCTTCTGGAGTGCCAACGCCCATTAAATAATGAGGCTTATCAGCAGGTAATTTATCTTTTAAATACTCTAACATTTTGCTCATTTCTTCTTTTGGTTCGCCAACTGACAAGCCACCAATTGCAATACCATCAAAACCAATCTTCATTAACTCATCTAATGATTCTTTACGTAAATCTTCATACATACCACCTTGGACAATACCAAACAAAGCATTTTGGTTATTTTCTTTATCAAAAGCATCGCGCGAGCGTTTTGCCCAACGTAAACTCAACTCCATTGATTCTCTAGCCTCAGTATAAGTTGCTGGATATGGGGTACATTCATCAAAAATCATTACTATATCAGAATTTAACACCGCTTGAATTTCCATAGATTTTTCTGGAGATAAAAATAATTTAGAACCATCAATAGGGTTCTGAAAATATACCCCTTCTTCTTTAATTTTACGAAGCTTACCTAAACTAAATACCTGAAACCCGCCAGAATCAGTTAAAATTGGCTTTGTCCAACCGTTAAATTTATGCAGCCCACCAAATTTTTTTATAATATCTAAACCTGGACGTAACCATAAATGAAAAGTATTACCTAATATAATTTGAGCATTATTTTGATGTAAATCTTCTGGAGACATAGCCTTGACTGCTCCATATGTACCAACAGGCATAAAGATTGGAGTTTCAATCACTCCGTGCTGTAGATGAAGTTTGCCCAATCTAGCATAACCATCATTTTTTAATAGTTCAAATTTTAACATTTAATGTTTAACCTTAATTTTTAAAGATTTATGAGCAATACCTAACCCTAAAATCGCAATAATAATAAGTAAAATTGCCCAATATGCAACAACAGTGATAGTTTGATTAAAAACTATTCTAGCATATAAAACTCCACTAATAGCAGCTACTGCATTTACCAAAGTAAAAAATACTGGCCCCTTCATCTGAATGATCACAAACAATAAAACATAACCCAGTGCTGAAATAAGTATTTCTATTAAAATCAGCAATGAGTTAAAATCATCTAATCTTAACGGATAAAACTGATGTGAGTACAATGTTATTGGCGAAATAACTAATGCTGAGATTAGCAACATCCATAAAGAATAGTTTAATACATTACCAGTATTTGGTTTAAACCGAGATACAAATACTGTACAAAAGGCGTAACATAACGGAATAATAAGGGAAAAATATAACCAATTATTGTGTAACCCTAAGTATAAATTAATTTTTATGGGTGTAACTAAAATTAAAACTCCAATAACCCCAAAAATTACAAATAATAATCTAAATTTATTAAATTTTTCTTGATGAAACAATAATGCTAATGAATAAGTAAAAATTGGTGCTATATTAGCTAATATAGTTAGGATTCCAGAATCTAGATGCAAAGCTACATAATATATCATTAAATTTGGAATAGCAATACCAAATAAACCACAGCCAAGAGCATATTTGAATCCACATTTAGCTAAAGATACATCACGCCTAAATAGCTGAATAATTAATAAACAACAAAATGGGCCAACTGACTGCCAAAAAGCATATCCATTAGGTGAAACACCGTGATGCATTACATATCCAGCTATAGCATAACCAGTTGCCCAATCAATACCTAAAATTACTAGAAGTGCTACAGGCAATAACATTTTAGCTAATTTTACCATGGCAATGTTTATATTTTTTACCACTTCCACATGTACATAAAGAGTTGCGATTCAAAGTTTTACCATCATTGGTAGACTTTGATACAGGGACTTTAGAACTTGCATTACCTAACATGGAAGACGCACTCTGATGAGCAAAATCCGCACTGCTATTTAAGGTTGAGCCTTCATTAAAAACATCTTTTGATTCTTGGATTTTCACAGTCAATAATGCTCTTGTTGCATCATTTTTGATATTATCCAACATAACTGAAAATAGATTATAGGCTTCTGTTTGAAACTCACGCTTTGGATCTTTTTGTGCATAGCCACGCAAGTGAATACCTTGACGAAGATGTTCTAACTGAGTTAAGTGTTCGCGCCAGTAATAATCAATATATTGTAATAAAACACCACGCTCAAATTTATTTACTTGCAATTTACCGACATCACCAACTACAGAATTAAAATAACTAATTAATTCATCACGCTTGAGATTGGGATACCCAACTACGTACTCCACAAATGATATCTCTGGATAAATTGAATTTTGTGCACAAAAGTTATCTAAAGCAGAAACGTCCCATGTAGAAGCATCGCTACCTATTGCTTCATTAATAAACTGTAGCACCTCTGAGTTTACTTTTTCTATAAAAACTGACATTTTATCAAAGTAATTCTTATGGGCAAAAGCAACAATTTCGTCTTTAATTTCATCTTGATGAGTCTTAGAGTTTAATTTTAATTTAGCCTGAATATCATAATTTATTAAAAATGTAGTATTTAATATTTTTTCTAACTCTACAACATTCCATGTATCATCCGCACTATTAGGTCGGATATGCTCATCAAATACATTACCAATAACACCCTGTATCATCCCTAAGGTTGTTTCGGATACATCATTGCTTTTTAGAATCTCACCACGCTGATAATAAATAACTTTTCGCTGTGCGTTAGATACATTATCATAATCTAACAGCTGTTTACGAATATCAAAATTATGCCCTTCTACTTTTCGTTGAGCTGACTCAATAGAGCGAGATAACCATTTATGCTCAATAGATTCACCAGGTGCTATACCAAAACGTTGCATCATTCCACGCATCCTCTCACCACCAAAAATTCGAAGCAACGGATCATCCAAGGATAAATAGAACATGCTTAACCCAGGGTCTCCTTGACGCCCAGAACGCCCACGTAGTTGATTGTCAATCCGACGCGACTCATGGCGCTCAGTACCAACAATAGCTAACCCTCCAGAATCCAGTACCTGCTTATTAGCGATTGCCCAATTCTTCATTATTTCTTTAATCTTATCTTCTTTTTGCTCATCACTTAGAGAAGAGTCTATTCTGATTTGGGCAATTTCTGGTTTTATATTACCACCCAAAATTATATCAGTACCCCGACCAGCCATATTTGTTGCAACAGTTATACCACCTGGACGACCAGCTTGCACAATAATGTCAGCCTCACGAGCATGCTGTTTAGCATTTAGCACTTCGTGTTTTAGTCCAGCCTTAGTTAAAAATTTAGATAACACTTCGGAATTTTCAACTGAAGTTGTACCAACTAAAACTGGCTGCATCCTATCATGACATTTTTTAATATCTAACACAATTGCATTATATTTATCTTGCAAATTCATATAGATTTTATCGTTATAATCACTCCTAACCATTGGTTTATTTGTTGGAATTACAACCGTTTCTAATGAATAAATCTGTTGAAATTCGTAGGCCTCAGTATCTGCTGTTCCTGTCATACCAGATAACTTTTTATACATTCTAAAATAATTTTGGAATGTAATAGATGCCATAGTCTGGTTTTCACGTTGGATTTTCACCCCTTCTTTAGCCTCCACAGCCTGATGCAACCCATCTGACCATCTACGCCCACTCATTAAGCGCCCAGTAAACTCATCAACAATAATTACTTCACCATCTTGCACTACGTAATGTTGGTCCTTTAGATAGACATAATGTGCTTTTAAGGCTGCCAATAGATGATGCATTAAACTAATATTTTGGACACTATATAAACTATCGCCATCTTTTAATAAGCCCATATCTAATAAAATTTGCTCTACTTTTACGTGACCAGATTCAGACAAAACCACATTGTGGTTTTTTTCATCAACCCAGAATTCACCGCTATCACTATTTTCTGCTTCTTGCAAAACTAACTGGCTAGGAACCTGGTTTAATTTAATATATAAATCTTCTGCCCCATCAGCTGGACCAGAAATAATCAATGGAGTTCTTGCTTCATCAATTAAAATAGAATCAACTTCATCAACTATTGCAAAGTTTAGATCTTTTTGAACCTTATCCCTAACATCAAAAACCATATTATCACGTAAATAATCAAAACCAAACTCATTATTTGTTCCATAAGTTATATCGCAAGAATAAGCTTGGGATTTTTCTTGATGCGACATGTCTGGTAAGTTGATGCCAACGCTTAAACCTAGAAAGTTGTATAGCCTTCCCATCTCAAGTGCATCACGTTTTGCTAAATAATCATTTACCGTAACAACGTGAACACCTTCCTCAGACAAAGAATTTAAATAAGCAGCTAACGTTGCAACTAGAGTTTTCCCTTCTCCTGTGCGCATTTCAGCTATTTTGCCATCATTAAGTGCAATGCCACCAACTAGCTGCATATCAAAATGACGCATGCCCAAAACCCGCTTACTAGCCTCACGACAAACAGCAAAACTTTCAGCTAAAATATCAGCTAAAACCTCGCCATTTTTTAATCTGTTTTTAAACTCAAGCGTTTTATTTTGCAATTCATCATCAGATAATTCTTGTATGCTTGCCTCTAAAGCATTTATTTGTAATACAATCCGATTATAGCTCTTAAGCAATCTGTCATTTCGTGTACCAAATATTTTATGTAATACTTTTTTTATCATTGGGTTTACTTTTTAAAATATAAAATTTATAGGTGGTATTTTACCACAAAAAACAAAGATACTATATCTGTTACTGTTTAGTTGGTCTTATGTTTTGATGATGAGTGAAGGTTAAAATATCTTTTGCAATAAGTTCAGGTTGATCATGCACTAAAAAATGACCACCGCTTTGATACTCAATTAAAGTAGGATGTTTAAGATACTTTAAAAAGAATTGCAGGGCATCAATATTTACTACTAAATCATCTTTTGCTCGTAATAATAATACTGGCAAATCTATTTGTTGTAGCTGTAAAGGAGATACCCCATTCCATGAAATAATGGCAAGATCTTGAAAATTTTTGGCTTTTTGAGTATAACGATAATGGTAATCACTAAACTTAAGCGCAGTTGAAGTTATATAATCCTTAGCTTTGATAGATAACGTTTTAGAAAAAAAGAAATGATAAATATGCTCTTTAAACTCATCTTGAGTATATTTTGCCATTG
This sequence comes from Pseudomonadota bacterium, assembly GCA_021298175.1. GTDB lineage: Bacteria > Pseudomonadota > Gammaproteobacteria > Burkholderiales > UBA11063 > Aquella. The sequence goes on from JAJTDW010000015.1 coordinate 24,825, forward strand.
TTGCCATAAACAACATGAAGTCCATACTTATATATGAGTTATTTGGGACTGTTGCCATCAGAATCAACCCTGAAATCTTACTAGAATAAGAGCAAGCTAATTCTTGAGCAACAGTACCACCCATTGACCACCCAAGCACCAATGGTTTCTCAATACCTTTTGCCTCAATAAAATCAAGAACATCTAAAGCCATCCCATGAGTACTTGCTTCATTATCAGACTCGGATAAACCCACATAACGGTTATCTATCAGATATAAAGTATGATGCTTGGATAAAGCATAAATAACCTTATTATTCCAATGAAATAAAGTACCAGAATATCCAACAAGCATAACAAGTGGTTTACCACTACCAATTACCACATAGCCAACATGCCCAGATCTCGTTGCTATACTATTATAGATGATTAGCTCTTTCATTTTAGACTATACCTAATCAGAAAAAACTTTTAGATATCCTTCCATAGCTTTTTCTTTAGACATACCTTTTACTGCATTCCATGCTTGCCACTTTGCGCGCTCAACCATATTAATGATAGACGGACAATCTCCAACCACATCACCATCAACAGCCTGTTTATAAAATGCATATAGCTTTAGCTTTTGCGAGTTATTTGGCGAAAATTCAATCGTAGAATCGCGAACGGATTTTAACATATCATCAAAACGTTGTTGTAAATCACTCATTAATCATCTCCTAATATTTATATGCTATTTGCTTTTTTGATCACGTATAGCTAATTTTAATATGTTGCTTGGTCTAAAAGTAACCACTCTTCTAGCAGTGATTGGAAACTCCTCACCAGTCTTTGGATTACGCCCTACACGAGCTTTTTTACTGCGAAGCATAAAATTACCAAACCCTGGAATCTTAACGTCATCGCCTTTTTCTAGACTAACACTCATAATTTCAAAAAAATCTTCTATGAATTTTGCCGCATCGCCTCGCTTTATTTCAGAATGCTGCATCACAACCTGAACTAATTCACTTTTAGTTATTGTCATAAGTTATTAACCCTTTCTTATCTCAATTTAATCTGTAATTGTTGCTCTACTTGCTGTATTATATAGCTTAAGCTAGTACCAACTTCTTCGTCTGTAAGAGTCTTAGTTGCCTGAAATATTAATTTTATAGCAACGCTCTTACAACCATTTAATACATTTGTACCTCGATATATATCAAAAACATCAAGCTGACATAAGTTATCAATCCTAAGGGATTTAATGCAATTAGTCAATACTCCAACATTTAAAGATTCATCGACCACAAAAGCTAAATCACGCTCCACTTTTTGGAATTTGCTAACCGCTTTAACCTCAAAATTAAAACTATTATTAATTAACGCATTAACATCTAACTCAAACATATATGGAAGAATATCCAAGCTTAACTCTTGTCCAACAAGCGGATGCAATTGACCAATAATACCTATTTGTTTATCACAGGCGTATATTTTAGCACATCTACCACTATGTAAAATAGGATAATCCATACAGGTAATAAATTTAATTTCACCAAGAAAATAAAGTAATCTTTCAACATCACCCTTTATATCAAAAAAATCTGCTTCACGTTTACTATTTACCCAATTTACTTTATTGATATTACCATATACTAATCCTGATAGTTTTAACGGCTGTAATTCTGCATCTTCTGCATAAAACACCCGAGCTAATTCAAAAATTTTTACACTATCAGCTCCACGATTTATATTATATTGCAGTGTCTTAATTAATCCCGCAAATAGCGTAGAACGCATAGTAGATAACCCAGCTATAGGATTTTTCAAACTTATGTTATCAAATCCTGGTGCTTTAAATAAATCACTGTAAGAATCTTCCAAAAAGGCATAACTTATAATTTCATTATAACCACATGAAACTAGCTGGGATTTAATATTATCAATTTTTAGCTGGGCTGGGTTTATATTCTGCATTGTATAACCAGAATGAGGTAAATTAGCAGGAATATTTTCATAACCATAAACCCTTGCAACCTCTTCTATTATATCTTCCTTAATATTAATATCAAATCTAAAGCTTGGCACTAATAAAGATATATAATCAGCATCCATAGCTAAAATCTTAAACCCCAAAGAACTTAAAATTTTACAAATATCAGAGTTATCAATTAATACCCCAATAAAGGTATTAAAGTCACTAAACTTAATAACTAAAGATTTAACTGGAATTAAGTCTGAGTTTTTCTGGCATGCTAGCTGTCCAATTGTGCCGCCCAAATATTTAGTAATAAAATCCGCAGCATGTAAAAGTGCATGCTCTTGTATATTGGTATCCACACCACGTTCAAAACGATATGCCGCATCAGAGCTAACCCCATACTGCTTTGCCTTACCTACTATAATTTGTGGATTAAAAAAAGCACTCTCAAGAATAATATTTTGTGTAGTAGGTTTAACTTCCGAATCTAAAGACCCCATTACCCCTGCAATCGCAACAACCTTATCATTACCATCTGCAATTACTAATGTATCATTACTGATTAAAGCTTCGGTTTCATCAATTAGTTTTAAATTCTCTTCATCATGAGCAAATCTGACAACCAGTCTTGCTCCAACTTTATCTAAATCAAATGTATGCAGTGGCTGACCAAGTTCTAACATAACATAATTTGCTATATCTACAATTGGTGATACACTTCTAAATCCACTATTTAATATCCGCTCTAATATAAAACCAGGCAATATTGCTTGATTATTTACCCCAACAATAGTAAGAGCAGTATAGTTTGGACATGCAACCTTATCATCTATAGTAATATTAATATCTAATTTTTTAATACTAGAGTATTCAAGCTGCGGAACTTCAATAGTTTTATATTTATATGCAGTTAATGCAGATATCTCACGTAATAAACCAACAACTGATAAGCAGTCTCCACGATTAGGTGTAATTTTTAATTCAGCTATACCGTTATCAAGTCCTTCAACCTCAATTCCTGCATGAGTTAATCTGTCTAGTACTAAATCCCAATCAGGCTTGTCTACAAAGTAACTCTCTAACCAATTTAATGATATTTTCATAATAATGCCCCACTCATACCCTGGAATTGTCGTAAAAAATCCAGATCATTTTCAAACATCAAGCGCAAATCATTTATATTATATTTAAGCATGGCAAATCTATCTATCCCCATACCAAAAGCAAACCCGCTATATTCTTCTGAATCAATACCCATATTACGTAGTACATTAGGGTGAACCATTCCACAACCTAAAATCTCTAACCACTTGCCATTTTTGGATAATATATCTACCTCAGCTGATGGCTCAGTAAAAGGGAAAAATGATGCACGAAATCTTACCTGTAAATCATCATTAGCAAAAAACAAGCGCAAAAAATGAATAATAACCCCTTTTAGATTAGCAAAATTAATGCCTTTATCTATCCACAACCCTTCTAGCTGATGGAACATTGGAGAATGAGTAGCATCCATATCTACCCTGTACACACGTCCTGGAGCTATAACTTTTATTGGTGGTTTATGCTTTTGAGCATATCTAATCTGAATTGGTGAAGTGTGTGTACGTAGTACATTTGAAGTTTCAGTATAAAATGTATCCTGCATGGCGCGTGCTGGATGATGATCAGGGATATTTAATGCTTTGAAATTATAGTAATCTGTCTCGATTTCTGGACCATCCGCAATATCAAAACCTAATCCAGAAAAAATATTCAACATTTTACTAAGTGTAATTGAAATTGGATGTAATGAACCTAAGGCAGAATTACGACCACTTAAGGTAACATCAATTGACTCATTATTTAATTTATTTTCCAGTTCTTTTGCTAAAATTAGCTCTTTCTGGTTAAACCATGCTTGCTCAAATTGTGCTTTAATTTGATTTACTTTTGCCCCAAATTCTTTTTTTTCATCTATAGGTAAATTTTTTAATTCTTGCATAAGTGCAGTAATTAATCCAGATTTTCCAATATATTTAGCCCTACATTGGTCTAAATCATGCATAGTCAGCAAAGTTTTTAAGGTCTCTAGACTCTCACTTAATATTGTACTTAATCTATCCACAAACACCCCCCCACCCAACAATAAAGAATAAAAAACGGTGACAGATAAAATTACTTACTGCCACCGTCTATAAATTGATAGTATAAACCTATTAATTATCTAAAGCGATTTCTTACGCCACTTTGCTTTTTGCAATTTCCACAAATTTAGCAAATGCTAATTTATCAGTAATCGCTAGAGCTGATAAAACTTTTCTATCTACAGCAACGTTAGCTTTTAATAGACCATTAATGAATCGGCTATATGTAAACCCTAGCTCACGACATCCAGCATTAATCCGCGCAATCCACAAACTTCTAAATTGGCGTTTTCTTTGACGTCTGTCACGATAAGCATATTGACCAGCTTTCATTACAGCCTCTTTAGCCACGCGGTATACACTACTACGACGGCCACGATAACCTTTAGCTAAAGCTAAAATCTTTTTGTGTCTTGCTCTTGCAATTACACCACGTTTTACTCTTGTCATAATTAGCTCTCCTTACGCATACGGCATCATAGATTTAACACTGTGAACATCAGACGGGTGAAGCATTACTGTACCACGCAATTGTCTTTTGTTTTTTGTTGTTTTTTTGGTTAAAATATGACGCTTAAACGCTTGAGAACGCTTAATACCGCCGCCACCTAATACCTTGAAGCGCTTTTTAGCACTTGATTTGGTTTTCATTTTAGGCATGGTTACATTACCCTTTCGAATTATGTTTACTTTTTGATAGTAGGTGGTTAATTAAATAACAACTTTTGGTACCCAAACTATCACCAACCTCAAGAAATTTTGAATAAAATTCAATTTCAGAGTCGAATATTATAACATAAAATACAATTTTAGATTGTTATTTCACAATTTACGCACCGCAAATTGTAAAATTAAACTTGAAGTATTTTATCCATGTGTGATAAAATACTTGGTTACCACTGTATAAAGCCGTTACAAGAGGTTGGCGTTATTGCCTTTTCTTTTGTTTAACACACGATATTTAGGAATTAAATATGAAAACTTTTTCAGCAAAGCCACAAGATATCAATCACGAGTGGTTCGTTGTTGATGCTAAAGACAAAATTTTAGGTCGTTTAGCAGCTAAAATAGCACATATACTACGCGGAAAACATAAAGCTATCTATACTCCACATATGGATACTGGTGATTTTATCGTAGTAACAAATGTAGAACATCTAGTAGTTACGGGAAAGAAAACTTTACAAAAGATTTATTATCGTCATACTGGTTACCCTGGTGGTATTTACTCACGCACGTTTGAGCAAATGTTAAATAAATGCCCAGAAAAAATTCTAATCCATGCAGTAAAAGGTATGTTGCCTAAAGGACCTTTAGGTTACGCTATGATTAAAAAATTAAAAGTGTATGCAGGAGAGTCTCACCCACACTCTGCACAACTACCAAAAACTTTAGATATTTAATGGGAATATATTTATGAATACTAATAGATACTATGGAACTGGGAGACGCAAAAGCTCTGTAGCACGTGTTTACCTTATTGCTAAAGGCGAAGGTAAAATCTCTGTTAATGGACTTTCGTATGAGGAATATTTTTCGCGCCCGACACATTGTATGGTTGTTCGTCAGCCATTAGAATTAACGGAACATTTATCTAATTTTGATATTAAAGTGAATGTTCTTGGTGGCGGAGAATCTGGTCAAGCAGGGGCAATTAGACACGGAATTACTCGTGCATTAATTGAATTTAACCCTGAACTAAAGCCAGCTCTTTCAAAAGCAGGATTTGTGACACGTGATGCTCGTGAAGTAGAACGTAAAAAATGTGGTCTTAGAAAAGCACGTAGACGCAAACAATTCTCTAAACGCTAATCTTTTACTTATAATAGATTATACATCGTTAAGAGTAATTTTTACTTATTCAAAAAATACCCCAAGTTTTGGGGTATTTTGTTTTATTTAGGAATGCCGTATGTACTATTTTGTTGAACGTTCTGTTGCAATTGTTAAGCCAAAACAACCATTTTTAGACTGGATCAATAATACATTTCAAGATATGCCTCAGCCCCTAACACTTGAGAGTATCCGCATAGATTGTAACTCTTATTTAATTCCAGAGGTTAATGAAATTGAGGATGGGGTCAACTTTATTGATGAAAAATTTTCTGACTTATTTGCAATGGAGTTTGCATCATGGACAGAAGATGAAACGCTTTGGCCACAAGAACTATCATTAAAGGTATTTTGGGAATGGTTTGATGTTGAAATTTATCCAACTGCTATAGACCTAAGTGAAGGCACAATTGATGGCGAGGATAAAGCCAACCCAAATAAGCAGATTGAAAATACAATACATTAATAATGTTAGAGACTAAACTAACTGTATCAGCAATTGAAGCCGTGTTGGTTTTTATATTAATATCGATATTATTTTTACTATTTTTATATTTACCAACTCAAAAATTATTTATAATTACTTGCATGTTGGTAATCACTTTCTTTTGGCTGCTGCGGCTTATATTTTTTAAACACTATCAATTTAAAATATGTAGTAAGCAAAATAGTTTAACTCTATGTTACAATAATGCAGTAGAAATGGTAACTTATAAGAAATTTTATGAAATAACTTTTTTACTAACTATTTTATATCTTAAAACTCCAAATCACATAAAAATTATACCTATTTTTATAGACAGTATGCCTATAAAACATTATAAACAAATTAGAGTATATCTGCGATGGCATTAAAAACACTTACCCAATCTATAATAGATAAATTATCATTACCGCATGATTCTTCTTGTAATATGAACACTGCTAAACAACTAATAAAAACTCTAAATATAACTCCAAGCTATCCAATTATTCTAGTAAGTGGGACTAATGGAAAAGGCTCAACATGCGCATACTTAACTAATATTCTAACACTTGCTGGTTATAAAGTTGGCACATACACCTCCCCACATGTATTTCAATATCACGAACGCATTTGTATAAATAACCAGCCAATTAATGACCATACTTTAGGCGAACTCCTTAAAAAAATTGCCGAGTCTTCTGATTATAAATTAGGAATCTTTAAAACCTTTACTCTAGCTGCACATTTATTTTTTATTCAACAAAAAGTTGATCTTGCAATTATTGAAGTTGGCATTGGTGGTAAAAATGATATAACAAATTTATTTGAGCCAACAATAAGTGCAATAACTGGGGTAGACTATGATCACTGTGCAATCCTTGGGAATACTCTTGAAGAAATTGGTATAGAAAAAGCTGGTATATACCGCAAAAATAAATGGGCATTTTATGGTAGCAAAGATATGCCTAAAAGTATCAATACGTATGTAGATAGCATTGGAGCTAAACTACAGTCTTTAGATAAAGACTTTGGAGTCATCCGCAATGATCTTAGTTTTGATGTTTGGTGCAATGAACGTAAATTCTATACTTTACCTTATCCAGCTTTACGTGGTGCTGAACAGGTATATAACGTAGCTTTAGCTTTATCAATATTAGCAAAACTTAGCTTAGAATTTCCTATTTCAGTTGGCGTAATAAAGTTGGCTATTTTAAAAACTAAACTTATAGGACGTTTTCAGATCATGCCCGGATCTCCGCAAATAATTTTTGATGTAGCACATAATCCACAAGCTGTGAAAAGCATGTTACATAATATGGTAAAATTACCCTTTGCAAAAAATACAATCGCAGTTTTTGGAATTGCACAAGATAAAGATATAAAAAAAGTTATAGAGCTATCTAAAAAATCATTTAATATTTGGCATATTGCAAAACTTAGCACTTCTCGTGGATTAAATAGCGATGAAATAAAAAAAACTATGCTACAATACGATATAAACCCAGAGCAAATTATTGAACATGACAGCATCGCTAATGCAATGCAAACTGCACTAAATAGTGTCCAACATGATGAGAGAATTGTCTGTTTTGGATCCTTTTTAGCAGTTGAAGAGGCATATAAAAAACTTATTTAAGAAAGTTATATAAATTAATGCAACACAATTTTCAACCTAAAAATAAAAGCCACTTGATTCGTGTAACAGAAGAAGCAAAGCGCAAATCACGTCATCGCCTTATGGGCAGTATATTCCTTCTTCTTGTTGCATTAGTTGTCTTACTTAATGTAACCTCAAAGATTAAGCCTATACCGCTAAAACCTCAAAATATTGAAATAAAAAACACTAACCAACAAGTTAGTAATGCTATATATGCCCTCCAAGAAAGTCTTCCGGTAAATGTAAGTGGCAATTTAAAAGCCCAAGAAGCATCCCAAATATTAAGTACTAGCATATCTGATAAACACTTATCTTCAAACACCATCAGCAATTCTGATAATATAAAACCTAATACTTTAGGAACAACTTTTAAAGCACAAGTAATTTCAAAAAATATACAGGATAATGGGACATCTATAAGTAAAGATATCTCCACAAATAAAACCACTCAATTCATCCCACGTATTGTAGAAGAAAGCTATCAACAACAAACACCTGAAGATATTTTAAATGGGACAGTTGCTAGCAGTAATCATTCAAACCATTATTTTATCCAACTTATTGCATCAAATAATAAAGCTAAGCTAATTAAACTACAGCAAGATTTAACTAAAGAAGGTATATTGACTTTTATTCAACCGATACAAACCACTAATGGTACTATATATCGTTTGAGAATGGGACCATTTGCCAACAAAGATGCAGCTAATAAAAATTTGGCTACTATTTTAAATAATAATAAACGTAATGCAAATAACCAATGATGCAAATAATAAGTGATAACTATAACCTAATTTTCTTAGGCATAGTAGTTATATCTGCAATTTTTGCCTTAATTCGGGGCGGCATTACTGAGATATTATCTATTAGCTCTTGGTTTATTGCTCTTTGGCTAATGCATAAATTTGGTAATTATGTTAATAATTTTATTCCCCAAAATGTATCTAATCCATTTTTACGAAGTGTAATAATATACGCCGCTATCTTTATTTTAGTTGCTATTAGCATTGCAATTCTAAAAAAAATCTTTGCAAGTCTAATTAGCACTCTTGGACTGGGTGGGCTTAACTATCTACTTGGTTTTATTTTTGGAATTCTTCGTGGAGTGTTTATTTGTGCTTTTCTTATCATAATAATAGAAATATTTAACCTAGACCCATTACATAACTGGAAAAACTCAACAGCATATCCAATTATTAGACCAATAGTAAAATTAATAATCGATGCTATCCCAGAAAATATAAAAAACTTACCTCCTCCATCTAAACTTTTTTAAGAGTATATATACATATGTGCGGAATTATAGGAATAGCGTCTAATCAACCAATCAATCACGTTTTAGTAAGTGCATTAAAAGGCCTTCAACATCGCGGACAACAAACTGCTGGAATAGCTACCATGGATGGCAACCTTATGCATCTAAAAAAATATTTAGGGCTAGTCAAAGAAGTCATTACAGAAAATGACTTAACTTATTTACAGGGCAATATTGGAATTGGGCATGTTCGTTACCCTACTTCTGGAGCAGCAAACGATCCAGAACAAGCGCATCCTTTTTATGTGAACTCACCTTTTGGGATAATGCTTGCGCATAACGGTAATCTAACTAATGCTGATATTTTACGCAATGATGTACTTAAAAAAAACCATCGTCATGTGCGTACTTGTTCTGATTCTGAAATACTAACTAATATTTTTGCTTTTGAACTTGAGCAATTAACCACAAACCTTCAATTAAATAATGATAAAATATTCTCAGCTATTAGCAATCTAAATCAAAGAATTACTGGGGCATATGCAGTTGTAAGTCTTATTGCTGATTATGGTATGGTAGCATTTCGTGACCCGTTTGGGATTCGCCCTTTGATTTTAGGTAAAAAAGTTGAAGCAGACAATTCTACAACTTATATGTTTTCATCAGAAAGCTGTGCTATTGAAATTAATGATTTTGAAATAGTGCGCGATATCCTACCAGGAGAAGTAGTAATTGTTACTAAAGATGGGCGACTTGAAGCTAAAATATGTTATCCTAACCCACAATTAAATATTTGTATTTTTGAGTATGTATATTTAGCACGCCCAGATTCTATAATTGAAAAAGTAACCGTACAGCTAGCAAGAAGGAATATGGGTAAATACTTAGCCAAGCAAATACAATCTTTAAATCTAGAGATAGATGTTGTTATTCCTGTTCCTGATACTTCACGTACTATAGCAGTAGAGGTTGCAGATACTCTTAAAAAACCATACCGTGAAGGATTTGTTAAGAACCATTTTACTGGACGTACTTTCATGTTATCTGACCCTGAGCAACGTAAAATAGCAGTAAGAAATAAATTAAATCCAATTAGCATTGAGTTTAAAGGTAAAAATGTATTATTGGTTGATGATTCTATTGTAAGAGGAACTACTTCTAGAGAGATTATTAATATTGTACGTAAAAATGGCGCAAAAAAAGTTTATATAGCTTCAGCTGCTCCTCAAGTAAAATTTCCTAATGTATACGGTATTGATATGCCCACTCATGTCGAGTTAATTGCATATAATCGTAATGATGATGAAATTGCAGAAGCTATTGGTGCTGATAAAGTAATTTTTCAGACCCTAGATGATCTTAAAAGCTCTATTACCGATATTAATCCAGATATATCAAAATTTGATGCATCTTGTTTTGATGGGAATTATATTACCGGAAATATTGATACTAATTATTTAAACTCGCTAATATCAGTAAAATGGAGCTAAAATCTTGAATCATCAACCTCATATACTAAAACAGATTGGATCTTCAACATGAAAGAGTGTATTTTATTTGGTGGCACATTTGACCCAATACATAACGGTCATATGGCTATTGCTGCCAAATTACATGAGGTTTTTAATCATCAAGTAACATTTTTACCTACCGGAATTCCCCCATATAAACCGCCATCTCAAGTTCTGCCCATAGAGCGATTAACCATGTTGCAACTAGCAATCGGATACACCGATAAATTTGCGATTGATACGCTAGAGATTGAACAAGATACTTTTTGTTATACCTATAAAACACTATCTCTAATAAGACAGCAAATTGGTATTGCAACTCCTTTATTTTTTGTAATTGGGAGTGATTCTCTAATCACCTTAAATACATGGGATAATTGGCAAAGTCTATTTAACTTAACTAATTTTATTATTGTACATCGTACTGGTTACAATAGCAATAATATGCCCCTAGAGCTACGCCATGAATTTTATCAACGAGTTACTAGTAATTTAAGTGAATTCAAAAAAAGCACTTCAGGTAAATTCTATTTACTTGATTTTAACCCAATGAACATATCTTCTACTAAAATAAGACTTGACATTAAACATAATCTTGCTATTAAAAAATATGTACCATTAAAGGTACAGCAATATATTCTTGAACATAACCTTTATCATTAGGAGCAAAAGTAAAACCATATTATTAAGTATTGCTTAATCTATTATTGCCCATAACCCCTTACTATTAAAACCAAGTTACAACTAAAAGTATTAATTTAATAAAGGAACAATAATGAGAAGAGTTACCACGCAATCAGTACTATGCACCATTCTACTAACTCAAGCTGTAGTGCTACTTTCTAGCTGCAATACAGATGCAAGTCAAATTGGCTTTAGCCCAAGTTT
>JAJTDW010000005.1 GCA_021298175.1 Pseudomonadota bacterium
TAATATTGTAAAGGTAAACATACCTTTTTGCCATCTCGTGCAGAGAGATATATTGCAATTAACAGCTCTAATGATTTTAATCCTTCACGTCCATCAGTATGCGCCTCTTCTTCCCCACGTAATGTTTTAATCACATTATCATAATAAAGTGGGTGCCCAAACCCATATACCGAAGTTGTAGCATAACTTGCTGCTTTTATCTCTTCATCTTGTGGGGTTTTATCTAAAAATTCCCAATGTTGAATTTCATTAATTGCAACCCCTCCAATACGTACAGTGCCAGTTTCACCAATAATAGTTAATGAACCCTCAAAATTTTTAGGATAAGTAAGCATTGATACATTCATAGTTCCTAACGCTCCACTTCTCCAACGCAAAGCAACTACGCCACTATCTTCAACTTCAATATCCCGAGCAAGTGTTGCAGTATAGCTTTGAACTGACTCAACAGGTCCAACTAACCACTCTAATAAATCCACATAATGTGAAGCCTGATTCATAAAAGCCCCCCCATCAAACTCCCATGTACCACGCCATTTTGCAGCAGAGTAATACTCTTGCGGACGAGTCCAAAATACATTGCATGCAACACTATAAATACGCCCAAACCGCCCAGCATCAATTGCTTTTTTTAACAATTGAATTGTTGCATTCTGACGATTTTGTTTGACTACAAACAATCTTACTCCAGCTTCATCACAAGCTTTAACCATATCTAAACCATCAGCATATCTTGTAGCCATAGGTTTCTCAGTAATAACATGATAACCAAATTTTGCGCACATTTGTGCCTGTATTGGGTGTACGCCACTTGGGCTAGTTAAAATTACTGCATCAAATCCACCAGCTTGTAACATCTCTGCTAAAGTATTAAATCCTTTAGCCCCAGTTTTTTTGGTTATGGCCTCTACTTTAGAACTAGTCGTATCACAAACAGCTACTAATTCACAGAAATCAGAGTGAGCAGCTATTGCATCTACGTGATTAGCCGAAATACGTCCACAGCCAACAAGAGCAAAACGGATTTTTCTATCTTTTATTATATTGTGTTTAACTAACATTTATTAACCTTATTATTTTAAATTACAGCGTGAGGCGGCGGATATCTGATAATACCTTACTTAAATAACTACTAAATCTAGCAGCTAAAGCTCCATCAATAATTCTATGATCATATGATAACGAAAGGGGTAGCATAAGTTTAGGTAAAAACTCTTTGCCATCCCATATTGGTTTTATGCTTGATTTAGACACCCCAAGAATTGCAACTTCTGGTGCATTAATAATCGGAGTAAATGCAGTTCCACCTATACCACCTAAACTTGAAATAGTAAAGGTTCCACCTTGCATATCCGTAGGTTTTAATTTCCCTTCACGCGCAAGTTTGGCTAATTCAGAGGTTTCGCTAGCAATATCAATAAGTCCTTTTTTATCAGCATCTTTTAATACTGGAACCACTAAACCCTGCGGTGTATCAGCAGCAAATCCAATATTAAAATATTTTTTATAAATTAGATTTCCACCATCAATAGAGGAATTAAATTCAGGATATTCTTTTAACGCATAAACACAGGCTTTAATTAAAAAAGCCATTGGAGTAATTTTTATATTATCTTTTTTATATTCTTCGTTTAAATTTTTTCTGAATTCTTCTAAATCTGTAATATCAGCTTCATCAAATTGCGTCACATGAGGTATCATTACCCAATTACGTAGTAAGTTTGCTCCAGAGATTTTTCTTATTCTAGATAATTCTTTAACTTCAACTTCACCAAACTTAGTAAAATCAATTTTTGGCCAAGGTAATAAATCTAAACCACCACCATTAACTAAAGAACTACCACTAGTTAAAACACCTTTAACATAAGACTTTACATCTACTTCAGTAATTCTACCTTTAGCTCCAGTACCTTTTATTTTACCTAAATCTGCTCCTAGCTCCCGAGCTAACTTTCTAATAGATGGCGAAGCAAAAGCTTTGCTAAAAGCCACTTCATCAATCACTATATTTTTAACAGTTTCTGATTTTGCAGGACTTGATTTATCAATTGCTACAGAAGATATAGCATTGGATGGTACTGCCTGAGTATTAATTATAGGTTTATTTTCTGATGTAGCATTAACTATAGCTACAGTTTCAGGTTTTTCTTTAGGCTTAGCTGGTGCTCCAGCCATTTCAGAATCAGCAACTTCAAGTTTAAGGATTAAATCGCCCTGGCTTATCCTACCGCCTACTTTTACCATAACTTCTTTTACTGTACCTGCAAACTCTGCTGGCACTTCCATTGTTGCCTTATCTGTCTCTAGCATGAGAAGATTATCATCTTTTTGTATTTTATCCCCAGCTTTAATATATACTTCAGCAATATTCACATCACTGCTACCACCAATATCTGGAACTTTTAAATCGATTATAGCCATATTCTAACCTCTTTTATGTTATGCTAACTGTGCTAAGAACTGTTTGCGTAATTTATTTAAATCTGATACATTTTCAATAACTTCATTAAATAAAGTTGACAAATTATTAAAAATCGTTCTAATCACCATTTTTTCTTGATCTTTACCAAACTGGATTTGCTTATCCAACCAGTAATCTAACCAACTTGGGTCAGGTAATCTGCTTTGTACTGTATCATTTGGAAAACAATCTTTATTCACATGTAAATTGGTAGGATGAAGAGGCTTACCAGCAATACCACTAGATGCCATTAAAATTCCAATTTTAGCAAAAGCCACTTTAGCTTGATTTCCAACTTTATTAATAGCTTTTTTCATATATTTAAGATAAGCGCCACCATGGCGTGCCTCATCTGCAGATAAAGTCTTATATATTTGTTTAATTACTGGCTCAGTATGCCAAGCAGATGCTTTTTTATACCATTGAGTTAACCGCATTTCACCACAAAAGTGCAACATTAGAGTTTCTAATGCTGGAGCTGGATCAAAGGTGAACCTTACCGCATGAAGCTCGGCTTCAGTTGGTAATAAGTCAGGACGAAACCTACGTAAATACTCCATTAATACTAATGCGTGTTTTTGTTCTTCATAAAACCATACCGACATAAAAGCTGAGAAATCTGAATCATGAGCATTATCCCGCAAAAACATCTCAGTTGCAGGAAGTGCTGACCACTCTGTAATTGCATTCATTTTAATAGTATTTGCTTGTTCATCAGATAAAAGGCTAGGATCAAACTTATCCCATGCAATATCATTAGCCATACTCCATCTAGCCTTTTCTAAATCAGCAAATAGTTTAGGGTATAAAAAATCACTATTATCAGGGTTTTGTTTTTGCATAGTTTTCACTATTTATTCCTTTCTAAAAAATGTAGCAATAATTGATGCTGGTGAGTAAAGTTATAACTACGATTATGCGTAATTATGTTACTAATCAGACCATATCAAATTATATAGTATTTACAGCGTTTTGTCATGCTGACTCAAAACCTGTAATGCCGAACTTTTTTCAGCATCTAGACCCTGAAACAAGCTCAGGGTGACAACAATCTAAGTTCAAGATGACCACCTGAGCAGTAATACCAATTCCAGATTTAATTAGACTAAATGATGAACAACGCCGTGTACGAATAGTACATAAGGCGTGAAGCATGACGTATAATTAAAAAATGGGATTGGTATAATTACACTTCCCAAGGGTTTAGTTTATCTACATTAATCTTGTACTTTTTAATTGCAGTAGCTAAAACTTTAGCCTCAATTAAACCATTCTTAACTAATCCACTTAATGCAGCTATCACTACATAATATCGATTTACTTCGAAAAACTCACGTAATGCTACACGAAAATCTGAGCGACCATAACCATCAGTACCTAGCACTATGTAATCATGTGGAATATACTCACGCACTTGATCTGCATAATTACGCACATAGTCCGTTGCAACTACAGTTGTAAGAGCTTTTGTTGTCTCTAATTGTTTTGTAATAAATGGTTTTTGTTGTGCAGATAATGGATGCAGCATATTATGTCTGGTTACATTCATGCCATCACGACGTAATTTATTAAATGAAGTAGCTGAGAATATATTAGAATCAATACCAAAATCCTCGGCTAATAAATCCGCAGCAGCAATAACTTCTCTGAATATCGTCCCGCTACCCATTAAATTAACTATCAATTTATTGTTTTTTTCACCAGCAAGTTTAGAACTAACAGTTTTTAATAAATAACACCCTTGAATTATACCATCTTCAACACCTTTTGGCATTTCTGGATGTTGGTAGTTTTCATTCATCACCGTTATATAATAAAATTTGTCTTTATTTTCAACATACATTTCTTTTAAGCCATGATGAACAATCACTGCCACTTCATAAGCAAAGGTAGGATCGTAACTTTCACAATTTGGAATTAATCCAGATTGAATATGGCTATGCCCATCTTGATGCTGCAAACCTTCGCCATTTAGGGTTGTTCTACCAGCCGTGCCACCAATCAAAAACCCACGAGCACGCATATCACCAGCTGCCCAGGCTAAATCACCAACACGTTGGAATCCAAACATTGAATAATAAATATAAAATGGAAGCATTGCCATACCATGGTTTGCATAGCTTGTTGCTGCTGCAATCCATGTTGAAATAGCTCCTGGCTCATTAATTCCTTCTTGGAAAATTTGCCCTTTTACTTCTTCTTTATAAAACATCAACTGACCCGAGTCTTCAGGCGTATATAACTGACCTTTATGTGACCAAATACCAAGCTGCCTAAACATACCTTCCATACCAAAGGTTCTTGATTCATCAGGCACAATAGGAACAATAAGCTTGCCTATTTCTTTATCTTTTATTAATGTATTAAGCATCCTAACAAATGCCATAGTAGTAGACATTTCACGATCTTTAGTACCATTAAGTAAAGTCTCAAAAGTACTTAATGGTGGAATATTTAATTTCACTTTTATTGGTTTACGAATTGGATAATACCCACCTAATTTAGTACGCTGTGAATGTAAATAATCATGCTCTTCAGAGCCTTTTTCTGGCATTAAAAAAGGTAACTCTTCTATTTGTGCATCAGTTAAAGGTATTGCAAATTTCTCACAAATTTTCTTGAGCGTTGCAACTGATAGCTTTTTCTGTTGATGAGCAACATTTTGTGACTCACCCTCACCTTTCATGCCATAACCTTTGATTGTCTTGGCTAAGATAATTACTGGCTTACCTTGTGGATTATTAACGGCCTCATGGTATGCTGCATATATTTTATCTACATCATGCCCACCACGAGTTAATTGCCAAATATCATCATCACTCATATCACTTACTAAGTCTAAAGTTTCAGGGAATTTAGCAAAAAAATGTTGCCTTATGTATGCACCATCCTGAGCTCGATACATTTGGTATTCACCATCGACAGTTTGCATCATCAGTTGTTTTAATTTTCCTGAAGAATCTTTTGCCAGTAGTTTATCCCAACCTTTGCCCCAAACTATCTTAATTACCTTCCAGCCAGCACCAGTAAATAAGCCTTCCATTTCTTGAAT
This sequence comes from Pseudomonadota bacterium, assembly GCA_021298175.1. Lineage (GTDB taxonomy): Bacteria > Pseudomonadota > Gammaproteobacteria > Burkholderiales > UBA11063 > Aquella. The sequence continues at coordinate 5,514 of JAJTDW010000005.1, forward strand.
AATTTTACCATTGCCATTAACAGGTCCGTCTAAACGCTGTAAATTACAATTAATTACAAAAATCAAATTGTCTAGATTTTCTCTTGAAGCTATATGAATATTACCTAGAGTTTCTGGCTCAGAAGTCTCACCATCACCAATAAAACACCATACTTTTCGTCCATCAGCATTAATTAAACCACGATCACCCATATATTTCATAAAACGCGCTTGGTAAATTGCCATTAAAGGACCAAGACCCATAGAAACTGTTGGAAACTGCCAATAATCAGGCATTAACCACGGATGAGGATATGAAGATAGCCCAACTTTAGCTGACTCTTGTCTAAAATTAGTTAACCTGTCTTCACTAAGCCTGCCTTCGATAAAGCTCCGTGCATATATTCCAGGAGAAGAATGCCCCTGAAAAAATACCATATCGCCATACTTATCACCATTGGGTGCTTGCCAAAAATGGTTAAATCCAACTTCATACAAACTCGCAGAGGATGCATATGAAGCAATATGCCCACCTAGCTCACTACTAACTTTATTAGCTTTTAATACCATTGCCGTTGCATTCCAACGAATCAAGGCAGATAGCTTATTTTCAATTATTTTATTACCTGGATAAGAAACCTCATCTCCAGATAGGATTGTGTTTACATAATCGGTAGATACCGTTTCTAATGTATTAATTCCAGTACGACTTTTTAACCGATTAGCTAGTGTTTTTACTAATTCAGTAGCGCCATCCGTAGAATCATAGTCAATAACGTTATCTATTGACTCTAACCATTCTTTTATCTGTAATTTATCTAACATACTATTATTAATCATAATTTCACCTAAAAAATGCAAGTTTAACCTGACATAGCACTAATTTTTTTGACAGAGTTAATGGCATTAGTATAACATACTATACTTAACTTTAAGTATAGTAATAAAATGCAGTTAGAGGATTGTTAAATGGTAAGCAAAATAGAAATAATAAAGAACTTTGGACAAAAGATATGGTTAGATAGCATCTCACGTGAGTTAATTAATTCAAACAGTCTAAATAAGTTAATAAATGAAGACGGTATTGCTGGAATCACCTCAAACCCTACAATATTCCACAAAGCAATTTCAGCAGATAAACGCTATCAACATGATTTGGAAAAACTAAAAACTAGTCATCTGGAGCTAGAGCAACGCTATGAAAATCTAGTAATTCCTGATATAAAAATGGCTTGTGACCTTTTTATGCCAACATACAATGGGACAAATAAAGAAGATGGATATGTGAGTTTTGAAGTATCACCACACATTGCGAATAATACAATAGCAACAATTGAATCTGCAAAAAGGCTTTGGCATGAGATTAACCGCCCTAATCTAATGATAAAAATCCCTGCTACAAAAGCCGGAATAGCCGCACTAACAGAACTAATCTATCTAGGCATAAATGTCAATATAACTTTACTTTTTTCATTAGATCAAGTAGTAGATACATGGCAGGCATACATAAATGGATTACAACGTAGGTTTAAAGAAGGTTTGGACTTAAAACATATTAAATCAGTTGCTAGTTTTTTTCTATCTCGCGTTGATACAGCAGTTGACCCTAAACTTCCAGAAGAATTACAAGGTAAATGCGCTATTAGTTTAGCAAAAACCGCATATTTGATTTATCAAGAAATATTTTCTAGTGCCATTTTTATGCCACTAAAAAAAGCTGGAGCAATAGGTCAGTATCTCTTATGGGCAAGTACAGGAACAAAAAACCCCAAATACAGCGATACCCTATATATTGAAGAGTTAATAGGTATGGAAACCATAAATACGGTACCTGATGAAACTCTAAATGCTTTTAGAGACCACGGTAAAGCTGGGTCTCGTTTAACTAAAGATATTGAAAAAGCACCTAAAGTTCTAGATCAAATAAAAAAATATGTAGATATGCAACAGCTAGGACAAACTCTACAAAATGATGGCTTAAAGTCTTTTGAAAAATCATTTGATTCACTTATAGAACTCATGAAGTAATATATATGGCTACTAATCAAAGGTTTGCGACTTATTTATCACCTGCTAAATTAAATTTAGGGCTAAAAATTACTGGAAAAAGAGCAGATGGATATCATTTACTAAAAACTGTATTTTGTTTAATTGATTTATTTGATGAAGTAAGTATACAAATAACTGAAGATAAGAAAATATCTTTAATTGAACATAATCAAGCATGGCCATTTTATACTGATTTATCTTATAAAGCGGCTATTTTATTGCAAGAATATAGTGGCTTATCTTTAGGCGCAAATATAAAAATTAAAAAGACTATCCCATCAGGTGCAGGTCTTGGTGGAGGCAGCTCAAATGCGGCAACAGTACTGATGGTTTTAAATAATTTATGGGGATGTAATATACCTAGAGATAAACTAATGCAATTAGGTGCCTCTCTTGGTGCTGATGTTCCATTTTTTATTTACGGCCAAAATGCCATTGCTGTTGGAATTGGTGATTTATTAAGCCCTGTTGCTATCCCGGAACAATATTTTGTGCTGATAAAACCAACTTTTCATATTCCTACTCGCAATATTTTTGAGCATCTAAAAATAAACACAGATGTAATTGATGCTGAAAAAATAAATACAGATTGGCTAATTACACATAAAGCAAATGATTTATTTCCTGTTGCTATAAATTTATATCCACAATTACAAAGCATAGCAAATGAATTGCGGGAGTTTGGAACTCCCAGCATGACTGGCTCTGGAAGTGTGCTTTATCTATCATTTTTTGAAAAAAATATTGCAAAAAAAGTTGCAAAAACTCTAGAATCTCGTTATAATACCTACCTTGTTAAGAGTTTACAGCATTCTCCACTACAGCAGTGGTAGCAGTGTTTAATAAATCTTATATACCATCATTTAAATTTGGTATATAATGAAAAGTTATAGGGGAGTCGCCAAGTGGTAAGGCATCGGATTTTGATTCCGACATTCGCAGGTTCGATCCCTGCCTCCCCTGCCAATACGCTAAAAGCGCATGTTTGTTATATAAATACAAAATATATAGCAACATGCGCTTTTTTATTACCTTCATCATTTCGTCTACATTTATTTTTTATACCAAGTCAAGATTTAATTAGACTAAATGATGCTTAGCACCGTGTACATTATAGTATATAAGGTGCTAAACATAACGTATAATTAAAAATGGGCTTGGTATTAGTTGTTAAATTAAAAAGGGGTTCACTAATGTTAGTTCGTAAAAATCTAATGATTTTCACAGGTAATGCAAACGCAGAATTTGCTAAAAAAGTAGCAAATTGTCTAGAAATAGAAACTGGGCAAGCTTCGGTTACTAAATTTAGCGATGGTGAAATTTCAGTAGAAATTTTAGAAAATGTTCGTGGGGCTGATGTATTTATTTTGCAGCCAACGTGTTTTCCGACTAATGATAACCTAATGGAAGTATTAGTCTTAACTGATGCTTTAAGACGTGCCTCAGCAGGTCGCATTACTGCAGCTATTCCATATTTTGGTTATGCCAGACAAGATAGACGCCCGCGCTCTGCAAGAGTACCAATATCTGCACGCTTAGTTGCAAATATGCTAACTACAGCGGGGATTGATCGCGTATTAACTATTGATTTACATGCTGATCAAATTCAGGGATTTTTTGATATTCCTGTGGATAATATTTATGCCAGCCCAGTGCTCTTAAAAGATATAAAAAGCAATAAATATAATGAAAACCTAATGGTTGTTTCACCTGATACAGGTGGTGTTGCTCGCGCTCGTGCTTTTGCTAAAGCCCTACATGTGGATATGGCGATTATAGATAAACGTCGTCCTAAAGCTAATGTAGCCGAAGTAATGAACATTATTGGGGATGTTAGTGGTAAAAACTGTATAATAGTTGATGATATGATAGATACTGCCAATACATTATGCAAAGCCGCCGAAGCATTAAAAATTCGTGGAGCACAAAAAGTATATGCTTATGCTACACATGCGGTATTTTCTAACAATGCGATTGAACGCATTAATAATTCTATTTTAGATGAAGTTGTTATAACTGATACTATCCCTTTTACTAATAATAACTCACCTAAGATTAGAACCGTATCTATTTCGGCATTAGTTGCTGAGACCATACGTAGAATAAATAATGAAGAGTCTATTAGTTTATTACTGAATGATTAAAATAATAAACCTCAACATTAGTTGAGGTTTATTATTTAAACACGCATTAAACAATATATTTCTACCTTGGTAGCCCCAGCCTCTTTTAGTATCCTAGATAACTCATTAACGGTAGCACCAGTTGTAAATACATCATCTACAATAAGAATTCGTTTATTTTGTACATTTTTTAATATTTGAAATGTATTATATACATTTTTTACTCTTTCACTAAAAGATGAATTAACTTGAGTATGGCTTTGCCGAGTTTTAGACACAATATCTAATCTGACTGGAATTTTATTACTATATGCTATATAGTAGTCAAGCATGCGTAAAACTTGATTAAAACCCCTTTTCTTCTTTTTTAATGGGTGGATAGGGACTGGAATAATATAATCAATAGAATCCATATCTAAATTTTTTAAATTAGAATATAATAAATAACCTAAGCTCCAAGATAAACTAAGATTTTTACCATATTTGAATTTATGTAGCACTTTAGGTAATGGATTTTGATATACAAAGCTTGGATATAGTTTGTCAAAAAACCAGTTATCAGTCACAGGTATAATATCTAATGCAACTTTAGATAAAATAGAAAAACAATCATTACAGATTAATTTACCATTTAATATTCCACATAGTTTACAATAATGCCAAGAATATATTTTTATATTTAAAAAATACTTAATTTTAATGAATAAAGAATGCATAATAATTATAAATTAATCACAAATAAACTTAATCAACAAGCATTAAATATAAAATCTCTAGATTTTATATTTAATGAAACCGCAAAACGAATGTCCGAAAGGCTAGATTATATCAAAATCCAGCCTCAAACCATACTTGATATTGGTAGCGGACTTAATATAGATGCAAATTATCTTCAGCAAAGATTCCCTAGAGCTAATCTATATAAATTAGATATCGCTATTAATGTAATCAAAGAATATAAATCTAAATTAAACTTTATAAAAAAAATATTTTACAACAACTCACAAAACATATGTGCAAATGCTATATCCTTACCCATACAAAGCCAAACTATGGATTTAGTGTGGTCAAATTTAACTCTCCCGTATATAACTGATTTGGAATCTTATTTTAAAGAAATTCGCCGAGTTTTAAAGGTAAATGGTTGTTTTTTAGTAACAGGTATTGGCGTAGATAGTTTAAAGCAACTCCGCACAATTGGCTTAAATACTTACAATTTCCCCGATATGCATATTATTGGTGATATCTTAGTTAAGCTAGGATTCAAAAATCCAGTTACCGATCTAGAATATATTACCCTTGAATACACATCAGCTCAACAATTATTATCCGATATTCGTATAATAGGTTGTGGGGCAGCAACTAATAAATATAGTTTCATAACTAAAGAACGTATCAAAAAAATCATGAATAATTTTGAACAATTAAGCCAAAATGGTAAAATACCCCTAACCATTGAGTTATTTTACGCCCATGCTTGGAAAGATAAAATAAATATAGAACTCCCTGATAATGAAAAAATTCTTAGATTTTCTCCACGAACATAGTATAAATAATGCTATAATATGTTCTCATATGGGGTGTTAGCTCAGTTGGTAGAGCAGCGGACTCTTAATCCGTTTGTCGAGAGTTCGAGCCTCTCACGCCCCACCAAAGTTGTTGTTAGATTTTTAAAAGTATTAATTAACTATGAAACAACGCAAAATTTTCTTTTACTCACTGCTTTTATTTTTTAGCTTATATGCCATACCTTTATTTGCAGATACCCCTGAAAGCGTAACACTTGAAAGTGGTACACTTAAAAGTGAGGCACTTGAAAGTGCTGTCATAGAAGGCTCCTCTAATAATAATGCATCTGAAACCAAATCCTTAGATGTAAACCTATTAAAACAAGAACCATCTGCAGATGAAACAACTACTAAATTAACCACAATATTAAACCAACGTATTAATTCTCAAGCCCCTACAAGAGCTTATTGCTATGATAAAAAACGCTGTGATACCATATTAGTTAGTGCTTTTTATATAGGCAATAAATTTACCCCGGTATGGCAAACAAATAATCAAGTAACGCCACTGGCTGTTGAACTTATTAGTATCCTTAAAAATGCTAATCAAGAAGGCCTAAACCTTGATGAATATCATATTAGTAAAATCGATTTACTGCTTGAGCAAATAAAACATAACAACAAATCACTAAAATTACAGGCTGATTTTGAGTTAACCCTAACTAATGCTTTTTTACTTTATACCTCTAACCTAGCATTTGGTAAAATTAATACCCAAAGAGTATACCCTGGCTGGATTATTAAAAAACGCAATTTTAATTTAACAAGCTTATTAAATAAAACTATTGAAACCCAAAATTTAAGCTTTGCAATGCTCGCAGTATCACCTAAATATGAAGGCTATAATAAACTTAGAGAACAACTAAATAAATATCAAAAAATATGGCAAAATGGTGGGCTAAAAAAAACACCTAATGGCAACTCCCTCAAAATTGGAGATAAGGGCTCAAGAGTCAAGATATTAAATAATAGGCTAATTGCAACAGGTGAACTACAAGAGTCTCAAACCCAGAATATCTCTATTTACAGTAAAGAAACCAAGAAAGCAATATTACAATTTCAACAAAATAATTGGCTAAAAGTTACTGGCATGGTGGATAAAAAAACTTTAGATGCTCTTAATACCCCCATTAATGAACTAATTAAAATAATTTCTATGAATATGGACCGTATGCGCTACTTACCTGATAACTTGGGTGAACATTATATTTGGGTAAACATTCCTGATTTTTCTTTAAATATAATTGAAAGTGGTAATGTAGTTAGCCATATGTCAATTATTGTAGGTAAAAAAGGTACCAAGAGTTGTATTTTAGATAGCCAAATCTCTTATATTGAGGTTAATCCATATTGGAATATCCCAAAAACTATTGCGATTAAAGATATACTACCTAAATTACGCGAATCACCCGATTATCTACAGAAAAAAAATATTATTACCTATAAAAATAAAGTTGGTAGCCAAAATATTGTAAAATCTGAGAGTATAGACTGGAGTAAAATAACCTCATTAAATTTTGATTATATTTTTAGACAACAACCTGGAGAACAAAACTCTCTAGGCAAAATTAAATTTGTTTTTGCTAATGATTGTGGAATCTATTTACACGACACCCCAGAACGTAATTTATTTAAAAATCAACGTCGTGACTATAGCCATGGCTGCATAAGAATTAGTAAGCCACTAGAACTTGCAGGATATTTACTTAAAAATCAGACGCGATATACTCTAGATGATATAGAATCTCAAATGGATTCTGGCAAACGAAAAATTGTAACCTTGCGCATGCCAGAAGATATCCATGTTGTTTATTTTACCTCCTGGGTTGATGAATCAGGAAATTTACAATTTAGACCAGATATCTATAAAATTGATAACCCAGATTTAAAATAGCCTTAAATTTGGCTGTGTAAAATACAGAATTATAAATAAATAAATAATAGTTTTTCATATATGCTACAATTAGTCTACCAAGTATTTTTGGAGTCAGCATATGTCTAGTTTCTATTTTTTTCTAATTTTTGGATTAATATTAATATCCATTGAAATTGTAACTACCACATTTTATTTACTAGTTATTGGAGCGGCATTCATTCTTGCTAGTTTATTTGCCTTAAAATTTGATAATTGGACCATTGTGGTTTTATTGGCCGTTTTATTTACATTTATTGGCACCTTACTTGTTAAATTATATAAACGCAAGCATAATAATAATGGTAAAATGTCCGTAGAGCATATTGGACAACTAGTAGAGGTGGTAGAAGTCCAAAATGGAATGATAAGGGTTTTATATAGCGGTAGCTATTGGAATGCACGCCTAAAAGGCGATACTACTTACCTACCCCAAATTGGCGACAAACTAAAAATAACCAAGTTTAGTAGTAGTGAACTTGAAGTTAACAAATAATTAAAATAGGGATAAATCATGAATATTGAAGCGATTAATAATGTAATAATTCAGTTTGGATTATTAGCAGCTATTATTATATGTATCGTATTGTTTGTTAGGACTAGTATAAAAATTATTCCTCAAGAACGGGTAGGAATTGTGGAGCGTCTAGGACGTTATCATTTATCACTAAATCCAGGGCTACATTTTTTGATACCATTTGTAGATAAGCTCGTTGTTATCCACGATATGCGTGAGGTTCCTATGGTTGTTCCAGAACAGGTATGTATTACTAAAGATAATACCCAACTAGCAATTGATGGTGTAGTTTACTTTCAAGTAATTGATGCTAAACTTGCAACCTATGGTACTAATAACTTTATTGCGGCTATTATACAATTATCCCAAACAACATTACGCTCAGTAATCGGTAAAATGGAACTAGATAAAACATTAGAAGAACGTGAGGACATTAATAAGCATGTCGTATCATCAGTTGACCAAGCATCACTCAATTGGGGGGTTAAGGTATTACGCTATGAACTTAAAAATATACAACCTCCTCAACATATCTTAAATGCTATGCAAGAACTAATTACAGCAGAACGAGAAAAAAGAGCAAAGATATTCCGCTCCGAAGGCGAACGCCAAGGAAATATTAATATCGCAGAAGGTGATAAAATGTCCTCTATTCAACGCTCTGAAGGAGAAAAGCAAGCCACTATCAATAAAGCAGTCGGTGAAGCCCAAGCTATTTTAGCTATTGCTCAAGCAAATGCAGAGGCCATTAAACTAATTGGAGCAGCTATAGATTCAGGTGGTGGAGAGTTGGCAGTAAATCAAATCTTAGCTCAACAATATATTGAGAGATTTGGTAATCTAGCTAAAACTAACAATACCATTATATTACCATCTAATTTAGCAGATATTGCAGGGTTTGTAACTACAGCGTTAGCTGCAGTAAAACAAACATCAAATACAAATCAAAATAAATAATACCAAGCACAATTATAAATACCAGCAAAAATGCTGGTATTTTCTTTGAATTGTTACCACTTGGCAATCATTACAAAAAGTCGTAAGATTTCGTAAATAATCCTTAAGCACATATTATTAAAGATTGCTCTGGGTTTTTCAAACCCTCTTAATGACGATGCTTTTCATATAACATGAGACTTAGTAGTTAACTATAAGCTAAAATCAAGCATACGTTTTATAGGTATAGCAGCTTTAGCCATTACTTCATCAGATAAATAATCAATTACTAGACCACGCTCTTCACGCTGCGCTGCAGCTACTGATGCTACGGTATTTAGCTTCATATAAGGGCATGAATTACATTGACAACCATTATATATAGGTGCTTGACGAATATCTAGTTCTGGACGAGCCGTTCGCATATTGTATAAGATACCATCTTCAGTTGCAACTAAAATAACAGCTGAAATATCTCCTGAGAAATTAACTACCCAATTTAGTAAGCTAAAGGTAGAACCAATAAAGTGAGATTCATGCAATACTGGTAATGGGCTTTCTGGATGAGAAATTAGATATTTTTCTCCAGTAATGCTATTCATTAATTTAACTAGCTCTTCTTTATTAAACTTATCATGAACCTCACAAACTGCACTCCAAAGAGGCATCTCATAACCATATTCAAAGTTTAAATAAGCTCCCATATTACGATCTGGGGAGTAAATAACTTTTTTACCTTGGCTATAAAGATGGGCAATTATATCAGCAACGTTACGGGAGGTTACAATCCAATCAGATAAAGCTTTGTGTTGTGCAGATGAGTTGATGTAAGCTACATGCTCATAATCTGAATATGACTCACGCCATTTTTTTAAAGAATCTATATCTGTCATAGTAACTAAAGAACAAGTTGAGTTCATATCTGGCAAAATAACTTTTGCTCTGGGATTTATAATTTTTGCAGTTTCTGCCATAAATTTAACACCAGCAAAAACAATAACATCAGCATCGCAATTTTTTGCATATAATGCTAATTCTAGGCTATCACCAACTTTATCAGCCATTTGCTGAACTTCAGGGATGGTGTAATAATGTGCTAAAGTAACAATTTTTCTTTTCATTTGTTATAATAAACTCTAAAAACTTTAATTGAGAACCTGTTAATTAAGTAGGGTGACAGTGTGATCTTCATTAAATAAATTTACGTGGTATTTTCTTAACATATTATCTTGTTGTTTTGTTAGCCTACCCCTAAATACAACAAAGCTGCGTTTATTTAATAAACTAAAAACATGCATAATAAAAGCATCAAACCCAATATAATATTCTACACTAGATGCCCCCACTAACGCAAAAATATCTATAACCGTAGTTTTACCCCGTAAATCAATAAAATTAAAATCATAAAGATTTTTATCTTTTTCTTTATCTGATTTTCCACCAACAAAAACAACAGCATAGTTCGGATTATTTGCATATTCTTTTACAAAATTTATTAATTGGTTTTTTTTAGCTTGGGTTATAAGATAAGATGATGCATCACAGTATAAATTAAAAAATACTAATTTTTTATCAGTGGGTAAATTAAATTTCTTTAAAATATCTTTATTATAAAATATCATAAAATCTGGTTTTATATATGCCTTAAGCTTAAAATACTTCCCAAACTCAGCTAACATTTGATCACAAATTGGTTGGGTTAAGTTTTTGCTTACATCCAATAATAAAGACTTATAGTTTTTTATTCGTTGAATTAGTTCAAAGCGACTAATAATTAGGTCGTATGCATCTAATGGTTTTGGTGCTTCTACAACATTTAAGTTAAGCATTTTAAATAAATCATGCATAGCTTTTGTTGTACGCACATCAACTTCATACCCCGAATCAATAAAAGATTTTATTAAGGGCAAGAAAAATAAGTGATCGCCAAGATGCATGTACTCATCACTGTCTAATTCAAAAAAAATGCACTTTACTCTGGGTATATCTGTTTGTTTAATATTAAATAAGTATAGATTTGGTTTTATAAAATTATCTCTATACAGAAATTTTGTACTTAATATATGTATGATTTTTTTGGCATAACTATACAACTTCATTTATTTCTAATCTTTGAAAATATTTCGTGCCTACACCCCCGATATTACCATATAATTGGTATTTTTCATTAAAAATATCTGCATCATCCCAAATTACTTTACATTTTGTATTAGCTGGCACAATATGTTGTGGATTTGTTGGACCAAAAAAACAAGTCATTTTGCTATCAATGCCTGCAATAAACCCCAAATGCATTGCTCCACAATCTGTAACATAAAAATGCTGCGCTAAGCTTAATAAATAAGTACTTTGAGAAATTTTTAACTTACCCGCCAAATTAATCAGACCAATTGTAGTATTTAAGGTTTTTACATATTGATTATAATTATCTATATCAACCCCACTGCCTAGTAAAATAACTGTATTTGTCTGTAATAAATGCTTTAACAATGCCATAATTTTATTTTGAGGTAACATACGTATACCATTATGTTCAAAAGCATTGTTGCCACCGCTATTGGTAACTACCACAAACTGCTTTATTGCTAAAGAATTTAATAAATCTTTAACTATTTTTTTATCAGTATCAGGAATCACTAAATCCATTGCTACATTATTATAATTAGCCATTCCTAAACCACTAATTGATAATAAATCCAGATAATATAGCACCTGATATTTAGTGACATCATTGTAAAGCACATATTTATCTAATAGATACATTGATATTTTCTCACGAGAAAACCCAATTAATTTACTTTGTATAACCTTAAAAACTAAATTTACTAGCCAACTTTTACCTAAAATAAAAACATAATCGTATTGTTTCTTTATTGAATATACAAACTTAATAAACTTAAATAAGCCTTTTATTGAAAAATCAGAATCATCTAATGCAATTACACTCCTTATATATATGTTATCACGTAAAACCACTTGGCATGATTTAGATACACAATAATCTAGTTGAGCTTCAGGATATAATTGCTTAATTTGGCGAACTAATGGAGTAGTCATTAAAACGTCACCTATTGCTCCACGCTTAATAAATAAAATCCTCATTTCTAATTCCGTGCTTTTTTTAATAGATTAGAAGATTCTAAACAATTTCTTATATACTTATTCTGAAAAATATTCAATTAAGCTCTCCCTCCAGCTTGGCATAGAGTAATAATGTGATAATTTATCTATAGATAATACACTATTTTGCGGACGATGTACTTTAAATTTATAATCTTTAAATTCTATAGGAGATATTTTATCTGCATCTAAATGCGATAATAATGCAATCTCTCGAGCAAAATCATACCAACTGCAAGAGTCATTGCTTACACAGTGATACAAACCATAATCATTAACTTTATGCATAATAAAATGTAAAATACATCTGGCAATAGCTATAGTGGAAGTTGGATTTGATACTTGATCAACAATTACATCAATTTTGTCTTTTTCTTGTATTAATCGTTGTATAGTAGTAATAAAATTACCTCCTTTGCCAGAAGCACCCTGTTTACCAAATAACCCCGAAACCCGAAAAATAAAAGATCTATCATGATAAGCTGTTATTATGCCTTCTGCTAAATATTTAGATAAGCCGTATATATTTTGTGGAGCTGTTTGATCATGTTCTTTATATGCTGTTTCTTTAATGCCATCAAATACATAATCAGTTGAAATATGCATTAAAATAACCCTATAATTATTACAAAACTGTGCCAAATGGTACACAAAATCAGAGTTAATCTGCAATGCCTGTTGTGAATTAGTTTCACACCAATCAACATTGGTAAGAGCTATGCAATTAATAATAATATTTGGGCTATATTTTAATAACTTTTCTTCAATTTTATACATATCATAAGAAGCATCAAATTGGATACGGCTAATTCCTACAATATTAAAACTTCGGTCTAAATTTCCCGCTAAAACTTTAACCAAATCATAACCTAACTGCCCATTTGCTCCTAGAATTATAACATTCATATCAATCCTTATTCATTAACCTTACCTCTAGATTTTATCATAATAAATACCCAAGATATAAGAGGTTATAAAAAATCTTGTGCGTTTTTATCCCAAGAATATTCGAATGACATACTAGGATTGGTAGTTAGAATATCTTTATAATGCTCTGCCCTTAATCCTAAGCCAAAACCTAAAAATGGACGATTTATTGCTTGCATAATAAGACCAGATAAATTAAAAGGGGCATAAGTTAGCCCCTTTCTAATGTTTTAATATTACTTATTATTTAGATGCAATGCTGGAAACTTTTGATTTGCATCCATTAGATGATTGAGATCCAGATTGTGCCGTAGAAGAATATGCCGCATGAGATACAGCAGGCAAGACAGCAAAAGCAGCTGCAGCTGCAATAGCTATCAAGTTGCCATTTAATTTAATATTTTTCAGGTTTATTCCCCCTTCATTATTAAAAAAATTATTTAGTAAGTACACTTTTTACATTAGCAGGTAATGGCTTACCCTCAAGAATATTTACCCCCCATTGTAACTGAAAATCACTTTTCATATCTACAGTGGCTAGATTTTGGTTTACTACTTTAGGCATTCTAGTTAATTGTGCTTTATACATAGCATCTAGTTCCGATTGTGTTTGAATCTGCTTTGGAGGCATAATTACTGGCGTTGTATCTGCTTTGTTTAATGCACCAACCATTGTTGGATTAATTAAATGATTATTATAAGATGCTTCAGACATATTCCAGCTATCTAATAAATCACCATACTCGCTTTGTACAATTACATCTGGCTTTATTCCACGTGCTTGAATAGAGCGCCCATTAGGGGTATAATAAAGAGCTGTAGTTAATTTAACAGCTGTATCTTGTGATAATGGAATAACAGTCTGTACTGAACCTTTTCCAAAAGTTTTTGTACCAATGATTTTCGCACGTTTATAATCTTGTAAAGCTCCAGAAACAATTTCGGAAGCAGAGGCTGTACCCTGATTCACTAAAACAACCATTGGCAGAGTTTTATATACTGCAGGTAAGGATGATAGTGAATTATCTCCACTTGAATCAATTGAATAATCATCAAGTTTATTATAATATTTTTGTTTTGAATTTGGGGCTCTACCATCAGTATATACAATTAAGCTATTATCTGGTAGAAAAGCACTAGAAACACCAACAGCGGCCTGTAGTAACCCTCCTGGATTATCTCTTAAATCTAAAACTAAACCTTTTAAGTCATGATGTTGTTTATAGAGATTAGCCAAAATACTTTTTAAATTTGATACTGTATCTTGCTGAAAATCAGTTACTCTAATATATGCAATATTAGGTGTTAGCATTGTATATTTTACGCTATGAACTTGTATAACCGCGCGTACAATATTAAAGTTTAATGGCTTTAGCTCATTTTTACGTGAAATAGTAATTTTTACTTTTGTATTAGCTTTACCGCGCATCTTTTTAACAGCCTCATCTAATGTCATTCCATATACTGGCTGATCATCAATTTTTACTATTAAATCGCCACTTTTTATCCCTGCGTAATACGCAGGAGTACCATCAATTGGAGCAACAACTTTTATTCCATCACCACCTTTATCACGACTAACCTCAATACCTAACCCAGCAAAGGATCCAGTTGTCATTTCAGATAACTGTTTAAAATCGGTTTGATCTAAATACATAGAATGAGGATCCAAATTAGTTAACATTCCATTAATCGCACCTTTAATTAATTTAGGATCAGCAACACTTTCGACATAGTAGTTTTTTGTAATTGCATATACTTTAGCAAAATTATTGATTTCATCTACTGGAATTGAAACAGAATCAAGGCTTTTAGAATTTGAGGGTACATCATTACCTGCAAAAGAATATACTCCTAGTGTAACTAAAGAACCACAGATTGCGCCAATAATAAATTTGCTTATTTTTTTAACTTGCATAATTTTATATACTCTCTTTATTTAATTAATAATACTACTGCTTGCGCAATAGCTGCCAAACCTTGTCCAACAATGCCAATACCCTCTGAAGTTTTTGCTTTGATATTTACTTGCTCTAGATGTATTTCTAAATCATCAGCAATATTCTGGCGCATTAAGTCTATATATTCACGTAGTTTAGGTTTTTCTATAATAACTGTCGCATCAATATTGTTAACCATATATCCATGCTCTGATTTTAACTTATGACCAATTTCTCGCAAAAAAGTACGGCTATTTGCATCTTTATATTTATCTTCTGTATCTGGGAAAATTGCTCCGATATCACCCAACCCAGCAGCTCCAATTAAGGCATCAGTTATTGCATGTAATAATACATCTGCATCCGAATGCCCCAATAACCCTTTATCAAAAGGGATTATTACTCCGCCTATAATTAAAGGTCTATCGTTTACTAATTTATGTAAATCAAATCCTTGGCCGATTTTTATCATACTTAAAAACTATCTAGATATTTTTCAGCATCTAATGCTGCCATACAGCCAGTGCCAGATGAAGTTACAGCTTGCTTATAAATCATATCCTGTACATCACCTGCAGCAAAAACCCCAGGAATACTTGTTGCGGTTGCATCTCCATCACGACCACATTTAGTGATAATATATCCATGCTGCATATCTAATTGCTTAATAAATAGATCAGTATTTGGCTTATGCCCAATAGCTATAAATACCCCAGTAACACTAATATCTTTTAACTTACCATCGTTATATTTTAGTCTCACCCCATTAACTCCGCGATCATCACCTAAAACCTCATCCAAATTGGCATTAGTTTCAAGGAATATCTTGCCTTCTTTAACTCTATGCATCATTCTATCAACCATGATTTTTTCTGCTTTAAAACTATCCCGTCTATGTACTAAAGTTACTTTACTACAAATATTAGCCAGGTAAAGAGCTTCTTCAACTGCAGTATTTCCACCACCTATTACTACCACCTCTTGATCTTTATAGAAAAAACCATCACATGTAGCACAGGCAGACACTCCACGCCCAGAGAATTTGGTTTCTGAAGGTAGGTCTAGATATTTAGCACTTGCTCCAGTTGCAATAATTAAGGCATCACAGGTATATTCTGCATAATCACCAATTAACTTAAATGGCTTTTCTTGCAAATTAGCTGTATGTATATGATCATAAATAATTTCAGTACCAAATTTGGTTGAATGCTCTAAAAACCTCTGCATTAGATCAGGACCTAATACGTGACCGCCATGCTCAGCTGGCCAGTTTTCCACCTCAGTTGTTGTCATTAACTGCCCACCTTGAGCTAGTCCTGTTATTATTACTGGATTTAGATTTGCCCGAGCGGCATAAATTGCAGCAGTATATCCTGCTGGACCTGAACCTAGTATAATTAATTTATGATGTTTTTTTATTGCTGACATTGTTTTCGCCTTTATCCTGTAATGTTACATTGATCTCTAACAGTTCTAAATTATCACGTTTTTCTATATGGACTTTTAAAGCCTCTTTATCAATATGTATATATTTAGCTACCACGTCCACTAACTCTTGTTGTAATTGAGGTAACCAACTAGGTGATTGTTCTATTTCACCCAAAGCATTAGAACCACGCTCATGAGCTAAAATGATTTGCAAGCGTTCTTTAGCAACTGATGCTGATATTTTTTTACGACCAAAAAACATATCTAATAATGACATTCTTAGTTACCCCCACCAAATATTCGTTGAAAGAACCCTTTTCTAGGAGCATTTACAAACCTCAGCTCCTTATCTTCACCCAAAAAGCGTCCAATCACATCCCAATAAGCCTCTGATACAATCGTTTCTTTAAGGTTTATTGCAGGTACACCAGTATTTGAAGCTTGTAATACATCTGTTGATTCTGGTATTACACCAATTAATGGAATTCTTAAAATATCTTCTATATCTTTAACTGATAGCATTTCACCATTTTCTACACGTTCTGGATTATACCTAGTAACTAATAGATGAGCTTTAATCTTACTCTTACCCTCCACTGCACGCTTTGATTTAGATGATAAAATTCCTAGTATGCGGTCAGAATCACGTACCGAAGATACTTCTGGGTTAGTCACAACAATAGCCTCATCAGCAAAGTATAAAGCCAAAAAAGATCCTCTTTCGATTCCTGCTGGCGAATCACATACGATATAATCAAAATCTTTAGATAGTTCATCAATAACATTACCCACACCATCTTGAGTCAAAGCTTCTTTATCTTTTGTTTGTGATGCTGCTAGAATATAAAGGTTGTCACAATTCTTATCTTTTATCAATGCTTGGTGTAATGTCGCTTCACCTTGTACTACATTAACAAAATCATAAACAACACGTCTTTCGCATCCCATAATTAGATCCAAATTACGCAATCCAATATCAAAATCTACTACAACTGTTTTAAACCCTTTTAGAGCTAAACCAGATGCAAAACTTGCTGAGGTTGTTGTTTTACCAACCCCACCTTTTCCTGAAGTGATAACTATCACTTTTGCCATATAATTTTACTCCTATCTGACTGCTAAATTACTATTATAATATTACGATTAAAAACACTAAACAGGTTCTTAGATTTTTACTGCAACAATACTTAACCGAGATTTATCATCTAAACTTACCATTACTGCATTATTTAATAGATTTTCTGGAATTTTGGTATCAATTGCCCGATATATTCCGCCAATTGATATTAGCTCTGGAGTAAATTTCAACGCAAAAATCTTTGCTGATTTATCTCCAGCACTACCAGCAATTGCTTTGCCTTTTAATTCTCCGTATATATGAATATTACCTGTTGCAATAACTTCTGCACCATTAGAAACAAAACTAGTAACCACAATATCACCATCATTTATAATGCGCATACCGCTGCGTATCGGTTCGTTTATTATTAAGGTTTTATTAAATAAAACCTCGGGTTTTTTTGAAGATTTAGGAAAATTAATTACCGGAAAATTTAATATTTTATCATCATGAATGACTCTATTTTCTAAGATTGAATGTAGCTGTATTTTTAACTTGATTGTGATTTTACTTATTGCTGCTACAATTTTAGTAATACTTTCTAGATTAAGATCATCATCAAATGATAATACAATATTTTCTTTATGATTACTACTGCCAATAAAATCAATTAGCTTTGACTCAACTTGGGATAAATCAGTAGCTAACCCTATATGCAAAACATAGTACTCAAAACTCGCATGAGTAAACTTAACATTATTACGAATAACCATATTTTTGATATTTTTTAATATAAACTATCGAATTTTAGCATACTCGAGTCCTTAATATAGATTTTATTGTTGTTAACTTATACCAATTCCAGATTTAATTAGATTAAATGATGAACAACTCCGTGTACGAATAGTACATAAGGCGTGAATCATGACGTATAATTAAAAAATGGGATTGGTATTATAGAATTTACAGTTTATTAGAGGAAATATACTTAAAAAATAATACCACTTATAAAAAGTGGCATTATTAAATGAGAGCAGGTTCTTATGCAATACTTTAACTTCTTGCTAAAATCTCTATAATAAATTTATTTAATATCTGAAAATTCATATCTAAATAATTATTTGCTTTAGATAAAAGAGTCTTAAATTTTTTAAAGTCTATTGTTACTGAATCTTCTTCCACTTTACTAACTGATTTAATGCTATTTATGTATTGAGACAGCTCCTTAAAGGCTTCTTGTGCTTTAGTTGCAGCATTATTTTCCAAATCTGTCTTCATCTTAGATAGCAACTTATCAGGATGAACAGAAACCTGCAAATATTTAAAATATTGTTTTATAACAGTTACTTCTTTTCTGTTATAGTCAGGAGTTTTTAAAAGAATTTTCGGATTAAAACCTGATATAAATTTATCACTTTTAATAAATTCTCTATAATCTAGTGAAAAATCAAAAACCTCAGCTGTATTTTTTGAAATTTGTTTCCATAACTCATCAACTGTATCAATAGATTCTAATCTTTTTTCTTCAAAAAGCCTTGATACAAATGAACCTATTCTAGTTGAAATGTCTCTGATTTCAGAAAACCTTAAATCACTGATACTAAAAGAACAAACTTCGCTGTCTTTTCTTGTAGAAGAATTATTATAACCAATATTGTTTAGAAAAGTTATTAATTTATTTGTTTTAAAATTTAATGTATCATTATTCTTCTCATTAATAAGCTTAGTATTCTCATCCACTATTTTAATTTTATATTTATAAGTGCTAGAATCTAAATGTAAATCAGTTAAGTTACCATCTTTATCATAACTAAAATTAACTAAATTATTTTTTCCTAAACCATAAGTCAAGATGCCATCTGTTTTTTTACCATGTTTAAAGTCAGCTTCATAGTAATCTAAAGCGTCACGTGTAATATAGTTCCCAGGGTACTTTTGATTCGGATAAACTTTTATTTTACCATGTAATTCACCATTTAGAAATGTACCTACGCACCTATCAATATTATACATTTTTTTTATAGGGTAAGTTTTTTGACCTTCGCCATTTAATAATCCATTGCTAAACATACCAGAATCAATGATTCCATTCTTGTGTTTCAACGCACCTTTTCCATTTGCTAATCCATTAACAAAATTACCCTCATACACTCTACTATCGGGATAACTCATCTTGCCTTTTCCATTTGCTAATCCATTAACAAAATTACCCTCATACACTCTACTATCGGGATAATTCATCTTGCCTTTTCCATTTGCCAATCCATTAACAAAATTACCCTCATACACTCTACCATCGGGATATTTAATAAAAACCCTCCCTTTGGGTAATTTATCATCTGCGTTATACGCTTTAAATTTATTCCCATCAACCGAAATTTCACAACTGTGAGTTAGCATAGTATTTCTATATGCTGGAATCTCATTTATTCTGTTTATAGGAACAGTTAAGACATGACTTCTTTGCCCAAAAGTTTTAAGTGCCTCAACAATATCATTAGTATATAAGCCATCATCTGTGATTATTTTTTTAGCTCTAAGTCTGTCAATAGAAATATCAGGATACAAAGCTGCTAAAAAAGAAGTACGAGCATGTACATACTCAGGCATTGTAAGTTTTATTTGATTAAATTGCTCAGTAGTAAATTTTATAGCCTCAGCCTCTGTTCTATTCATAATACCTCCAATTTGACCAAGGTAAGTAGCAGTAAGATCACGATTCAAACATTTAGCATCTAGATTACCTATGATACCATCTTGATAATATTTTTCATTATCCCTTATAGACCGCACAAACTCTGGACTAGGAGTGCCTATCTGTTGCTTACTTTCTGAGACTATGTTATACAAGCTGGCTAACTTCCCTATTTGATTCTCAATTTCATCCATATCATAGCTAACAGTGCTATTTCCATACTCCATAAGGTAATCAAAATATTCTGGAATAGAATTCTGAGTAATGACATTCATATATCTAGTGGCTAATATTTTATCTTCCTTTAAAGCCATTCTAATTTTAGGAGGCAATTTATCTATAATCTTACTTATAATTTCAATTTCTGAATTATTAGTAATTTCTGTTTTATAACTTGATCTGTCTAGCAAATGCAAATGGACACCGAGTCCTTGTATAATCCCTTCATCATTTTTAAACAAATCTAAACCATTTCTTATTACAGAAATAGAAACTTTATTAAAAGTAGCATCAAATAAATTAGAGAACGGATTTATTTTTTCCAAAATTTCTGCAATTTTTTTATTTATGTATACTAAAGATGATATAATTTTTGGATTAAAGTTTTGATGTTGTGACTCCAGATAATATTCTCTAGCAATTAAACAAGAAGCTAATTGACTTTCTGAATTTTCTGGAAAATTTTTAGCCAAATCTAAATATCCATCTGCTAATTCTAACTTCTTGCCAAATTCAAATGCTTTAGTACCCACTCCTAATTCATTTATCTGATTTACTGTATTATTAATCTGCTCAATATGCTCTATACGATTAGCTACCTCAGAATTAATATGATATGTACCATCCACATTAGATTTTGTTAGCAAAGGATTTTTCTCTAAACTATCTTGCATCAAATTAGACACTTCTGTTTTGATAAGGTTTTTACTATTTATTTCATCTTTAAAATCAATTTGTAAAAAAGAGTCTGATTTTTTAAAACATAGTGCTTCATCAAATTGGTTTTTTTGCTTCTCTGGTAACGAACTTCTAAAATTTAAGCATTTCTCAATCGCTTTACTTAAAGTTCGAGATTCTACAGGCGTATTCCCCCACTCTTTATCCCATACTTCATTAATATATTCATTATAATTAGTTACTCCAAAAAAATCAGTAACCTTATTAAATAAAGTTCTATTATTTTGTGCAGCTTTTTTACTTTCAGCAATTATTGTCTTTGCAGTATATTTAACATGCTTTTCTTTTAAACCAGATTCAATAAAATTTTGCTTCTTATCATTATCATCTAGCTTAAAATAAGATTGTTTATCTGAATTGGGAGAATTGGGAGAATTGGGGATATGTGTTGGTTGACTAAATATACCTCCAACATTTGTTGTTGCCATATGAAAAGCTCCTTTGTTTATCTTCTAATTTTGGATGAAAAGCCACTGTATATTAAGTAATATTAGCTATATTATACACTATTTGTTTACAACAAGTGTAAAGAAATTAATCCATGCAGTATATTGATTAACTACTACTATTCTGGAATGGTTTTAAAGCAAATAGCGGCATGCTAATAAAACAATATTCTATAATTTCAGATACCAACTGTTCAAACTCTTTACCATTTATTTTTGCAGTAAAAGCATAAATTTCTAAAGGTAATCCAGCTGGTGTTAACTCCAAATGACGTATCATAATAATATTTTTATTACTTATATACTGATGCTCATTTAAATAATTTTCTAAAAATATTCTAAAAAAAGTCAAGTTAGAAATTTCTTTTAAGTTATCGCACTTATTAATAAAATCACCAAGTACTTTAATAGCGATAATTTTTTTTATCTCTTCAGGATTCATTAATCTAATTGAATTTATATCAACAAATATAGAGCGTTTAATTCTACGTGTTCCATACTCTTCTAGGGTTCGCCAATTTTTTACCACTTCAGAAGTAAGCATATAGGTAGGAATAGTGGCAACAGTATTATCTGAATTTTTTATTCTTACACTATTAATTGCAATATTAATAACTGTGCCATCCAAATTATATTTATCAATACAAATTCTATCCCCAACTCTCACAATATTTGAGGTAGCAGCTTGAATGCTTGAAACAATCCCCAGTAAAGTATCCCGAAAAATTAGTAAAAAAACAGCTGATGCCGCTCCAATGGCAGTAAAGACACGAGTTAAGGAAGAGTTAGCAAAAAACGCAATAATAAAAACTGCACTTAAAAGCCAAATCATAAAAATACTAACATTAATGTATTGCTTAATAGGATAAAGTTTAGAAAATTCAAACTGATTTTCATAATATGGATTAATGGTTTTTATAATACCCGTTATAACTATAATAATTGTAATAAACAAATATAACATCGACAATTTATTTACTATCAATGCCAAATAAAATGCATAAAAATCATTATGTCTTGTTATAAAATTGCTACCAACCCTAAAAGTTAATGCTGAAGCTAAATGCGCAAGTGTAGCAATACCATTTTTGCTAGCAACCAAATGTAAAAACTCTGAATCAGAATTAATTAAAAATCTTTTTATATAATATTTAGTGAATAACTTAACAATATAATATGCAATAATAGCAAATCCTGTTATTGCTGTTATTGTTATTAACTCACTAATTAGTCTGACTTGCATAGAGCTTTCAACATATCTTTGAATAGTATTATCTAAAAACTGTTCTATCATTTTCTGACCACTCATTTAAATAAAAATATATTTCTTAAAAAGATTGCCAGAACTTCCACACACTAGTGTGTAGAAGTTCTGGCAATGACAGCTATTAATGCATTTATCTCTGATCCAGATCTTCCCAACGAGCAAGCTTATCCAATAATAAAGCATCAAGTTCTGCAACACGAGTTTGATATTCTTGTGCTTTTAATGGATCATCTCTATATAGATTTACATCTAATAATAATTCATTTAGTTTATTTTGCTCTTCTTCTAGGCTTTGTAATATCTGTGGCAAATTATCCAACTCTTGTTTTTCTTTATATGATAGCTTAGTACTTGATTTTGTTGTTGTAACAGTTCCTGGTTTTAGTATAGATTCAGCTATTTTAGTTTTGTTATTAGCCAAACTAAAATATTTATCTTTATATTCTAGCCAATCAGAATATCCACCAACTAGTTCAAGGATCTTACCATTACCTAAAAACACAAAAGATTGGGTTACTACATTATCTAAAAATGTTCTATCATGGCTAACTAGAAATACT
This sequence comes from Pseudomonadota bacterium, assembly GCA_021298175.1. Taxonomy (GTDB): domain Bacteria; phylum Pseudomonadota; class Gammaproteobacteria; order Burkholderiales; family UBA11063; genus Aquella. Next base: position 28,998 of record JAJTDW010000005.1, read on the forward strand.
GTACCAGTATATTTTTCTAACAATTCTTCTAATAATTCTAAAGTTTCCACATCTAAATCGTTAGTAGGCTCATCTAGAATCAAAACATTCGCTGGGCGAGAAAACAATCTAGCTAATAATAAACGGTTGCGTTCTCCACCAGATAATGATTTTACAGGCGAACGAAAGCGAGCAGGCTCAAACAGAAACTCTTCTAAATAGGTGGCAATATGTAAACGTCTCCCGCTTATTTCCACATAATCCTGTCCTTGGCTAACAACATCTTGAATTGTTGCTTCCTCATCTAAAGCCTCACGCATCTGATCAAAATATGCAATCTCAAGCTTAGTACCAAGCTCCACTTTACCGCTATCTGGAGATAACTTACCTAAAATAATCTTAAGTAAGGTTGATTTTCCAATACCATTAGAACCAATTAAACCAACTTTATCTCCACGCATAATATTAGCACTAAAATTATCAATAATCTTGCGTTCATTAAAACCAATACTGATATTATTTAGCGTTGCAACGATTTTTCCAGACGAGTTACTAGAATCAACAGTAAAATTAACATTACCCACACGTTCTCGACGTTGAGATCTCTGTTGGCGTAGCTCTTCTAAACGCTTAACCCGCCCTTCATTTCTGGTACGTCTTGCTTGTACCCCTTTTCGAATCCATACCTCTTCAGATGCCAAAAATTTGTCAAATTCACGATTAATCTTTGCTTCATCATGCAATTGTAACGCTTTAAATTCTTGATACTTACTATAACTACCCGGGTAAACCCCGAGTCTACCACGATCTAATTCAATAATTTTATTAACTGTTTTATCTAAAAATGATCTATCATGGGTAATTAATAATACACTGCCATTAAACCCTTGAATAACTTGCTCTAACCATTCTATAGCATAAATATCTAAATGGTTGGTGGGCTCATCTAATAAAATAACATCTGGGTTTGCAACTAAAGCCTTAGCTAAAGCAACTTTTTTCTTTACTCCACCAGACAAAGCACTAATTTTTTGTGTCTTATCTAATCCGAGATCCGATAATGCTTTATCAATTAGATTACTCGTACCCCAAGCATTTTTAGCATCTAATTCTTCTTGAAAAACATGTAACTGCTCTAATAATTCTTCAGAATAATTACTCTCTAACTGTTCTAATATTTGATAATAACCAGTCAAAGTATCTTTTATTTGTCCTAAACTAGAAAACACTTCTTCAAAAATAGTGTGCTGTGTATTTAAAACTGGTTCTTGTGGCACATAAAATACACTAATGCCATCGGCAACATATATTTGTCCATCATCTAAAGGAATACTCTTAGCAATAGCTTTAAGTAAAGACGACTTTCCCGATCCATTACGCCCAATTAGACCAATTTTGTCACCTTTTTCGATACCAAAACTTATTTTGTCTAGCAGTAAATGATGCCCAAAAGCCAAATGTGCTTTATCAATTGTAATAATTGCCATAATTATATATATTCTTAAAATGAATAATTATACACAATTATTAGGTCCTTCATCGTAAAAGTTTGATATTTAAAATAGGATAGTCCGAATTTTGTGTAAATCCATTTTTTATTACCCATTAGTGATTTCAGAAATTTTGCAGCAACTTATGATTTATGTTTTTCTTGGAGTGAGGTGATATATCTCTTAGACTGCCCTATTTTATTAAATAATTCATCTTAATTATGTGTCATTCATAACCTTTTAAACTAGTTATTGTTTTTTGGGAGAAGTAATGTCTGTTTTTTTTGGAGTGTTGCTTTTTTTGATGGGTGATGGTGCTACTTTAGGTTTTTCATCAAAAACCATTCTAGTATCTGTGCTTATTTTGTTTTTATTATTTTCAATTGGCATTTTACATACTCCATAAGTAAAAAATATAGTTAGCGAACACAAAGATATCACTGAAAGAATATTTCTCAATCTTAGTAACCAACTTAAAAAACATGGGAAATTATTATTGGTCTTGATTGTTTTTATTATTTTCTTCTCATATTTATTAATATTTTTAGTATTTCCATTTACTTTACGTAATAACTCTGATGTGTTTTTGCTTTTTGTCGAATACATTATTTGACAATAGGCATAATATATCATTGTAAAAATATATGCAAACAAAAAAGTCACTAAACCTATAATAAATGTAACTTTTAAAGTACAATCAAATTTTATTATGATATTTTGTTGTGAAAGATATGCAACAACTAACGCAAATAGATTAGCAATTGGTAAAGACAAAAATAGTGCTTCAAATCTTTCATTTACTTTGTTATCAGTCTCATTAATATAGCTATTGGATAAATTAAGTGACTCATTCAATTCTTTTATATATGATTCATTTCCACCTTCAGTCATGACTTTGGCTTTTCTAATGGAGGTTGCGGAATCTTAGTTGTTGGTGGTTTACTTAAAGGTACTGTGCTATCTAATGGTTTACCAATTAATTTAATTATCATACTATCCTAAATAAAAAGTTATTATAAAAAACCGCCAACTGTTATTGATAACCTATTAAGCTTTAATCCTTTAGTGCTAGTTAAGTTATTTGCCTCATCTTGCAATGCTAACCTAATAAACTCTTCAGCTGGATATTCTAATTTTTTTGCATATTCATATGCTTTTTTAGCACTGGCAATTCTTCTTCCATGTTCCAAATCACTTAAATATGAAATAGAAATATTCAAAATAGTAGAAAATTCTTTTAAACTCATTTCATCACAAAGCCTAATAGAACGTAACGTTTTACCTAGTGATTCATCTGCTCCATTTATTTCATTTAATTTAGCTACAAGATTTTTAGTAATCATGTTTATTTACCTCAATAACTATAATTTTAATTGATTTTTTATCTTCAACATAAATTGCCCTGTAATAATAATTAAGCCTAATAGACCTTTGCCCTTTTCGAGTACCTTTTAATGGTTCATCATGAAACCCCTTTGATTCTCGCACTTTTGCTATACCTAAGGCATTTACAGACTTTGCCCACATTTTTAGTTTTTCTACTATAAAATCTGGCAATTTTTGCAAATCTTTTATTAATTTAGTGTCATATTGTACAGTCTCATCTTTTTTAGAAGAAACATCTAATAAGGTTTTTATTTTCATACCAATATTTTACACCACATAAGGGTAAAAATGCAAATAAATATGGTCACGATTATACCAACAATAGGGAATAAACCTAATAATTAATAAAATAAAAAATAACATTTTGCATTTAGCAAGAATTGGCAGCCATTCAGAATTATTTATTTTAGTATGCTTATTGAACACCAACAGATACCTTTAATGAAAATCCTTAGCGCAGATTTTCGCATCATTCTGTTTGCTACCCTTGTTTGATAATGAGACTGATTAGCTCATGCCCAAAGCGTTGCAGTCTATTTTTGCCGATACCATATATATCTTGCAATTTATTTGTGTCTTGTGGCTTAGTTACTACCAATTCGTAAATAGTTTTATCAGGTAAAATAGCATGTTGTGATACCTGATATTTTAAAGCCAGATTATGGCGCCAAATTAAAATATCCCGATATAATTTATCATCAGACTCTGTACGTAGCCATATCACTTCGTCTTTTAACAAGCGTTTATATTCGATTCTTGCCTTAGGTAGATGAACATCTTGGATTCCACGTAAAATAGGAAGTGATTTATCATTAAGTTTTAAATGACCAATAATAAAATCTATATCAATTAAACCATTGCTATAAAGCATACGAATAATACGCCGTAAATTACGTGCATTCATTTCGGAACATAAACCAAAAGTAGATAATTTATGATGTTCCCAAATCTGTACATTTAAACTGTTTTTACCACGTAAAATATCTATAATATGCGCTGTTGTGAACCGTTGTCCTACTTTATAAATAGTAGATAGGACTTTTTGTACTAAAACTGTTGAGTCAATTAGCTCTGGTTGAGTGACACAATTATCACATTTGCCACATTTATGAGTTTTTTCACCCATAAAATCTAATAGCAATTGTGCGCGGCATACTACCGTATCACAATACTGCACCATTTTTTTTAATTTTGTTAGCTCATATTTTTTCTTTAAATCCTCAGCTTCTGCATCTAAAATCATACGATTTAAGTCTAGAATTTCTTTAAACCCATAGCTAATAATACTATATGCAGGCATTCCATCACGCCCTGCACGCCCTGATTCTTGATAAAATAGATCCAAGCTTCTTGGCATATCAAAATGATATACATAACGCACATCAGGTTTATCAATTCCTAAACCAAAAGCTACAGTTGCCACCATAATCACGTTATTATTCTGTAAAAAATAATAATGGTTAGTCTCTCGTATTTTGACATCTAAACCTGCATGATAAGCTCTAGCCTGATGATTATTCTGTTGCAAGAAATTAGTTAATTCATCTACCTTTGCACGTGAGTTACAATAAATGATTCCTGATGAATGTTTATGTTTTAACAAAAACTCTAATAACTGCTTTTTAGCGTCTTGTTTTTCTTGAGCTATATAAATAATGTTTTCACGCAGAAAAGAGCTGATAAATTCGGGGGCTTCTTTCAAACCTAAGAAATGCTTAATATCCACTTTAGTGAAACTATCAGCAGTTGCGGTTAAAGCAATGCGAGGAATATGCGGGAACACTTTATTTAAAAGGTTTAATTTTTGATATTCTGGGCGAAAATCATGCCCCCAATGTGAAACACAATGGGCTTCATCAATGGCAAATAAAGTTATTTTTATATTTTCTAAAAAACGTAAAAACCAAGTAGAGCACATTCTTTCTGGCGTAATATATACTAGCTTTATTTGCTGTTGGCGGATTTGCGAAAATGCTTGCTGGATTTGGGCAGCATCTAAATTAGAGGCAATATATAATGAACTTACACCAACTTCATTTAGAGTAGCCACTTGATCTTGCATTAATGCAATAAGCGGTGAGATCACAATTGCTACCCCATCCATAAGAAGCGCTGGAATCTGATAGCATAATGATTTACCACCTCCAGTTGGCATTAAAACAAATGCGCTTCTGCCTGCAAGTAGATGCCCTATGATTTCTTCTTGTTTATCCCGAAAATTTTTATACCCAAAAACATTCTGCAGAATGCTTAATGCACTCATTTTTTCTTAGGTTTTTTTATTTTATTATTTATTACAGAAGGTATTGCTGAACACTTTGATGCATAAATAAAGATTATAGCTCCAACAATAATCATTGGAATACAAAGCCATTGCCCCATTGATAACCCCGTATTTTGCACCAAATCTGTCAAAAAAACATCAGGTTGTCTAAAATATTCTAAACAAAAGCGAATAATTCCATACCCCATTACAAATAACCCTGATACTTGTCCAGATTTACGTGCTTTAGAAGCATATACCCATAAAATCAATGTAAGTAAAAGACCCTCACCTAATGCCTCATAAAGCTGTGATGGGTGGCGTGGCAACATAGATCCAGACTGTGGGAACACCATTGCCCAAGGCAAAACAGTTGTTGTAAACCTTCCCCAAAGCTCTCCATTGATAAAATTACCCATCCTACCAAAAAATAAACCCATAGGTACCAAAAGCACAGTAAAATCACTAACTATAAAAAAACCAGCACGGTTAAATTTAGCAAATAAATACATAACTAAAATCACCCCAAGCATACCACCATGAAAGGCCATTCCACCATCCCATACTTTTAAAATACTTAACGGGTGAGCAAAATAAAATGCTGGTTGATAAAAAAGGCAATATCCTAGTCTTCCACCAAGAACAACCCCAAGAGCACCATAAAAAATAAAATCATCAATTAATTTATTTGTCCAAAAAATATTTCCATATTTTTTAAGACGCCATTTACCAGCATAAATAAAAAATAAAAACCCTAAAACATACATAATGCCGTACCAATGGATTTTAATTGGACCTAAGCTTACTGCAACTGGATTAAGATGTGGATACATCAACATAACATAACTACCCCCATAAAATTACTTTATAATTTATCTATCAATTTAAGTAGACATTATATACTATTTTATTAATTATAAACTATTAAACACATAGTTTTTAGATGATGTTCTAGAATTGCTATAAATCCTTGAATCCAATAGAATAACAAAACATATAGCAAATATAAGGAGTTTACCCCAAGAGGTTAAAAATAATTTTAAAAAACTTGCAACTCACGTTACGTTACCATTTATATTATTGACTTGTAATATTCTTGGATAAATTAATTTAATTTTAGGAGAGTTATATGTACACACTAACTGAATTAGCGCAAAACATATTTACAAATATTAAGCTATGCAAACCAGCTATAAATCAGGATTTAAAATTATTTCATAATAAAAAAGTTTCTACTAAACTTCCGCAAAACCTACATGCCTTGGGTTGTGTCAAAACAGTATTTGATCCAAGAAATAACACAAGATATTGGTATTTAGATGAGCGATATTTTAAGTGGATCGATGATACAATACAATAAAAACTTAGTAAAAAACATGTCATACATAATACTATCTGCTAAAATACTATCCTAGAATTAGGACATAAAATTTTTGGAGTTAAATTTATGAAATTACCTATTAAAATTGCTGTTACTGGTAGTGCTGGTCAAATTAGTTATAGTTTATTATTTAGAATTGCTAGTGGAGATATGCTGGGCCATGATCAACCAGTTATATTACAATTGTTAGAGGTTGAAGCTGCTATGAATGCCTTAAAAGGTGTTGTAATGGAGCTTGAAGACTGTGCCTTTCCATTACTTCATGGTATTACAACTAGCCATGACCCATTTGTAGCATTCCAAGATGTTGATATTGCTATTTTAGTAGGGGCAAAACCTCGCTCAAAAGGTATGGAGCGTAAAGACTTACTTGAAGCAAATGGCGCTATTTTTACCACTCAAGGAAAAGCTCTAGCTCAAGTAGCTAAAAAAGATGTAAAAGTCCTAGTAGTTGGTAACCCAGCAAATACTAATGCATTAATTACTTTAAAAAATGCCCATGGATTAAACCCACATAATGTAACAGCTATGATGCGTTTAGATCATAATCGCACTATGTCACAAATTGCCACAAAAACTGGCAAACACGTAACTACCATCAAAAAAATAACTGTTTGGGGAAATCATTCTTCAACTCAGTACCCAGATATATTTCATTCAGAAGTAGATGGTATTGCAACTTCTAAATTAGTAGAGCAATCATGGTTAGAAAGTTATTTAATCCCAACTGTACAAAAACGTGGAGCTGCAGTAATTGAAGCACGAGGGTTATCCTCAGCTGCATCAGCAGCTAATGCAGCAATTGACCATATTCGCAATTGGGTTTGCGGTACTAATCATGGTGATTGGGTTTCTATGGGAATATTATCTGATGGAAGCTATGGTATACCTGAAGGTGTAGTGTATGGGTTTCCAGTTATCTGTAAAGACGGTGCTTATAAAATAGTACAAGGTTTAGAAATCAGTGAATTTAGCCGCAAAAACATGATGGCAACTTATGATGAGTTACTAGAAGAAAAAGAAGCAGTTAAACACTTGCTATAAATATAGATTGTCACACCATACTTTGTATAGCTCGCAATGACAGATTCATCACTACGAGACTTAACTTTAATTATTTTTTGTAGTCTCATATAAAGTAAAACCAAGGTATTGTTATTTAAATAAAGATTGCCTCAAACTTGCTAAATGCAAAGTTGAGGCAATGACCGATACTACTAGTAAAATACAAATTTTAGAGAAAAATTAAATGCTGGAAATAGAAAAAATAAACGAAATTGAAAAACTCTCACTGGATCTACAATCTAGGTTAAACGAGATTCGGGGGTACCTTTGACTATGAGGGTAAAAAATCTAAATTAAATGTAATCAACCAAGAATTAGAAAACCCAGATATTTGGAATGATCAACCAAAAGTACAAGAATTAAATAAACAAAAAAAACAATTAGAAAATATTGTTATCCAAATTGATGCCTTAAATATTTCCATAACAAATGCAGCCGAACTCTTTGAACTTGGCAAACTTGAAAATGATGATGATACTATTTTATCTGTTTCTACAGACCTAAATACTCTTGATACAGAATTAGCTGATTTAGAGTTTAAACGCATGTTTTGCCACCCAATGGATCCGAATAATTGTTTTATTGATATTCAAGCAGGAAGCGGTGGAACAGAAGCACAAGATTGGGCAGAAATGCTGCTACGCATGTATATGAGATACTGTGATAAAAAAGGCTTTACTGTGGAAATATTAGAAGAACAAAATGGAGATGTTGCAGGTATTAAAAATGCTTCGATTAAAGTTAGTGGAGACTACGCTTTTGGCTATTTACGTACCGAAACTGGAGTACATCGGTTAGTACGTAACTCACCGTTTGATGCTAATAATAAACGCCATACGTCTTTTTCTAGTGTTTTTGTTTACCCAGAAGTTAATGATGATATCGAAATAGAAATTAACCCAGCAGACTTACGTATTGATACTTATAGAGCATCAGGTGCTGGTGGACAACATATTAATAAAACAGACTCTGCGATTAGAATAACCCATATCCCAACAAATACCGTAGTGCAATGCCAAAGTGACCGATCACAACATCGTAACCGTGATGAAGCAATGAAAATGTTAAAAGCAAAGCTATATGAATTAGAGTTGCGTAAAAAAGAAAGCGAACGACAAAAATTAGAAGAATCCAAAAGCGATATCGGATGGGGGCATCAAATTAGATCATATGTTTTTGATCAATCCAGAATTAAAGATCTACGTACTGGAGTTGAGATTGGTAATATAAAATCTGTTATGGATGGGGACTTGGATGAGTTTATTACTGCCAGTCTAAAAACTCTCAGCCTGCATCAAACTACTTAATAGCTCGAAGTATTTAAATTGAGGTAATCTAACTATGCAAAAAAAATTAATGATAGCTCTATCTATTATCACAAAATGTGTATTTGCGTACAGTGTTCCAAGCATTGCTGTGCCAAATTTAGTTTATACCAAAACTATACAAGCAAATTCTACCACACCAGCTATTAGCCAACAAGTAGAACAAGAGCTACCGATGTTTAATGCGGATGTTAAAGGTGCTCTAATTAATTCAACCCAATTTAAAGTTATTGATTTACCCAAAGCCAATCAAATCTGGAATGGTAATAGCCAAGTGATGCTTAATCTCATCAATGGCTTAAATAGAAATTTAAACGTAGAATCAAATCTAATAGTAGAGTCTAAACCTATTGCAAGCCAAATCGCATCTACACCTAAAAATAGCAGCAATCTGCCAGATTATATTCTACTTGGGCAGGTTTCAGCAATTACTAGTGATGCAGATATTGAGCCATTGCAAGACACCAACAAAATGACTAGTCAATACAGTATTAATATATCAGTAGATTACCAAGTTGTTGGGGTAAAGGATGGTGCAGTTATTGCCTCATTTAATGCATACGGTAATGCAGGAGATGTTAAAATTTTAAATGCAAATGATGCAACACAAGTACAACATCACAATATACCATTATTAATTAATCAAGCCTCTAAAGATTTATCAGCTAACGTACTTTCACAATTACAACAACAATTTAGAGTTTCTAGTAAAAGTTATAAAATCGAATCTATTGAAAACGTGAAGGTGTACTGATGCTAAAAAATATCCTTACTTATAGTCTAATAATTACCTCTGTAGCTGCTTGTGCCAATAATCCAATCCGTTCATATAAAGATGACAGCGATAAAATGCTACAATCGCTTAATACCAGCAATATTGAATCTACAGCATATGGTAACCCAAAAAATCCAGACATTTTATTTTATATGGAATATGGTACCGCTTTACGCATGATGTCTAATTATGATAGCAGTGATTTACAGCTCGGAAAAGCCCAAAGCATTGTGGATGTCTGGACTAATAGTTGGAGTAATACTACAGGTGGCGAAATTGCAAATACAGCCATACAAATGCTAGTTAATGATAGCGCTACTGATTATGAACCTAAAGGTTATGAAAAAACCATGCTTGCAACCTATAGAGCATTAAACCATATAGATAATAATAATTGGTCAAATGCTCGTATTGAGATTAAAAAAATGTACCAAACAGAGCAAGCAATTGCTAATTATAATCAAGCAATGTATATGGAAGAAAAAGCTAGCACAAATAAAATTAATAATAGCCCCAAAGAGCAACAGCTTTATACCCAAATTTTACAAAAGTATGATTTTTCGGATATAAACTCTCCTCAAGTATTAGCTCTAAAAAATGCGTATCAAAGTGCTTTTAGTCATTATCTTGCAGGGTTTGTATTTGAAGCCTTAAATGAGCCAAGTTTATCCCGCCCAGGCTATATAAAATCAGGTCAACTAGCGCCCTTAAATAAGCTATCGCAAAAAAGTATTGATAATCTAGATAGTGGTAATACAGTTAGATCTAAGTACACTAATGTGCTAATAATTCAAGAAGTAGGACATGCGCCGCAATTAAAATCCCATGAAATACATATCCCATTTCCTATATCCACAAGAAATGCTAGCTGTATAACTAATGTTAATTTATTTTTTCCGACTCTAGTTTTAGATAAAGAAGCATCTAGTGGCTATTCTTATTTTCTTGATGGCAAATTTCAAAATCAGGAGTTATACTCTAATTACAATCTGATGGCGGCAAGAAGTTTACATGACCAAATGCCGCATTTAATTGCCCGTAATATATCTGCAGCAATTCGTAATGTGGGAGTCTCGGCAGCTAGTTGCGCGGAGGGCGGTGGTGTGGGCACTATTATCAATATAGCAAATATTATAACTGGAGCTTTGCTTGATCATGCCGATGAAAGAAGTTGGGTATTATTACCTAGCAAAGTTTATCTGAATCGTGTACAATTACCATTTGGAAAACATAATTTTAGCATTGTTGTTAACGGGATGACTTATACACAAACAATTAATCTCAATACCTCATACCAAATCATTGATATGCGAGTAATTGGGAATAAATTCTTTTTAAATACACAAAAATTAAAATAAAGGAGTTATTTGTTATGAAAAAATCTATTTTATTAATAGGTATAATGTTTGGTTTACTTAGTGCATGTTCAACTAATAAAATAAAAGACCAAGTTGAGGTTATTGGTAATAGCCTTGGAGATATTCAAATTAAAGATTTACGCTCTATGCAAGTCAATGGTTTACTAATGGCACAAGGTACTTTTCATAATACTGGTGATAAGCCAGTTAATGGATACTATCGTTGTAAATTTTTAGATGCAATGAATTTTCAAGTTGGTGAAAATCAAGTATGGCAGCTAATAACCGTATATCCAAATCAAGATGACTCATTTAGATGTCAGGCAACTGATACCAATTCAGTAAATTTTAAAATTGAATTTTCTAATAATGCTGAAAATGTTACCATATATCATTAATTATAAAAAGGTTTAAATTTATGAAAAAAATATTAACTCTGTTATCTAGTGCTGCTATTATAAGTATTATCGGTGGTTGTGCATCACCTAAAGTATCTTATGTAGATGCTAACTCAATAAACAACTTAACCACTAATTTTACTATGACAGATCTCTTACAAGTTAGCCAATCAATGTCAATTAAGTTAATTAACTCAGGGAAAATTAATCAATGTAAAACCTATACAGTATCCCCTGTTATAAATAAAACTGATCAATATATTGATACTTCATCTATTACGCAAAGCATCCAAGATAGATTATCTAATTCAAATGTTGTTACTGCTAATTATGTTGTTTCTGGTGCAGAAATGCAAAACCAAGTTGATGAGCTACAACGTCAAAATCAAAGTGGTTTATATGATAAATCCACAACAGCAAAAACTGGCAATATGTCAGGAGCAGAATGTAGAATAGATGGCTTTGTAAACAATATTACAACTGTAAGCCCAGATGGTAAAACTATGCGTGTTGATTATCAGTATAATATGAAATTAATCAATGTACAAAAAGGCATGGGATTATGGTCTGACCAAAAAATGATCTCAAAAGCACTAACTAATTAAACTATTAATTCTCAGAATATTCATAATAGAATATTCTGAGAATTATAATAAATTAGCTTTATTAGTCTACTGATCCTTATACAAAAACTGTTCAAGTTTATCAATCTTGGACCTAAATATATCATTTAACTGCAATTTATCATCAAAAATTATCAGCTTTAATTTTAAATCTGCTCCCACCCTGCAATAAAAAATATCACTAAAGTGTCAATTAAATACTTAATTGTTCTTAAAGCATCCAATATGCTAAATTTATTAAAAATTTACGCCTTATATACTATATATATACTTTGTAGCTCATCATTTTTAGGTAAGGCGGCTACGCATGACGTATAATTAAAAAATGGACTTGATATTATGTGGATATGCCATATTATATGGGTCAACTAACTTCGCAAACTCCTCATCTGATAAAAATTTCAATGCCTGATTAGCTTCACTTAAGGAGCAATCTTTATCTTCGGCATAGTGAGCTAATTTAGAAGCTTTATCATAACCAATAACTGGGCTTAATACTGTAACTAGCATTAATGAATTTTTTAGGTAATAATCTATTTTTTTATTATTAGGTTTCATTCCATCTAACATATACTCCCTAAATGAATTACATGAATCATTGAGTATATCTATAGAATGTATAATATTATAAATTATTAATGGTTTATAGACATTCATTTCTAAATAACCACTTGCCCCACCCATTGTTACAGCTAAATCATTGGCTATTACTTGCAGAGAAACCATTGCCATAGCTTCACATTGTGTAGGATTTACTTTACCTGGCATAATTGATGAACCTGGTTCATTCTCTGGCAATATAAGTTCGTGTATCCCCGCTCTAGGACCACAACTTAAAATTCGAATATCATTAGCAATTTTATATAATGAGTTAGCTAAGGTTCTTAGCATTCCACTCATTGATACCAATGCATCATGAGATCCTTGCACTGCAAATTTATTAGGTGCAGTAATAAATGGTAATTTAGTTAATATACCTATATGTTTAGCTATTGTAATAGCAAAATCCTTATGAGTATTGATCCCCGTACCAATTGCTGTACCTCCAACTGCTAACTTATATACATCAGGTAGCATCATTTTGATTCTTAAAATATTATCATCAATCATGATAGCATAACCAGAAAACTCTTGCCCTAAAGTCATCGGAACCGCATCTTGCATATGGGTGCGCCCAATTTTTACAATATTATCCCAAGATTTTGCTTTTTCCCAAAAACTTGCTGATAATTTGACCAATGTAGGCAGAAGATTATTGTTTAATTCCAGAGCTGTTGCTATACACATAGCTGTTGGAAAAGTATCATTAGAAGATTGTGACATATTTACATGATCATTAGGATGAATCGGGGTTTTACTCCCCATGATACCACCTGATATTTCAATAGCTTTATTAGAAATAACTTCATTTACATTCATATTTGATTGGGTTCCACTTCCTGTCATCCATACACGTAAAGGGAACTGGTCATCTAATTTACCAGATAATACTTCATCAGCTGCTTGCACTATAAGCTTTGTTTTTGCGTTATCCAAAACCCCTAATTCATTATTGCTAATTGCTGCAGCTTTTTTTAATAATGTTAAGGCATGAACTACTTGGATGGGTATAAGATCCTTACCAATAGAAAAATGGACTAATGATCTTTGTGTTTGAGCACCCCAATATTTATTACTTTCTACTTGGATTTCTCCCATACTATCAGATTCGGTACGATAATTTGCCATTCTTACATTCCTTATTAGATTTTAAATATAAAATATTCTTTTTTATGATGAAAAGATCCTTCATATGACTTGGTTTATATTTTAATGTTAGATAGTAAGCGTTTTTAGGGGTTATTTCTATTAATTGCATGTATTAATCTATCGGTTTCTTTCTGTTTATTATAATCAGAAATTGTAAAAAATGCCCATATAGATGCAGGAATCCACCCTAAAATAGTTATTTGTAATAATAAACATATAATGCCTTGAATTGGTTTACCAATGGTAAAAAAAGTTAACCAAGGAAGAAACAAAGCTAAAAGATATCGCATAATAAATCCACCAATCTAAAGAAATAATCTTATCATATATTAAGACTAGTATAAGATATTTCAGATATATTTCGCAGGGTAAGCGCATCAAAAAATTATCGTAAAATTAGCAAGTGTCATTCCGTGCATCACGCTTACGCGTGTGACACGGAATCCATGCACTTTGAAACATTTTAGATTCCCAATTCACATTTTTAGAGCAAAATATTTATGTTGGGAATGTCAGCTGGTCGGGGAAAAGTGCAACACCTGCTTATAAATACAAGTATAATATTGGATTAGAATAACAAAATTTAGAAAGCAGAGTAAAATGAGTAAAATGAATTTAATTCCAATGGAATCTTTTAACATAATCGGAATCTCAGTAAGAACCGATAATAGCGATATTACAAAATTAACTAATGACATGCAAAATTTATGGAATAAGTTTATTTCTGAAAACATCATGGGTAAAATCCCTAATAAAATTGAACATAACATTTATTGTATCTATACTGATTATGAAGGTGATTATACCAAACCTTATACAGCATTATTAGGCTGCAAAGTTGAGAGTTTAGATGAACTTCCAACTGGTCTAATAGGAAAAACATTCAAAAGCGGCACTTATAATAAGTTTACCGCAAAAGGCAACCTTTCTCAAGGAGTTGTTGCTAAGCAATGGAAACATATATGGGATTTAAATCTTCCAAGAAGCTATATGGCTGATTTTGAAGTATATGGAGAAAAGTCACAAAATTTTGAAGATGCTGAAGTTGATATATTTATTGGAGTTAATAAGTAATTAAATTTAAAGTGAGCTAAGTAGCTCCTTTAAGCCAGTTGTTCTAGCACTTCGATTATTTATAATATTAAGAATAGCTTCTGTGTCAGAGTAAATAGTAACTGACGACCTTGCTCGGGTAATTGCAGTGTAAAGTAACTCACGAGTTAAAAACTCTTGAGTTACTTTTTCTTGACGTTTTATATCTGGTAATAGCACATAAACATGGTTAAATTCCGACCCTTGAGATTTATGAATAGTCATTGCATAAGCTAACTGATGATTGGGTAATACTTCAGGAATAAAACTTGCTCCATTTTCAAATACTATCATTGGCTTACGTTCATTTACAACACAAATGCCAATATCACCATTATATAAACCTAAGTTAGCATTATTTTCTAAAATAAGAATCGCCTTACCAGTATACCATAACTCATTCTTACGCTCCTCACCTAACTCATTAAGTTTATGCTTTATGATTTTTTCAAGATGGAAGTTTAAATTATTTACACCTAATTCCCCAATATTCACCGCACAAAGTATAGCAAACTGCCGAAATATTGAAAAAAGCTTATTAGCAATGTCTACTGAGATTGCCGCACCATTATTTGACAATAATGGCTCGCAATGGCTGCTGTCTTTAGATACAATGTTCTCTTTGGTGCTATTATTATCGCAACATATATTGAATATACATTCTATATAGTTATCAATTGGTGAAGCATTCTTACAAATATCCATTAAAAGATTTTTAAAATTTAGTTTAACCAATCTAACTGCTGCAAAAGAGCTAACTTCTTTAGATGCAGTAAATGCTTTAATAATATCCTTACGATTGCCATCTAAAACAGCCACTGCAACTTTTGCAATAGCATCAATATTGCGATTACTAATCGTTAAATTATTTACACTAAATCGTGTGGAAAATAAATCATATTTCTGCGTCAATGAATGCTCCATTAAGGATGCAAATACATACCCCTCCTCTACCGATGATAATTGATTTTTATCACCCAAAAAAACCACATGTTTTATCTTATCTTTATTAATAGCATGCAACAATTTATAAAATAAAGGTAAGCTTATCATCGAAGATTCATCAATAACCAAAACATCTACCGCTAATGGATTATCCCTATTATGCCTAAAATAAATATCGTGCTTCTTAAAGCCCAATAATTTATGTATCGTACTATACGAAATACTATTAATAAGCTCTTGCTCTTCTTCCGTTAAAGCAAACTGCTCTATTATCTTAACCAGATTAGAAAGTATTGATTCCTTTACCCGATTAGTCGCCTTACCAGTCGGCGCACATATATGTATATTTATTTTATTTGGTAAGCCTGCATAAGATCTCATCAATAAAACCAATAAAAGTAATACCGTTGTTGTCTTCCCCGTCCCAGGACCACCAGTTATAAAGCTTAACTTATGCAAAGCACACGCTTTCATCGCCTCCAACTGCTCCCCATTCGGAAACTGACTCGTCAGAAAACGGCTTGCCGTGAACCCACGAGTGGGAAACTGACTCGTGGGGGACCCATTCATGGGAGACCCATTCATGGGAGACCCATTCATGGGAAATTCACCATTCAATGAATTCTGAGTCATTAATTGAATATGCTGATTAAGTATCTCGTTAGATAACCTTGAACTTTGATTTAAAGCGTTTAGAGCTTTAACACAACTCACCTCATAATGTAAATAACGCGTGAGATACAATAAACCACTTGCCCCCAATATTACCAAAGATAAAGGTTTTAACGCAATCTTACGCCCTACAGCATAAGAGGCACACAAGTAACTTTCATCAAGTAAACGCACAACTTCAATACTGCTAACCTCCAAAATATCAGTAGTAGCGCAAAAATCTTCAATATCAATACAACTATGCCCATCATCCATAGCTAATAATAAAGAGGTAAGCAATGAAGATAATATCTCATATTTACGAGCTGTTAAGCTAGAATTAGCCAAACCTAGTAACTTATTTATAAATGGAGTATAGTCTTTATTATTGCTTATCATTTAAATAACTCATCTAACTCTGCCACTATATTTTGGCAATGCGCATCAATAAAAACCCCACCCTGAACATCATTTGTCACAAAGATACCTCTTACATAATAGTAAAGAGAACCGCCAAGCAATGAGCTTGCATCTTCTATCTTTAACTTAAACTCCAAGTAGCGCTTAAGAGCAACTAAATACAACAAATACTGTAAATAGTAATGTGATGAAGCAGTCTCCTGTAATAATGGATTATCAATAAGCGTAGTATCTGCACATGAAGTATAACTCTCCAAGCTATTAGTCTTATAATCTAATACATAGTATTTTCCATTGTACTCAAAAAACAAATCAATAAATCCTGTTAAAAATCCTTGGTTAATCTTATTAAGGTTACCACTCTCAATTGTAAAAGGATGCAACTCTCCATAATGTTTAGCAATAATTCGCTGAATATCCTGTGCAATACTCACTGAATTACGTATACTTAGAGTAAATTCTAGCTCACTCAGCTTATTTTCTAAAGTATTTAAAGATACCTTATCACCAAATAATCTATAATTAAATATTTCATCAATAATTAACATAAACTCCTCACATAATGAGGGGTCCACATTAGATTCTAATAAAATTTGTTTAGTTAAGGATTCTGTTAGGGGATAGTTTTCACATAAACTATGAACCAATACCCCAAACTTTGCTCCGCGCAATTGATTCAATATTTCATATTTATAAGATACTGAAACAAGTTTAGTATGAGGTGTTACTTCTTGATTTGATGCTGAAACAAGTGTAATGTTAGAAGCACTATCAAAATAATCATATATATTTGAATTTTCTTCATTGACATTGCTATGGGTTAGGCTAGAATAACTTTGTCGAAAAAAATCCACCTCAAGTTTTTTGGTGTAAGGAATATATGCTATATCTGATGTTTTTGGAGAAGCATGAGCATCATGAATATTTAAACTAAATGCCAACTTAGGCTGAGATAGCTTAATTAAATCAGCGTTAGTAATATCATCACGTAAATAAATAGAAACTCCAGCTAAAGTAGACATATCTTTTATAGAATTTTGTGGATCAGTAAAAATCTGTGGATAGTTAAATAATGAATGTGTCACATCTTTATTATTAGTGGATATAAAGCCAAATAACTCATGAATTTTTTCTGGTCTAGAGCTTTTATAATATCCTTTACTTGATTTTTTAACTTCATTTAAATAAATATAAATCCTAGATTTAGCACGAGTTAGAGCCACATAATTTAAGCGATTAATTTCGCTATTTTCTTCATCTAGCATTTTTTGAATAATTAATTTATCTGTAGTTAAGCAATACTCTTCTACATTATCCTCATTACGATATTTAACAAACTGTAATAAGTCATCTAATTGATCACCTTTCGGTGGTTGATTATTTTTACTAAAAAATGGACAAAATAAAATATCAAATTCTAAACCTTTAGATTTATGCTGAGTCATTACTTTAATCTGTGCCTCATCATTATCTAAGCGTACTAGCTCTTCATCTTTACCATCAAGCTCCACTTCTATCGCTTCATCTTGTATTGCCGCTAAGATTTTCTGCTTAAACCAATAAAGTAATTCGGAATAATTATTTAAATTTAAATTGTATTTATGTAATAGCTCTCCAAGTTGCATTAAATTGGAAACTTCTCGATTGGTTAATCCACTCTGATTATGTGTAGCAATCATTTCTAAATCTCTAATTAATGCATAAATTAAAGATATTACCCCACCTTTATTTAACGCTTCTTTGTAAATAAAAAAGCGTTGTTGAATATTTTCCCCATTAGGCAAGTAATAGGAGTTTTGTACAAAATCATTTAACTGGGAATATGGTATGTTAAATAGGTTAGTCGCTAAAGCCTTTTGCATTAAACTAAAGTTAGAAATATCAAATACTGCCTGTAAAATTTGTAATAAATCACGAGCGGTAGTTGTAGTAAAAATATTGCTACGTTTATGTAAACTTGCTTTTATACCATAGTTATTGAGTTGCCGAACAACTTCAACTGCCTCATAATTTTTAGTAACTAAAATTGCTATTTTACTTACTAACGTGGCATCAGATTTTAATAATGCCAGAATCTCAAAAGTTATTGCTTGGTAAAGCTTCTCTTGCTTAATAGAAGCAGTATTACCTGTAATTGCAATAATTTGTACTGGAGTATCGTATATCTTTGAATTTACCCCAGAATTTAATAAAATATTTTGTAGAACATCTTGAGAAGGAAGAGAAATTAATTTATTCTGAGCTACTTTTGCCTCCACCTCTTGATAATCAATATTTTCACCAAAACAAAATAAATTATTGTGAGACATAAAAAGACAATTAATAAAATTAACTATATCCTTATGCTGTCGGTGATTATCACTTAAGGTTAGCCGATTATCAATACTATTTTTTGCAGCTAAATATACATTAATATCTGCCCCACGAAATCGATAAATAGCCTGTTTAGGATCTCCAACCACTACTACATTACCACGTAACTCGTTACTTTGTAACTGGCTTTCGGTACTCATTTGATAAATTTCACTAAAAATTTGCCATTGCAAATCATCAGTATCTTGAAATTCATCAATAAAAGCAATTGGATAATCTTTAAATATCTTTGTTGCTAAATCCTTATTATGTTTAACACTGCTTGCAACAATAGAAATCAGTGAGTCATAATCCAGCTGATTGATATTTTTTGTATATTTGATATAATGTGTATTAATGTAATTAATAACCCCACTTAATAAATTATTTAATATATCATCATTACTAGCATTATCTTCAAGTAATAAGATACTTAAATCTGGATTATTTAGTGCCTTATAAATAACCTGATGCTCGTTGTTATTATAAACAAAAAACCTTTTAGTAATAGGAAACTTTTTTGCTATAGATTCAATAATTTCTGAATCATAACGCACACCTAATACTCGCTCTAAAGTTTTGTAAACAGTCTCAATATCATTGACAAATATAGGGTTATTTATGATTTTTTCACGGAAGAAATTTCTAATTAATGAAGTTATAAGGGGTTTTTTACTACTTACTAAAGTAAACGGATAATTAATATTACATTCTAACTGATAGTTTTTGAGAATTTTATTGCAAAAACCATGAATTGTATATATTGAAGCAAAATCAAAATTTTGTACAGCACGGGTAAGAATCGCTAAGCTTTGATCAAAGTTATCATCTGAGTGCAACAGTATTTGCTGGATAAATATATCATTAACATCATAAGGAGTATTATGTTTGATTGCAATTAAATTATCAATAGTTTCATAAATATAGCATAAAATACGAGTTTTTAATTCTATAACCGCATTAGTAGTAAAAGTAACCACCAAAAACTGTTCTAAAGATAAATCCGTACGCGTAAGTAATGCTTTAATAAACAAACGCTCTACTGTCCAGGTTTTGCCTGTTCCAGCACTTGCCTCTATAACATATGCTTGATTGTGATTAGAAAAACTAACCTCTTGAATAGGAATTAATTTATTAGACTTTTTTATTATTACCCCTCCCCACATACATCCAAAGTTTGTGGATCCTCAGAGCTAGTCTGAGGATGACAAATGCCATATTATAGCATAATCTGAGTATTATAAATGTATACTAGCGGATATGCAATTTAGCATAGAGCTACAGTTAGAACCCTATTGTTAAATAATCAATAGCCAACCCTTCACCAAGATATAGATTTGACCATGAAGTACCTCCATCTAGTTCTAAACTAAAAATATTTCCATCTTCTGTGCCAACATATAATTTACCACTGTCAATAGCTATAGTATCAATACCAGAATTACCTAAACCATCTGCATTAATTAAAGACAAAGTATTATTGTCAGTTGATTTTAATACTTGACCTGCTCTTGTCCCCACATAAAGTGTATTTTCAGATGAGGCTATGGCATTTATTTCAGCATCTGCAGATACAGAACTATCTAATAATACCCACGTCGAATCAATAGTTGAGCTATATATCTTGTTGGTACTTAACTCTGCAACATAAATAGTACCACTTTCATCTACTGCAAGAGAGTTTATGTATCTTCCAGGATTACCTAATGGTTTCCATTCTATCGTACTTCCCTCATCCAGATTAGCTTTAAATACCCCTTGGCTCCACGTTGAAGCATAAATAATATTATTTTTTATAACAATAAGTACTTCTAAATCAAAATAACCGGGTTTATTTAATAATTCCCACTTGCCATTACTTAATTTATATATATTACCACTATTATTAGGGGTGTCACTAGTATAAGTGCTCACATATGGAGTATCTTTATTAAATGCTACTGATCTTATATCCCAATCTAATTTATTACTGGATAATGCAATCCACTGTGATGTCTTAATATCCTTATAAAAAAGATTACCATTATGAGCCGCATATATAACACCATCATGAGATACAAGAACAGAACTTGTCTCTCCAATTTTGCGATTATTTTGAAATACACCATTTGTATCAGAAAAATAAACTGAAGGACTGTTGGAGGGACTTGTACTTGTACCTGCACCAACACAAGAAGATAAGAAGAATATTGAACAGATAAAAACCATTTGTAGAAAGCTCTGTAATTGCCGGAATAACATAATAAAAATACCTTATAAATTAATACAAAATCTATTTATTTTTAAATTAAACTTAAAATATAATATAATAATATCTTAACCAACTTAAGAGCTACAGTATTAACTGTAACAGTTAATACTTATTAAAACAGGTTAAGTATCATTATATATATATATTTATGCGACTAGCTATTGGGGGTAGTTTAAGTTAACACAGAAATACGTTAACTTAAAAATGTCGAAGTTAAACATTAATAATAAACCAAGTACACTTGATTAATAAGTGTACTTATATTATACCATATCTTTAATGTTTAAAGTGTGGCTGTTTAATTAATTTCATTATATTAACATATAAAATTGCCATAATATACAAAGCACCATTAAATATGACAATAGAAGGTCCAGTTGGCAGATTACAGTAATAAGATAGAATAATCCCTGCAAAACTTGCAATCAAGCTAGACAAAATTGCAATAATTAGCATGTTATTTAGTGACTTAGCCAATAATTTAGCACAGCTTGCAGGTAACATCATTAAGCCAATGACTAAAATAGTACCCAGAATCTGGAAATCAATAACTAAGTTTAATACTACTAAAAACAGAAAAATTAAATGGTAAAAGCTAGAATTAACGCCGAAAGTTCTAAGAAGATTCTTATCAAAAACATCTATTGCTAATGGTCGAATAATAATTGCAAAAACAATTAAACTAAAACTTACAATAATAGATAAAATAAGCAAACTATCTTTACCTATAGCAAGAATCGAACCAAATAAAATATGCATTAAATCAAGATTTGTGCCGCTTTTAGAAATAATTATTACTCCCAAGCTTAAAGCAATTAAATAAAAACCAGCAAAAGATGCATCTTCTTTTATTTCTGTTTTTCTACTTACCACTCCAGCAAGTGTAGTAACCCCGACCCCAGCAATCAACCCTCCTAAAGCCATAGCTAATACCGACATCCCACCAAACATAAAACCCAAAGCCACACCAGGCAAAATAGCATGAGACATAGCATCACCCATAAGACTCATACGTCTAAGCATTAGAAATATCCCTAAGATAGGACAAATTAATGAAATGCCAATACACGCAATGAGTGCGCGCAATAAAAATAAATTATCACTAAATAAGTGTATTATTGCCATCACATACGCTCTACTGTTTCTATTCCAAGCAAATTTAAACCAACTGCTAATATCTCTGAGGTTAAATCAGCTAAAGCTAAACGACTAAAACGCACATCTGATGATTCTGCCTTTAATATTGGACATGATTCATAAAATTGCATAAATAAGCCAGCTAAATTATATAAATACTGGCACAAATAATGTGGATAACTCTCATTAGCTGTAATAAATAACATATCTGCAAAATTAGCCAAATGTAGAGCCAATTTATGCTCTTTATGCTCGGTAAGTTTAATTTTGTAGTTAACTTTATTCCTCTCAATTAAATCTTGACTGGCATCTTGATTTACTTTTTTTACTAAACTTTTAATTCTAGTATATGCATAAAGTAAATATGGTGCAGTATTACCATCAAAAGCTAACATCTTATCAAAGCTAAAAATATAATCACTAGTACGATTTTTAGATAAATCCGCATATTTAATGGCAGCAATAGCTAATTTATTAGCTAAACTCGCTCTATCGGCTTCACTCCAATCTGGGTTTCTTTTCAAGACAATCGCCTTTGCCCGTAAAATAGCCTCATTGATTACATCAATTAACTTCACTGTTCCACCAGAGCGAGTTTTAAAAGGTTTACCGTCTTCATTCATCATTGTGCCAAAAGCTGTATGCTCTAATATAGTATTATCTTTAGCAAAACCAGCTTTATACCCAACAATAAATAATTGTTTAAAATGAAACGCTTGACGTGCATCAACTACATATAAAACCCTGTCTCCTTTTAAGGTATGCACTCGATAGTTCATAGCCGCTAAATCTGTAGTAGAATATAAATAGCCACCATCTTGTTTTTGTACAATAAATGGCGTGCTTTCCCCACCTGATAACTCACCTTCAGCAAAAAATATACACTTTGCTCCGTTACTTTCTTTGATTAAGTTCTTATTATATAAACTCTGGATAGTTGAATCTAGTTTATCATTATACATGCTCTCTGGAGCAACATTATCTCGCGTTAACTTTACATTAAGCTTATTATATACTTCCTCACAATGTTTTAATGAAGCATCTTTAAACAATGTCCAATAATTAAAAACTTTTATCCCTTCAGCACCCTCATTTTGCCAATTTTGTAAGATAACTACATAGTAACGAGCTTTATCAGCAAAATTCTTATCTTCATCAAAACGAACCTTTGCATTGCGATAGAATTCCTCTAAATCACCAATAGTATGCACTAAATCTGCAGATTTATGATTTTCTGGATTAGTAGACATACCTGATTTAGACCCATCTAATTCAGCTTTTTCTATCATATAAGCAATTAACATACCAAATTGAGTACCCCAATCACCAACATGATTTTGTTTAATAACTATATTGCCCATATATTCTAGAATTGTGGCAATAGCATCGCCAATAACGGTACTACGTAAGTGACCAACGTGCATTTCTTTAGCCAAATTGGGGCTAGAATAATCAACTATAACTGTTTGTGGCATGTCTACTGCAAGCTCTAATCCAAATTTATTCTTGGCATTTAATCCAGCTATATAATTAGCTAAATAAACATCATCTATCGTTACATTTATAAACCCTGCACCGGCAATTTCAATTTTTTTAGCAATAGTATTTAAATTTAAATTATCAACTATTTTTTGTGCTAATATGCGTGGGTTTATTTTTTGTAACTTAGCTGCTGCCATCACCCCATTTACTTGATAATCCCCAAACTCAGGCTTTGAAGCTTCAACTAATATAACAGGAGACTCAGGACTAACACCTGAGATATTAAAAGATTCTCTGAATTTTGCTTCTATGATTTTTGTTAATGTTTGCATACTTTTAATCATTTTCTAAAACATCATGGTAAAATTTAACTGCTTAGATGAGCTAGTTATGGTAGGATTCTAGCTAATAATGCGCTTTTTAGCCCATGCATATTAGGTAATTTTACAAATACTCCACTACCTTGTGCTACTTGTACTTTTTGTTCTTTACGATCTATCATATCAGCAACAGTAATGGTAATATTTCCATTAGGATGGATTATATCTAGCTTATCACCCAAAGAAAACTTATTTTTAACTTCAATTAATCCCCAACCATTCTCATCTACTTCAAGCACATCACCAACATACTGGCTCATACGCGATTTTGAGTGGCTATCCACATAATTTTGGTATTCATGAGAATGATGTCTTTGAAAAAATCCATCAGTATAACCACGATTAGCTAAATTTTCTAATTGAGCAAAAAGCTCTGGATTAAACTCTTTACCAGCTACAGCATCATCAATTGCCTGACGGTATACTTGTGCTACCCTTGAAACATAATAAATAGACTTAGTTCTACCTTCAACCTTTAACGAATTAACCCCAATTTTGGTTAACCGCGCCACATGTTCAACCGCACGTAAATCTTTTGAGTTCATAATATAAGTACCGTGATCATCTTCAATAATCGGCATAAACTCATTAGGACGTGAAGTATCTTCTATTAAATAAGCTTTATTTGCTGCAGGATGACGTTTAACATCACCACAACTAGCAAAACTACTATTTGCCATTTCTTGCTCTTGATTAAAATCAAAACCATCTAAAGTTAATGGCGCAACATCCCCAGTATCTGTTTCTTTAGTATCATGCATTTTGTATTCCCAACGACATGCATTGGTACAAGTGCCTTGATTAGGGTCACGTCGATTAAAATAACCTGATAATAAACAACGTCCAGAATAAGCAATACATAGTGCACCATGGACAAAAACTTCCAACTCCATATCTGGACACTGTTGTTTAATTTCTTCTATTTCATCTAAAGATAGCTCACGAGATAAAATAATCCTTGAGATACCAATTTTTTGCCAAAATTTAACTGCCGCATAGTTAGTCGTATTAGCTTGTACCGATAAATGAATTTCAGTATCTGGCCACTTATCTTTTACCATCATAATCAAACCAGGATCAGCCATAATTAAAGCATCTGGCTTCATCTGAATAATTGGTTCCATATCCTGTAAATAAGTTTTAATCTTACTGTTATGTGGGATAATATTACTGGCTACATATAGTTTCTTGCCTCTATTTCTGGCTTCTACAATCCCCTGCTGCAATTGTTCTAATTTAAATTCGTTGTTTCTTGCACGTAAACTATAACGTGGCTGTCCCGCATAAACCGCATCTGCACCAAAATCATAAGCATAACTCTGATGCGCGAGTGTGCCTGCAGGCATTAATAACTCAGGTTTTATCATAAAAAACTTTCTTAATATTTATAATTAAAAAACCCCGATATTAATAACGGGGTTTTTACTAAGCAATAGTGTAATTTAACTTCTCAGATGCCCAATTGTGAGCATGTTTTTTAGTTGTACTGTACTAGATAATATATCCCAGCAACTAGAAAATGTAGCAATAATTGATGCAGGTGAGTAGTTACGCAGATGCCATAGCCTTAACTTTAGCTGATAATCTACTTTTATGTCTTGATGCTTTATTTTTGTGAAAAATTCCTTTTCTAGCTATTTTATCAATAGTAGATTGAGCATCACGAAATGTAGCTTGAGCTACTGTTTTATCACCACCGGCAACAGCTTTTAAAACTTTTTTGATTGCAGTTCTAAATTCCGTTCTAAGTGAGAAGTTCCTTGCACGGCGCACAATCGATTGGCGCGCTCTTTTTCTTGCTTGGACTGTATT
This sequence comes from Pseudomonadota bacterium, assembly GCA_021298175.1. Taxonomy (GTDB): domain Bacteria; phylum Pseudomonadota; class Gammaproteobacteria; order Burkholderiales; family UBA11063; genus Aquella. Next base: position 55,312 of record JAJTDW010000005.1, read on the forward strand.
AGCCATATTGTAATAATTCCTATAAATTAGTTATAATGCTTACGAGGAATAAGCGTATATTAACTCGAGACACGATTCCAGTATTTTACCACATTTTCAATATAAAAAGCATATATTATTTAAAAATTAGGTTCTTAAGCTTAGTTAATACTCAAAATATTAGCCGTGAAGCTGTCGATCTGAGCAAGCTAAAGCAGCCTCGTGTATGACCTCAGATAATGATGGATGAGCATGTATAATACGTGCCAAATCCTCACTACTTGCCATAAACTCCATTGCAACAACTGCTTCAGTGATTAACTCCGATACAAATGGTCCAACCATGTGTACCCCAAGTATTCTATCAGTCGTCTCATCACTTAAGATTTTGACAAACCCAACACTATTACCTAAGCCTAGCGCACGACCATTTGCCATAAAATTAGCTACGCCTTTTTTATAAGCAATGCCACTGTCTTTTAATTGTTTCTCGGTTTTACCAACCCAAGCAATCTCTGGATTAGTATAAATTACCCAAGGTATCGTATTAAAATCAAAATGTGGTTGCTGTCCAGCAATACGCTCAGCAACAATAACACCCTCCTCTGATGCCTTGTGTGCAAGCATCGGGCCTCTAACACAATCACCAATTGCCCAAACATTAGGTAAATTTGTTTGGTTTAAATCATTAACATTGATAAAACCACGCTCATCAAGTTTTAAACCAATTGCCTCGATATTTAAGCCTTCAATATTTGGAACCCTACCAACTGCAACAATCAGTTTATCACTGTGTAGCTCCTGCTTATCTTTACCATCATTATAATGTACGGTTACTGAGTCTGATTTATTATTAATATCACCAATCTGAACACCAGTTTTTATATTAATGCCCTGCTTAAGTAAATGCTTATGCAGTTCTTTAGCAACTTGTTCGTCAGCTGTAGATAAAAATTGCGTAGCAGCCTCTAGGATAGTTACATTACTACCTAGACGACTCCAAACACTGCCCATCTCTAAGCCAATAACTCCAGCACCAATAATACATAAATCTTTAGGAACACTAGATAAATCCAAAGCCCCTGTATTATCCAAAATATTCTTATTATCTATTTTAACTTGTTGTAACTCTCTAGGAGTAGAACCAGTTGCAATAATTACCTTAGCTGCAATAATATTTTGTTTAGTGCCCTTATCATCCACCTGTATAAGATATTTCCCTGATTCTTCTGCTGTAAAGCTTGCCCAACCATGTATCTCAGTAATCTTATTTTTTTTGAATAAAAATGAAATCCCATTAGCATTCTTGCTAATAATATCATCTTTACGTTTTAACATTTTTTCAATATTAATTTTAGGATTATCACAAGTTATACCATGATCAGCAAAGCTATGAGTTAATTCAGCAAAATTTTCTGAAGATTGCAACAATGCTTTAGATGGAATACATCCAACATTTAAGCAAGTACCGCCTAAAGAATACCTTCCATCACGAACAAAACCATCAATACAAGCTGTCTTAAAACCCAATTGCGCAGCACGTATAGCGGCAACATATCCACCAGGACCACCGCCAATTACTACAATATCAAAATCCATTTAATAACCTCAATTAAAGATCTAGTAACAATCTATTTGGATCTTCTAATGCATCCTTCATTACCACCAATGCTGAAACCGCCTCACGCCCATCAATTAAACGATGATCATAAGATAGTGCCAAATACATCATTGGTCTAATTACAATCTCTCCGTTTTCTACAACTGCACGCTCTTTTATGGCATGCATGCCTAAAATCGCAGCTTGTGGTGGATTAATAATTGGCGTACTCATCATAGAACCAAAAGTTCCACCGTTAGTAATAGAAAATGTTCCACCAATTAATTCATCAAGCTCTAGCTTACCCTCTTTTGATCTTTTACCAAAATCAGCGATCTGCTGCTCGATTTGCAATATACTCATGCTTTCAGTATTGCGTAAAATTGGCACAACCAATCCACGAGGGCTACTTACTGCAATACCTATATCAAAATACCCATGATAGATAATATCATCCCCATCAATAGAAGCATTTAATACTGGATATTGCTTTAATGCGTGGATAACTGCTTTTACAAAAAATGACATAAACCCAAGCTTAGCACCATGTTTTTTCTCGAATAAATCTTTATATTTAGCACGTAAATCCATAATTGGCTTCATATTAACTTCATTGAAAGTAGTTAATATTGCATTATTTTGCTGCGACTCTAAAAGTCTCTCAGCTACACGCTTCCTAAGTCTACTCATAGGAACACGCTCTTCAACTCGACTAGAAGCATGATTTTTAGGATTTAAAACATCTTCTTTTAAAATCCTACCATCACGACCACTACCAGAGATATTTGATAAATCTATGTTATTTTCTGCTGCAAGTTTTTTGGCAGCTGGCATTGCAATAGTTGATGCCCCATGGCTTGATGTAACTACAGTATTTTCTGCAGCTTTAGTGGTTTTATTATCTTTGGGTTCAGGAGTGCTAGATATGCTAGCTTGAGATTTTTCTGGAGATTTAACATCTGTATCAAAATATGCAATTAATTGCCCACTTTTTACAGAAGCCCCTGTTGCGCCGATGATTTCTACCAAAGCACCATCATCTGGAGCTGGTAGCTCTAATACAACTTTATCTGTTTCTAAATCAATTAAATTTTCTTCACGTTTTACAAACTCACCTATTTTTTTATTCCATGATAATAGTGTAGCCTCGCTTACTGATTCTGGTAACTGAGGAACTTTTATCTCAATCTTCATAATTCAATTGTCCTTTTATTTTTTTAGTAATCACAATATAATATTTACATATTTGTGTTTATTACCCGAAACTTATTGTATGCATTTTCTATAGGGATTAAATATACTCAAAGCATTTGACTAATAATCTACGAAAGACCAAAATAAAACACTTTGAGTATAATCTTTTAACTATGTGATTTAACGTAGTTTACTGCTTCTTGAACATTAGTAATCTTTTCTGCATCCTCATCTGGAATTTGGCAATTAAATTCTTCTTCTAATGCCATAACTAATTCTACAGTATCTAACGAATCTGCACCTAAGTCATCTACAAATGATGCGTCATTTTTAATAGATGTTTCATCAACACCTAATTTTTCCGCAATAACTTTCTTTACTCTTGCCTCAATATTTTCCATGGCAAACCTTTCCTTATCAAAAAAATATAAACTATTAAAAACGTAATTTTGCTAACTTCAAATAGCGTTAGTATAATACATTTTAACCTAACACGTAATATAAATTTCACACACCGTTTGATAATCAAATAAAATTTCAAACCATTTCAGCCATTTATAATAAATACCCCAATATTATCCGCAAATGAGGTAAAATCAATACCTCGGCATTTATAATAAACTTTAAAATTTGGAACAAAAAATTAATAAAACCATGGAAAACTCTATAACTTTATCTGATGAAATATGTTACCTTGATGAACTCATAATTGAGGGGATAACTATTGATGGGGTCAAATTTCGCCCTAGTGATTGGGTAGATCGTTTGTGTGGAATGCTTGCTGCATTTGATAATCAAAAAATGTCATACTCAACATCTTTACGCCCTCTTATTTTCAACAATATGAATTGCGTGGCAGTTAAAAAATCATTACAAGAGGAAAGCCCCAATGTTTTTAAATTTATTATGCAATTTGCAACTGATAATAGTTTAATAGTTGCAGACTGTGCCAAATTTAAAAAACACATCGATGAAACAGTCTCCTGAAATACGTATAGCAGTCTTAAATTTATAGTTACGGAGGCATGTAAGAATGAAATATAAAATCTTAATACTTAATGGACCAAACTTAAATATATTAGGTACACGGGAACTACAAATTTATGGAACTAGTACATTAGAGGAAATAAATACAAGTCTAATACAAATAGGAAAAGATAATAGCGTTTTAGTTGAGTGCTTTCAAAGTAATAGTGAAAGCGAGCTAATCAATAAAACACAAAGCACTCTACATAGTAAATATGATTTTATAATAATAAACCCCGCAGGGTTTACTCATACCAGTATAGCATGGCGTGATGCTCTTAGTGCTGTTAACACTCCATTTATTGAAGTACATTTGAGTAATATTTTTGCACGCGAAGAGTTTCGCCATAAATCTTTTTTTTCTGATGTAGCTATTGCAGTTATTTCTGGACTAGGAGATTTTGGGTACCAATCAGCCTTATTATTTGCAATTAATCATATTAAATCAATCTATACTCAGAAAAACTGGAGCCCCGATAAAGCAAAGAACGAAGCCGACCACAAATAAGTAGGCAAGGAGTAATGCGCAATATTGGGACTTCAATATAAAAGAGTATAAAATAGCGTAAATCACACAAGGAGTAATCAAATGGACATAAAAAAAATAAAAGCGATAATTGAATTAGTTAAAGAATCAGGAATTGCAGAATTAGAAATATCTGAAGGCGAGGATAAACTAAGGATTTCAACCACAAACCATACAGTAGCGGTAAATACGCAACAGCAGCAACATATAATACATACCCCTACCTCACATACACAACAGCAGTTAACAACTCAAAACACAATAACTAATGTACCAACAAGCACAGAGAATGTTGATTCAAGCAAAGCAAACTATATAACTTCACCAATGGTTGGAACATTCTATCGCTCAGCGTCTCCAACATCACAACCATTCATTGAAGTAGGTCAAGAAGTAAAGCCAGGTCAAATACTGTGCATTATAGAAGCAATGAAGCTTATGAATCAAATCGAGTCAGATAAAGCAGGAATAATAAAAGAAATTTTAGTAAAAGATGGTATGCCAATTGAGTATGGACAAAACCTTTTTGTCATCGCTTAACCACTTCGTCTGCATCAATATTAAATTTGTAAAGTGATAATATGTTTGAAAAAATTTTAATTGCCAACCGTGGTGAAATTGCACTACGTGTTCAAAGAGCATGTCGTGAACTTGGAATAAAATCTATAGTTATTTATTCTGAAGCCGACAAAGATGCTAAATATGTAAAATTAGCTGATGAAGCGGTATGTATTGGACCTGCTAACTTAGCACAAAGCTATCTAAATATTCCTGCAATTATTGCAGCTGCCGAAATAACTAACGCGCAAGCGATTCATCCGGGCTATGGGTTTTTATCTGAAAATGCAGAATTTGCTAAACGGGTCGAAGGAAGTGGATTTGTTTTTATCGGTCCAAGAAGCAACGCCATTGCAACTATGGGTGATAAAGTTAAAGCTAAAGAAGCTATGATAAAAGCTGGTGTACCTGTAGTACCAGGCTCCGAAGGAGAACTACCTTTATCTATTGCAGCAGTAACTAAAATTGCCGCAAAAATTGGCTATCCTGTTATTATAAAAGCGGTTGCAGGTGGTGGTGGTCGCGGAATGCGGGTTGTTCACAAAGAAGAAGACCTAGAAAGTGCATTAGAAATAACTCGTAGTGAAGCACAAGCTGGGTTTGGTAACCCTGCTGTATATATGGAAAAGTTTCTAACTAAACCACGCCATATCGAGATTCAGATTTTGGCAGATGAGTATGGGAATGTAATTCATTTAGGAGAGCGTGATTGCTCAATGCAACGCCGCCATCAAAAAATAATTGAAGAAGCACCAGCACCAGGAATAACAGAAAAAATGCGTAAGGAAATTGGTGCGGCTTGTGTTAAAGCATGTAAGCAGATTCAATATCGTGGTGCTGGCACTTTTGAATTTTTATATGAAGATGATCAATTTTTCTTTATTGAGATGAATACTCGTATCCAAGTAGAACACACCATTACAGAAATGATAACTGGGGTAGATATAGTTAAAGAACAACTATATATTGCAAGTGGTGAAAAACTACGCTACAAGCAATCTGATATTAAGATTACTGGGCATGCAATTCAGTGTAGAATTAATGCTGAAGATCCATTTACTTTTGTACCATCTCCAGGTAAAATTGTGTTATGCCATTTTGCTGGTGGGATTGGTGTTAGGGTTGATTCGCATGTATACTCTGGATACACAGTGCCCCCATATTATGATTCAATGATAGGTAAATTAATCTCTTATGCTGATAATCGTACCCATGCTATAAATAAAATGAAAGGCGCATTGCTTGAAACTAGCTTTAGTGGAATTAAAACAAATATTCCCTTACATTTGGACTTGATGAACGATAAAGGATTCTGTATTGGTGAGCAATCGATTCATTATCTAGAAAATTATCTTAAAAATAAGTGATTGCAACAACTTCCCTACACACAAGTGTGAGGAAGTTTTGCAATAATACGTTCATATAATAAAATAGGAATTAGATGTTTAAGCAAATCACTATCAATATAGACTCTAAAAACGCAGATAAATTATCTGACATATTTATGGAGCTTAATGCTTTATCTGTTTCTACAGAAGATCAATACGAAGGTACTGATCTTGAGCAAGCAATTTTTAATGAGCCTGGTATGGTTGTTTCTGAACTATGGGAGCATAGCAAGGTTAATATACTATTTGCAAGTGATATAGAAATTGATAGTATTATCAATAAAGCATATCTTTTGCTTGGTAAAACATTTGAGTATTCTATCATTGATGTTGATGATCAGGATTGGGTAAGGCTTACTCAAAGTCAGTTTGAACCGATTAAAGTTAATGATAAGCTCTATATTGTGCCATCTTGGCATGAGTTACCAGATAAAAATGCTATGGCTATTGTTCTTGACCCTGGTCTTGCTTTTGGTACTGGATCTCATGCTACCACATTTATGTGCTTAGACTGGATTACGCAGAATATTAATAAAAATGCTTTTGTGATTGATTATGGTTGTGGCTCTGGCATTCTTGCTATTGCAGCAAAGAAGTTTGGAGCAGCTCAGGTATATGGCATTGATATTGACAAGCAAGCCATTGAAGCCAGCCAATATAATACAAGTCAAAATAATGTAGATGTTGAATTATATTTGCCTAGCCAACTTCCAGATGTATCAGCTAATATTGTAATTGCTAATATTTTATCTAATCCATTACGCTTACTAGCACCAGCATTAGCCAAGCTCACCACAGATAAACTAGTGTTATCCGGTATCTTAGACAGCCAAATTGAGGAAATGAGCGAGATTTATGCTAAATGGTTTGATGTTCGGGTAGCGCACATTTTAGATGGTTGGGTTTTATTAGAATGCAGTAAACGTGGCATATCCTAAGTTTAAGGCCATACCCTCAATTTATGAAAGAGCCAAAACTCTTTCATCAATTAAAAACACCTGCGAATATTTAGATAAAATTAATACAATCCTTAATAAATGCATCCCTGAAAAATATGTATCGTTTTGTCATTTTGGGGCGATTGATGAAGAAAAAGATATCGCCATACTATTTATTAATGAGCAGGCAATCTTTCATATTCTACGCACCATGAGCGAGCATATACTACGTAGTTTATCAAGCAATGGCTTTTATTTTAATGGCATCTTATTTAAAATTAAAAAGCATCAAGCCAATATAGATAAGTCTATTCGTTATAAAAACCTAAGCCCCGCATATAAAGATAAACTAAAAAAACTGGCTAATAGCATTGGCAAACCAGATATTGTACGTGATTATATACAACCCATCAACGATGATGAAGTAGACTTATAAGTCATCTATGTTTAACTTAATCGTTGTAGTTTTACCATCTTCTAACTCTTGCAAGCACTCATTTGCAAGTTCAGATAATATTACATCTTCTACAGTATCCATAAAAAACCACCTTAATTAAACTACGATTCTTTACGGAGAATAAAATACCACCCACTAATAAATAAAAGAGTTGTGGGGGTTAATGAGGAAGCAATTGGATTCCAAGCAAATAATAATGCCATATACCCAACTAGTTTGGAAACAAAGAAAAAGGCTACTCCGATTATGATACCAACAGTGAGTTTGGCTGCCAAATTAACATTTCGACGATTATTTGGCACAAAAGCAATGGCTAGTAATGCCATAGATAAACAAGCTATAGGATAGATCAATTTATTCCAAAAAGCAATCTCATAACGATTTATTGATTGATTTGCTTGCTCTAAATGATGCATATACTTAAGTAATGCGAATATAGACATATCCTCTGGAGCAATTACTAAAATATTAAAATAAGCTGGGTCAATTGAAGTTTTCCAAGAGTAATTTTGAAATTTTACTGCCTCTATATTCTGTTTGGTATAGTCTAAAACTGCAACATTTTTTAGGTTCCAGACTTTTGTATTTGCATCAAATGATCCTTCTATAGCACTTATATATTGTTGCAAAACTAAGCTCTCATTATAATAAAATATATTTACCCCAAGTATCGTATTATCTGGCATAACTTGCTTAATATTAATAAAAGTATTATACCCATCTTTACTCCAGATTCCAGAATGTAAATTGGTAGAAACTAACTGCCGCAGCTTGGTCATTTTATATACTTTAGCAAAATGGTCAGCATTAGGAGCAACAAGCTCACCCAAGGTAAAAGTTAAAACACTAAAAAATGCGCCAAAAATAAATAGAATTGCTGTAATCTTTTTTAATGAAACGCCACTGGTACGAATAATTGCATATTCAGAATAATTAACTAAGCTTAACATTCCCAACATAACACCAATTAATACTGCTAATGGCATCAATAAATAGGCAAAGCTTGGCATTAAGGCTGTTATATATACTCCCATAGAAAATATAGTAAAATTTCCTTTACCTATATCTGAGGATTCACCTAAAATAGTAAAAACTGCAAATAACATTACACAAGAAAATAATACTAAAAATGTATTAAATAAACACTTCTTTATAATGTAGCGTTCTATAATCATTTATTTATATCTTTATTAAAAACACTCTTAATTTTATTCAATACAGAACCTTTAGGATAAGTCTTATAATATGTAAGCAATATCGCTACAACTATCAATAAAATATGGATTGCTTGGACAAATAACATTGAAGGTAGTCTACCCTGATTAACATAACTATTTAAAGTTAAAATCAGATTATTGTAAATTGCATAAATAATTGGTGGAACAATAAAAACCAAATGCCCCTGAATTCTGCCAAACTGCATACTTATAGGAACTACTATAAAGGTCATTACAAATATCATTAACGCAATAGAAATACGCCAAGAAAGCTCAGCACGAGCATTAGTGTTACCCTCATTACTAGTTTTAAACAAATAAGGGATTGATGAAGTTGAAATATTACTATTATCTGGCTTAGGTAATGTATAGTTTTGTTTAATCGATGCCTTAAGCTCATCAAAGGAAAGATCTATTTTACTATATTTAGCACTTTCTTCTCCTGAAATCTGGTATCGCTGTCCATCTTTTAAAATCAAGCTAGTTAACCCATTAGCATTTTCCACCTTCCCATCTAAAGCGGTAATATTATAAGTAACTCCTTGGTTATTTACATACTGCACAAAAATATTTTTTGCAAATCCACTAGCTAAAGAATAATGATCCAAATAAAATACCGCATCACCGTTTTCTTTAAATACCCCAGGAGAAATAAACATATTGGCTTGTTGATTGGATAAATATTCAGCATATTGGTTTGATTTTGCAGTAGCCCAAGGAGTTATATACATCGAGGATATAGCACATATAACTGCAAATGGAATTGCAAAGATGCTAACTTGACGTAACCAAAAAAATGGAGAAATCCCTGATGATAACCAAACTGCAAACTCATGGTCTTTACAGTAACGATTAATGGTAAACACAACAGTTAAAAAACAAGATATTGTTAGGATTTGTGGAAAACTTGCAATAGTACCATAAGTCATAAGAGTTACCAAAGTACTTGCTGGAATATTACTAGATGAGTGTTGCTCTAGCTGTTTAAATAACTCTGTTATTGGCAATATAAATAGCAATACTGTAAGAATCTTTACAGCATTACTAACTAATTCGGCATAAAAAACTTTTTTTACTAACATAGCTCTCTTAATGATACAATAATATACTTGGTAAACATCTGCACAATTTTATGTGAGTATGATATTTTATCACCTTTAAATACAATAAGGAGCTATTAAATAATTATGAAAATAAAAATCCATAAATCAACCATCGAAATAAGTAATAATCATGATGCGGTAGATGACCTAAATGTTATATTTGGGTTTGAGCATGATATATTAACAAACGGTAAAAAACTTATAAAACCAATACACAACATAAGCCTAATTGATTTAGATAAAACTCCAGGCAAACACCACCTGCACAATGATGGAACAAAACTATTTCTATTATTAAGTTTGGGTAATAAAGAAGATTTTAACCTAGAAAATTATTTAAAAGCATTAAAATCATTGGCTGCATTTCTAACAGCAAATCAAAAAATTGCCACAGTTAATTTAATAACTGAAGAGCAATTAGCTAAAGCTCTCAAATTTGATATTGAATATTATTTTGAACAAACAATGTTCCATTTAATTAACTATTTATATTATTTTGATGAACAAAAATCAACTTATAAGACTTTAAAACTTAAGCATATTAATGTTATGTCTAAACAAGATCATAGTGCAACAATTAAAAAATCCATTTATCTAGCCGAAAGTGTTTTCTTATTAAAACACCTAGCAAATAACCCCGCTAATGTTATTACCCCAAGTTATATGGCTAAAACTGCACAATCTTTGAGTAAACTATCTAAAAAAGTTAAAGTTGAAATCTTAGACAAAAAAGAAATTAAAAAAGAAAATATGCATTCTTTTTTAGCAGTGGCTCAAGGATCTGATGAAGACCCTAAATTTATTAAACTAGAATATAACGGTGCGCACCAGGATAAAAAACCCATAGTACTTATTGGTAAAGGTATAACATTTGATTCTGGCGGTATTTCATTAAAGCCAAGTGCCAATATGGATGCCATGAAATATGACATGTGTGGCGCAGCAACAGTTATTAGTGCATTTGCTGCAGCCGTAAAACTAGAATTACCAATAAATCTAGTTACTTTAGTCCCGACTTGCGATAATATGCCATCAGGAAAAGCTGTTAAACCAGGCGATGTAGTTATAACCAGGTCTGGTCAAACTGTTGAAATTTTAAATACAGATGCAGAAGGTCGTTTAATCTTATGTGATGCACTTAGCTATGCAGAAACATATAATCCAGAACTAGTAATTGATATTGCAACTCTAACTGGAGGATGCATCACAGCTTTAGGCACTATAGCTAGTGCATTATATAGCAATGATGAAGCTCTTGCTAAAAAATTAATCCATGCAGCAAACATAACTGAAGATAAAGTATGGCAAATGCCGTTATTTAAAGAATATCATGATATGCTAAAAGGCACAACAGCTGATATTGCAAATATAGCAGGATGGAAGGGACATGCATCCAGCCCAACAGCTGCCTGTTTTTTAGAAAAGTTTGTAAATTATAAATGGGCGCATTTAGACATAGCTGGAGTTGCAGATGGAACTAGCATTTTTAATAGCCATGAATATCAAGGTTCTACTGGTAGACCTTTTTATATGTTAATGGAGTTTCTACGCCACCAACTTTAATGTTATTAAAAGCGCCTTGTATGCAATTTGGCACACAAGGCGCTTTTAACATGTTATAACACTAGATCTATTTTTCTGAAGCCAATTGTTTTATAGTACCTAAAGGGCCTTTTATTGCATTAAAAAAATCTCGCAACTTTGGAGATATTGTTTTGTTGTCTACTTTAAGCAAATAATTATGTGCATGTTCTGGATATAGCACATTCTGATTACTCTTAATTACAGCATTTAAATTAACTATTAAAGCATCATAAATTTCCCCATAAGAACCACCACTCTCTAATTTTTCAAGAAACCTATTTGGTTTATCTGGATCTCCAATAATACACAATTCCTTAAAAACCTGCTCAAACCCACCTATAAGTACTTGACTAAAAATTGAAAACAGCATTTCTTTGTTTGTCGAATTAGTATCTCCTACTGCAATAAAAAGATAATCTAGCAAGGTATAAACCCCTCCTTTACCCTCTTCAAGTATAAAATCGCTTATTTTTACTATAGATCTGGGAGGTAACAACTTAGTATTTTTACATATTTGGTTAAATACATCATAAAAGTATTCTGGTTTATTCTTAACTAAATCAACCAGCTCCTCTTTTAACTTGGCAGTAGAGATAGAACCAGCATTCTCTGCAATACTTTGTTTATTTATATATTTAGCATACGCCCCCGTTATAATTTCACCATCTCTATTAGTAATCGATTTTATTAGAGCATCAAAAACTTCTTTAGAAATTTCACTACCTCCACCAATACAGGCTTTAAATAAAGCATTCCAAGTATCATTATCTAAAGCATTATTTTCTACTAATTTAACTAATATATTTGATTTTATTAACAAAGCCATACAGTCTTGCATATATTCTGGACTATCCTTAATTAGAGTGCTTTTTGTAATAAAATTTATAAAATCTATAGATTCTTTTGGGATGTTATCTACATATTCAGGATTATCCGAGTATTTACTTACTATTAAATTAGTTTTTGTTCTAATCGTAGACTCTAATGCTTCTGCATCTAGTGGACTAAACATATCTATTTTTTGTGACTCTTTATATGTAGCAATTAAATTGGTATTATTATTTAAGTTGTTATATTTCTCCCACAAACTAATTGCTTTAGATTTTAACCCTACTGATTCACTATTGCCATAAACAACATCCTTCATAAACGCAGATGACAAGTTATATAAATCTTGAATTAGATTTTTATAACCATTAGTGATAATGTTAAGTCCTGTTAAAGATATATGATCTAAATCATTTAATCTAGTAGCCAAGTCTACAAATGCTAATTTGACTTCTTCATTTTTATCCTCATCATTATTTGTAACGCATGTACTTTTTAATTGTAGACTATAACAATTAATGCATTCTCTAATTTCATTTATCTGATGATCATTTTTAGGAGTTAAGTTTAGAATATCCTTTAATGTTTGATTCCTAAAATCACCACTATCAAAAACACCTGTTTTCTCAAAGGCATTTTGAAAAATCTCAGATAATTTCACGCCAATATCTTTATTTTTAGCTAAGTCAACAACTGTTTCTAATATGCTCTTACTTTGTTTTAAATTAAAGACACTTTTATTAAGAAGATCATTATAAATTTTTTCCACCCTACTCCCTTTTACATGAGCAGTAGTAATTAATACTTTTAATCCAGCAATAACAATATCATTATCCAACACTTTTATTAAGTCTATATCTAAATCTAAAGGGTTATGTTTACCATAGAATGTAGGTAAATATCTACTCCATAAAATGGACGTAATGCGTTTTTTCTCTTTATCCTTGGGTGCTTCTTTATTTACTGGTGGTCCTTTTATATTAGGTTTTACAACTGAAGGCTCTAAAACTAGACTTACCTCTTGTATATTATTTAGTATACTAACATCACCCTCCACCTTTAATTTATCAATAGGAAGAGACTTTTCATATGTAGTAGTATTTGCCCAAGATTTTCTTATATCATCTAAATTATATACTTGATTATTAAATAAACCACCATTCATAAGCCAACTTTTTGTATTACTATGTGTATCATCAACAATCTCATTAAAATATTTTTGGGTATCAATACTATTAATATTATCTTCTAATCTAAACTCCGTAGTTATAAAATCATTTAAATTTTGAATACTTTTTGGAAATTCACCATCATTTTTACAGGCATATACTGAGACCCAAGCATATATTTGACTACGGGTTAATTTATTAAAATATGGCAAATTTGAGTTTCCCAATTCATTAATTGTTTTTAATATCTCATTATTCACAATTTTATTATTTAAAATCTTATTACATAAATCAATTATCAGGGTTTGTTTAAATTTATTACTTATATTTTCACTCTTTTGTGTGACAGTTCTTCTATTTATTACACTATATTGAGCACCATTAAACATGTTGTTACCTTTATTAAAAGTATTACAAGTACATGACACAATGATAACACTATCTCTTGCATTTTGTGTCATGTACTCGGAGAAATATTATAGGATATTATACAAGCAAACTCATTGAGAAACACTTTTTGTTGCTTAAAAAAGTATAATTATACTACAAGTTATAACAGATGTTTAATCTAAAACATAATTCTTTGGAACTCTATATCCACGAGCAGCTAACATTGAATTTAATCTTCCAGGATCATCAGTAATAATACCATCGATTCCCCAAGAAATTAACTTGTCAATTAATTGAGGGTCAAAAGTTGTACCACTATGCTCAGGCCATGTCCAGACTACTACTTTTAAACCTAATTTATGAGCCTCATCTAAATCTTTTTTAGTTAGTGCAACATCTTCTGGCTCATAACAGCTACCACCTAAAGCTTTAACCATTTTAGGTAAAGAGTTATCATAATCTTTAAGCAATTTACCACCACTCCATAATCCAGCAGTAGTTACATCACTTTCTTGCATTCTAGATATATCATCATAGCCTACCAGATATCCAGTTTTAATTTTTTTATTTAACTTTTGTAACTCATATAATACACTCCAATCAAAAGATTGTATTTCGGCACGTTCAATGAGATTGTTTTTCTTTAGAATATTATAAACTTTTGTTGCAAACTCATGTGGGCTAACTGTCCACATAGGGTTTAGAGGATCGTTTTTAATCTCGATTTGATATCTTAAGGATTTGTTTGTTATTCCATCAACATAATCTATAACATCTTGTAAGCTTGGAATTCGTGTGTTAGGGATACTAATTTGCTGTGGAAAAAATTTAGCATAGGAACTATCAGGATTTAAAATACCTATATCATATTTTTCCAATTCTGCAAATTTAATATTTTTTATTAGGTATGGTTGTATTTGTTTCTCTTCATTTGGAACCATTGAAGCAAAAAACTCTTGCTTATTTTTAGCAAAAAACTTTCCATTAATGCTGGTGAAATCAGGATTAATCCATAAATCATGATACACAACAACAACCCCATCTTGGGTTATTCCTATATCCATGTCAATCCAGTCAACCCCAACCTTTAACCCAGTAAGATATCCAGGTATTGAATTTTCAGGAGAATATGAGCGATCTCCCCTATGCCCGTAGACTTCAACAAAGCTACTATTATTTAGATGTGGCTTGCCTGCTATAATTTTATATTTTATAGACTGTGCATATGCTCCACAACCTAATAAATAGGAAAACATAACTAATGATTTTAAAATTTTCACAAACATCTCCTAAAAAATTATTTGATATTGTATCATTTTATTTGCTATTAGTGTATAATTTAATAGTGTAATAATATGAACTAAAAAAACAATGAGAATAACAGGAGTTAAATGATGAGTATACATAATGTATTTATTGCCAACAACAATAGCTTACAAGCATTTAATGATCTTGTTGTAACCAAATATAAAATCTTTAATGGTTTATTTCTAAGCCTTCCATTTAAAGATATAGATCAAGCAGGAGCCAGATTATCTATTTTTACTCATCGATGCGAAGATGGATTAAACCATAAACTAAACCCCCAAGAAATAGTAGAAACTTACTTAGATAGAGTCAATATTCCTGAAGATCGACGAATCGAATTATTATTTAAATTTCTTCAATTTATTGAACGGCAAATTGTGCTGTTTGATGCCTTAGAAGATGCCGCGTTTAATATGGTAAATGACTTATCTGGCTTAGGAACAATTGATAACTTCTTACAGCAAGTTGAAAGTAATAATAATCAAAACCAGCTTAACAAAATGTTAAATGATTATAAAATACGTATTGTTCTTACCGCTCACCCTACACAGTTTTATCCAAATACAGTCTTAGGAATAATTCTTAATATGGGACATGCAATAAAAGAAAACAATTTAAATAAAATTCAACAATTATTTTTACAATTAGGTTTAACCAATTTTAATAATAAAAATAAACCAACCCCCATTGATGAAGCAAAAACTCTAATCTGGTATCTAGAACATATCTTATACCCAAGCCTACCACTTATCCAAGAAAAACTTCAAATTGTAAATACTAATACTACAAATATTGAGATTGGCTTTTGGCCTGGTGGAGATCGTGATGGGAATCCATTTGTAACCTCAACTACAACCCTTGAGGTAGCAGTGCATTTAAAACAAACCATACTAAATCTTTATATTAAAGAGTTGATCGACTTAAGATTTTATCTTACTTTTGATGGTATGTATCTAAAAATCCTAGAAATCATTGAAGGGCTAAGCCACAATAAATACACAACTCCTCTTGAACTCATCAATGAATTAAATGCAATTAAGCAAACCTTGATTGAAGAATATCATAGCCTCTCATTAGAAAAAGTAGAATCAATGATAACAAAAATTAAGCTTTTTGGTTTTTATTTTGTGAAATTAGATATTCGGCAAAATAGCCATATCCACAGAAATATTATCAATTCACTATTGATTCAAAATAATATAGCCACTAACTACCTAAAACTAACTCCGCAAAAAAAAATCAAGCTATTATTAAAAAATAAAAACCAGAATAAAATTTTAAATAATCTTAAAAATAACCCTGAAGCGCAAGAACTAATTAATACATTACTGGCTATTTACAGTATTCAACAATCTAATGGCAATAAATCTATTGAACGCTATATAATTAGCAATACTGAATCAGCAGCAAATATTTTTGAGATATTGTTTTTATTAGATTTAATTAAATGTAAATATAATCAGTCAATAACAATTGAAATAGTACCCCTTTTTGAAACTATTGATGACCTAAAAAATGCTCCACTAATTATGCAAGAACTATATCAAAACCCAGAGTATTTATTACATCTTAAACAACATAATATGCAACAAACCATTATGCTTGGTTTTTCTGATGGTACTAAAGATGGTGGATATTTAATGGCAAACTGGTCCATTTACCTTGCAAAAAAACAGCTATCTCAATTATCACACAAACATGAGATAAAAGTTGTATTCTTCGATGGTAGAGGTGGACCACCATCACGAGGTGGTGGTAATACACGGGACTTCTATCACTCTATGGGCAAATGTATTGATATAAAAGAAATTCAACTAACAGTACAAGGACAAACCATATATGCTAACTTTGGTACTGCGGACTCCGCAATATATAATATTGAACAAATATTTACCTCAGGGTTAACCTCAAAACTGTTACCTGTTAAAACTGAGAATATAAATAAAAAACAAGAGGATATTATTAGTGATATTGCCGGAGAATCCTATATAGCTTATAGAGAACTAAAAAAAGATCCTCTGTTTATCCCTTATCTAGAAGAAATTACTACCCTTAAATATCTTGCCGAAGCAAATATTGGCTCTAGACCTGCAAAACGAAACCAAGATGATGCTCTTAAACTCGAAGATCTACGTGCTATACCTTTTGTAGGTGCTTGGGCACAATTAAAACAAAACATCTTAGGATTCTACGGATTAGGCACAGCTATTAATATATTTATTAAGCACAATGAGGATGGTTTAATAAAACTACAAGAACTATATAAAGAGTCATTGTTTTTTAAAGCATTGCTAAATAACGCCATACAAAGTTTAGCTAAATCAAATTTTGATATTTCAGAGTATTTATCTACAGATAAAAAATTTGGTAAGTTTTGGCAAAAATTAAAAGCTGAAGCTAAGCTAAGTGAAAGCATGTTATTAAAAGTAAGCAAGCAAAAAAAATTATTAGATATGAACTCTGTAACTAATTTATCTTCTGCTATGCGGGAGCAAATAATACTCCCACTACTAATTATTCAACAATATGCCATGATGAAAATTAGGGATGAAAATACCCCCAATAAAGATATTTTTGAAAAATTAGTAAAAAAATCTCTAGCCGCCAATATTAATGCAGGAAGAAACTCGATATAATTAAAATTTATTCAAGTATTGGGTTTTGAGTATGCTTTTATTTATGTTTTAAGACTTCAAGCATTGCTTTATTCAATGGTTTTAAAAATATAAAAAATACTAAAGAAACTATAATAACAACAACTCCAATAGTATAAAATAAATGCGTATAAGTTATTAAACTTTGTGCTGCATTATTACCACTATATTCATCTGCAGCCACACTGGAAATTTGCCCACCAATCTTCATACCAACAGCACTAGTTAAATACCATACTCCTTGAGCAAAACCACCAAAGCGCTTAGGTAATAGTTTAGCCACCATAGATGGACCAAGGGCTAAAACTAATAGCTCTCCTGTAGAATAAAACCCATAAGCTAAGAATAACCAAAAAACCGAAATCTGTGAGTTTTTATCTGCAAAAAATTGCGCAGCTATGCCTAATATAATAAAAGAAAATGCTGTAATACCAATCCCTAATGCAAATTTAGTTGGGATTCCTATATCATTATTCTTTTTATGAAAATAAATATATAAATTAGCTAATAATGGTGATAAAGTTACAATAAAAAATGGGTTAAAAGCCTGAGTTACCCCAGCAGGTACATCGTAACCCCAGAAAGAAAGATTGACATTATGATATGCAAATAAAGTTATCGAGGTTACCGTTTGTATATATAATATCCAAAAAACCACAGCTTGTAATAATAGAATTAGTGCAATATACATGCTCTTGGCTTCATTTTTATGTAACCGCGTTGCAACACCAAGATATATACATAAAACTAAAACAGCTGCTGAATATAAAACAATTTTACTTAAAGCTAAATCTTGTAACAATAAACCAACTAAATATGCAGCTAATATTGATAATATAAATAATCCTAGCAATATAATATTCTTATTTTTAGAGTCTTTACCAACTTGATTATCAGATAAAACAAAACGCTCACGAAAAACAAAATAAGACAGAAGCGCAAATACCATTCCAATAGAACATAAACTAAGAGCTATATTATAATTAAATGCCTTAGCAATTACAGGAACTAATATAATACCACCAAAGCTACCAATATTAATTGACATATAAAAGTAAGTAAAAGCAGAATCAAGCCTTGGATCATTGTTTTCAAAACATCTGCCAACATAGTTATTGGCATTAGTTTTAAAAAATACATTTCCTATTAAAATCATACCCATAGAAAAATATAACTCGCACTCACTATGAGATAGGCTTAACATACCATAACCAATAATAAATACAATAATACCTAACAGATAAGTACGCCTTAGACCTAGGATTTTATCCCCAACTACCCCACCAATAATTAATAAAGCATAAAGTAAAGCAGAAAAAGAAGAAAATAAATTGCTGGCATTAGCTTCAGAAATATTATATTTCTGAATAAAATAAATTACAGCAACTGATTGTAGTCCGTAAAAAGCAAATCGCTCCCAAAATTCAATAAATAAAAGTGCATAAAAGGTTTTAGGGAAATGCCAAAACCCAGATTTTGCTGTTTTTACATCAATATCTATAGACACTTTTTGCTTACCTCTTCTTTAGAAAGCAATTGTGGCTGCTTTGTACCTAATACTGCTTCTTTAGTCACAACAACCATATTAACATCTACTAAACTTGGCAACTCATACATTACCTCAAGTAATAAATGCTCAAGTATTGAACGCAATCCACGTGCACCTGTTTTTCTTAATAAAGCTTTTTTAGCAATCTCACTGATTGCATCATTATTAAATTTAAGAGTTATATTTTGCATTTGGAATAGTTTTTCATACTGCTTAACCAACGCATTCTTCGGCTCTGTTAAAATAGAAACTAAACTATTTTCATCAAGCTCTTCCAAAATTGCATGAATTGGCAATCTACCAATAAATTCAGGTATTAAGCCAAAACGCAATAAGTCATGAGGCTCAACATCTCTTAAGTATTTATTTTTATTTTCGATTTTATCTTTAGATACTACTTCTGCCCCAAAACCAATACCTGTTTTTAGACTTCGCATCTGCACAATTTTTTCTAGACCATCAAAAGCTCCACCACAAATAAATAAAATATTACTGGTGTCTAACTGAATCATTTCCCGCCCTGGATGCTTTCTACCGCCTTGTGGTGGAACATTAGCTACTGTACCTTCAACTAATTTTAATAATGCTTGTTGCACGCCTTCACCAGAAACATCGCGAGTAATTGATGGGTTTTCTGATTTACGAGCAATTTTATCAATTTCATCAATATAAATAATACCTTTTTCGGCTCTTTTAGTATCAAAATTACAGTTTTGAAGTAATCTTACTAACACATTTTCAACATCATCTCCAACATAACCTGCCTCAGTTAAAGTGGTTGCATCAGCAATAGCAAAAGGCACATCTAAAAGGCGCGCTAGTGTCTGTGCTAATAGTGTTTTACCTGAACCAGTTGGTCCAATTAATAATATATTACTTTTACTTAGTTCAACCTCATCATCAGATGTATCTCTGACTCTTTTATAATGATTATAAACCGATACTGCCAGAATTTTTTTAGCATATTCCTGACCAATAACAAATTTATCTAACTCAGATTTTATTTCTTTAGGTGCTGGGATTGGACGCTCTAACTCCAGTTCTTCAACTTGGTCAACTTTTTCTGGAGTAACTTTCATCATTTCAACACAATTTACAATACACTCATTACAAATATAACCTTCGTTTCCAGCAACTAAATGGGCTACTTGTTTTTCACCCTTACCGCAAAAAGAACAATGTTTACCTAACATCATAATTATTTTTATCCTTTTTAATTTATAATCTTGTTGCCACAACGTTATCTACCAAACCATACTCTACGGCTTCTTTAGAAGTCATAAAATTATCTCTATCTGTATCACGTTCTATATCTTTTAAAGGTTTACCCGTATGTAATGATAGCAACTCATTTAAATGATTCTTCATAAATAAAATATTTTTCGCATGGATTTCTATATCTGATGCTTGACCTCTAAACCCACCTAATGGTTGATGTATCATTATTCTTGAGTTTGGCAATGCAAAACGCTTACCTTTTTTACCTGCGGCTAATAAGAATGACCCCATACTACACGCTTGACCTATACACATTGTGCTAACATCACATTTGATGAAATTCATTGTATCATAAATCGACATTCCTGCTGTTATTGACCCACCAGGTGAATTAATATAAAAAGAGATATCTTTATCTGGATTTTCCGCTTCCAAAAATAGTAATTGTGCAACTACTAGATTAGCCGTTTGGTCATTAACCTCACCTACTAAAAAAATAATTCTTTCACGTAACAAGCGCGAATAAATATCAAAGGATCTTTCACCTCTAGCGCTCTGCTCCACAACTACTGGAACTAAATTGTTCATTTCTAACATAGATATTTAACCCTTTCTTTCTTTATTTATTCTTAAACTTATTAGCAAAAATTGATTTATCCTCATATTTAAAGCTGCGGATAGTTTTAACTTCATCAGCAAAATTTGGCGACGCACTTTCTAATTGATCCGCAAATTTATCTTTAAAATAAGGAAAGCCATGTGCTAATAACTCGGCATAATAGTTTGACGCTGTGTTATCACCTACCATTTTATGCATTATGATTTGCTTAAATATTGCCCCTGGATAAGGCAGCTCATTACCTAACATATCAATATACTTTAATTGATCAGCAACTGATAAAATCTCATTTATTTGTGGAGAACCAGGACGGATATAATCATCAATAATCATTAATGCAGGAAACGCCCACAATGGATTATTATCAATAATCCATTGTAAGCCACGCACATTATCATTATACTCCCCTGCATTTTGTGGAGATGTAGTATATTTTACTACTTGCATATAAGTTTGGTAATTAATTACACAAAAATACATAAATCCTGTAAAAATTACCACAAAACCCCCAGTAATCGCCTTTGAATTATTAAAACTAAAAGTTGGCTTATTAATTGATAACAACAAAATAAAATACATAAGAAAATAAGCATACCACAAAGGATACTGGAAAAAGCTCTGCCCAAACATGGTTAAAAGAATAAATACTATAAATAAAGTAGCATGATTATTAAAGTTTTTAAACATATTAAATACGGTATAAATAAACCCATAAATAAATATTATAAAAAACCCAATAAAACCTGTTTCAGCTAAAATATTTAGCGGGCTGTTATGACTGTGAGTATACAAGGCACTATTTGCTGGTATATACCAAAACCTTTGATCCTTAAGCATTAAATCTATAGCCTCTTTAGGATATTGGTACCAACCAATGCCAAAAAAAGGATGATTTAAAAAAATAACAATATCTTTATACCATTCATAAAAACGTCTATAGGTTGACTGACCAATTGATGCATCATTAAACCGATATAATCCAGATGTTATATCATCTCTTGCTGTTAAAAACTGTAAGACTTTAGGTAACGCCGCCTCAACTACGACTAAGCCAATAAACAAGCTAATTATCAATAATAATATTTTTTTATTAATTAACTTATTTTCATGTTTTTTGCGATGTGCAAACATAAAAATGAGAGTTATCGCTAATGCTAAAATAAAATAAACAAAAGAGGTTCTTGAGGTAGTTATACTTATAATAGTAATAAAAAATGCTGAATTTAAAATATAAGTTATTAGTTTGATTCTTTTT
This sequence comes from Pseudomonadota bacterium, assembly GCA_021298175.1. GTDB lineage: Bacteria > Pseudomonadota > Gammaproteobacteria > Burkholderiales > UBA11063 > Aquella. The sequence continues at coordinate 77,872 of JAJTDW010000005.1, forward strand.
ATAAAATATAAATAAGATAGCGCAAAAACCCCCATAGATAAGAAATCAACATAATCATTCTTTTGTCCAATATTACCAAACACATTAATTGCTTGTGTATCTATATACAGCATTACCCCAGAAAAATTACTACCAATTCCAGTGTATTGCAGCAAGCCAAATATGGCTTGAATCAATGCCGAAATAAAAATACAATAAGTAACCACCAAAACTAATTGCCGTTGTTTATATTCATTTCCATTAATAAAACTGGTTATACCTATAGACAAAAATGTAGCCGCCAAAAACTCGGAAGCTACGGCTATATTTATACCAGGCAATCTTATTGGTAATACAAAGATTTGTAAAACTAAAAGTACACAAAAAGAAGCCGCAGCTATCCCAATGCTTGAAATTTCAATGCGTTTAGCACGGATAATAGAAAGCACCCCAATTAAAGAAGATAAACCAACTGCTAGTATCTCAGAATAAAACTTAGATACCGGAAAATAGCTATACGGTATTAATAGTGGCAATATAAATAAAGCAGCTATAGCAGTATAGATTAGTGCTGCATCAATCATTTTTTCAAAGATACTTTCGTGTTTTAAGTTCATCATCATCCTTTATTAGTAACTGCTAAGCATCATTACTAGAAACCCTAAGATTTCGTGGTAATCCCATATTTATTTAAATTATTAAAGATTGCTGTAGCAAGTATCGCAATGACAATTAGATTGCCACGGCATTCTGCTAAGGCAATCTGCCTCACTACCGCCCAGAGTTAGTTAAGTGGCCGCTTTATAAGAAAAAACTTACAAGAGCCATTTATTGATTATCGGGTCACACGCTTGCGTGATGCCCGATAATGACGCTGATTGTCATATAGCCTGAGTGTTTACCAAAGTTAAAATTGATGCAGAAGCTGTATTAGAATATGGCATACCAAGGCTTGTCTTTATCTCTCCACTTAGAGTGCAAGTACTTGCTTTGTGGAAAGTTAAGCGCTAATACCTTTTTAGTGTCTATACTTAATTGCATCTGCCCCAAATTCTGATACGCTAAAACCTGCATAGCAAGTGCCTCTTCTACATAACTAGTCGTATTATAAGTCGTTATTATAGTCTGTGAACGATCAATTGCTGCCAAATAAGCTTTAATAGTCATATAATATCTAGCCTTATGCATCTGACTCATAGCTAAATCATTTACCACTAAATTGACCTTTTGCTTAGAATCATTAGCATATTTTGAGTTTGGGTACCTAGTTACTAGCTCAGAAAAAGCTTTATAGGCTTCTTGTAGTCCCAATGGATCTAACTCACTCTCATCTTGTTTAGTTAGTCCCGTAAAAAATCCATCATCACTTTTGTAATTAATATAGCCTTTTAAATATAAGGCATAATCCATACTAGAATTAGTCGGATATGTTACTATAAACTGATCAACTGATGCTAGAGCCATTTCTGGCTTATCACTTTCATAATAAGCATAAGATAAATCCAACATTCCTTGTTGTGCATATATACCATAGGGGTAAGTTGTTTCTAATGCATTATAGAGCTTTATCGCTCTATCATAACTTTTGTTAGATAATGCTTCATAGGCTTCATTATACAACTTTTGTACGTTCCAGCCTTTTATTTCATTATGTATTGGGTCCCCATCATCAGCACATGATATAACTAGAAATGTAGATAGTATTAAGATTACTATATTTTTTAAAATCCGCATTTGGTATGCTTGTCCTTCAATTTATAAACGATTACGATAGCGCAATTATACCATAAATAATAATCAGTAAAATATGATATAATATCTCCTTTAAAAGGAATGCCTTGTATGCTCCCAGATATTGCACTAGATTCTGATTTAGAAAACATTGAACCAATTTATTTAACGATTCCTAATGAATCTGCTGGCCTAAGAATAGATGCAGCAATTGCCCTACTTACCCCTGAATTATCTAGAACCCGTTTAACCACTTGGTTAAAAGAAGGACGAATTTTAGTAAATAATAAAATATTAAGACCCAAAGATAAAATATATGGTGGGGAAGAAATTATTATTAACCCAGTCCCTGGGGAAGAATCATTTGCACATATGCCACAAGATATTGATATAAGTGTGGTTTTTGAAGATGAGCACGTAATTGTTATTAATAAACCCGCTGGATTAATTGTGCATCCAGGTGCTGGTAATTGGAATGGCACATTATTAAATGCGTTATTATTTCATTACCCAGAACTCAAAAACATCCCTCGTGCTGGCATTGTACACCGTTTAGATAAAGATACCTCAGGACTAATGGTAGTGGCACGAACATTAATTGCCCAAACTAAGCTAGTACAAGACCTAGAGGCAAGAAAAGTGACTAGGATTTATCGGGCAATTGTTGAAGGACAACCACATAAAGAAGGCATTATTAAAAAAAATGTTGGACGAGACCCTCATAACCGTATCAAAATGGCTACATTAAACCTTGGTGGTAAAGAAGCCATAACTAAGTTTAGAGTTTTACAATATTTTGATAAGTTTAGCTATATTGAATGCAAGCTTGAAACAGGTAGAACCCACCAAATTAGAGTACATCTGAAATCTATTGGCCACCCTTTAGTTGGCGATGCGACGTATAACACACGTAAAGTCAATTATAAAGAAAATATTCTTGATGCTATTGAATCTCTTGATCGACAAGCATTACATGCTATAAAATTAAGTTTTAGCCATCCTGTTACTAGTGACATTATGAGCTTCCAAATCCCCTTAGCTCAAGATATAAAATACTTACTATTGCAATTAAATGAAAACAAACAAACTTTGTTAGATGAGCTAGATGAAGATTGTGATGAGAGTAATTGGGAAGTATTTTACGTAAAAGATGAGTAGCCACTTAGATGCATCGATTCTTGCTACATTTTTTAAAACCTTATGTACAAATAAGTACACAGCACACCTATGCATGGGAAGCTAAAATTGCATGTTACCAAGGAGTAACAAAGACTAAATAAAAAATTTAAGGAATATAGATGAATAACCTATTAACTAATTACAGCTTTACTCCATTTGGAAAATTTACATTACAAGATTTAGATGATGCACTAACTAAATCCCTACAGCAATCACAACAAACTTTAGATAATGTAATCAAAGAAACACAACGCTCATGGGAAGCTATAACTCCACTACATCAATCACTGTATATTTTAAACCGACTATGGGGCATCGTTCATCATTTAATGTCGGTTAATGATAGTAAAGAAATACGTGATTTACAAAATAAATTCCAACCACAAATATCAGATTTTTTTGTAAACTTAGGACAAAATCAATGCTTATACCAACATTACGAAAATATCAAACAAAATCAATATAACACCTTAACCCAAGAGCAACAGAAAGTTATTGATAATGAATTCCGTGATTTTTTTCTAAGTGGTATAGCACTTGATACAGAATCTCAAAATCAATTTAAAGCTATTCAGACAAAAGTAGAGCAACTATCAACCATATTTTCGCAAAACGTACTTGATGCAACCGAGATGTATGTTAAGTATGTAGGGCTAGATGATCTAGCTGGCATACCTGAAGATGCCATCAATATGTATTTGCAAGCTGCAAAACAAGATAAAAAAGATAATCAATATAAGATAACATTACATGCACCAAGCTATATGCCAATTATGCAATATGCAGAAAATAGAAAACTCCGTGAAGAAGTATACAAAGAATATGTAACGCGTGCTAGTAAGCTTAGTGAAAACAAAGCCCTAGACAATACAAATATAATCCAACAAATTGTAAAGCTACGCAAAGAAAAATCTCAGCTCTTAGGCTTTAAAAACTTTACTGAAATGTCACTTTATACTAAAATGGCGAACAGCCAAAAACAAGTACTTGATTTTTTATATCAACTAGCTGAAAAATCTAAACCATATGCTTTGACAGATTTATCTGAACTACAACAATTTGCTACAAAAACCGCAAATATTGATAAGTTAGAAGCTTGGGATATAGCATTTTTTAGTGAGAAGTTACAACAACAAAAATACAGTTATTCAAATAATGAATTAAAGCAATATTTCCAACTACCACAAGTTATGTTGGGATTATTTAAATTAATTAAACAACTATACAATATCGAGTTTGTTCCAAATACTGAGATACCAACATGGCACAAAGATGTACAAGCTTTTAATGTAATTAAAAATGGTCAATCTCTAGGTAATTTATTTTTAGATTTATTTGCACGTAATGGTAAGCAACAAGGTGCTTGGATGAATTCAGCACAAGATAAATATATTACCAAAGATATGGAATATAACTCTATTGCCTACCTTGTATGTAATTTTACTGCGCCTATTGGTAAAACGCCTAGTTTACTAACATTTGAGGATGTCCAGACTTTATTTCATGAAATGGGCCATGGTTTACATCAACTTTTAACTAAAATATCTCACTATGCAATCTCTGGAATCAATGGAGTAGAATGGGATGCCGTTGAATTACCATCACAATTTATGGAATATTTTGCTTGGAATTATGACATATTAACAACTATAACCAAACATATAACAACTGGAGCAACACTACCGATTGAATTATATAATAAACTACTAGCATCTAGGTTCTTTCAAGGTGGGTTACACATGCTACGTCAACTAGAATTTGCTATTTTTGATATATTACTTCACTCTGAGGATTCCACTCAAAACATTGATTATATGGCATTACTTAACAAAGTAAGATCTGATATTGCGGTAATCTTTCCTCCAAGTTATAATTATTTCCCTAATAGCTTTTCTCATATATTTTCTGGTGGATATGCCGCAGGCTATTATAGCTATAAATGGGCAGAAGTTCTGGCTACCGATATTTTTAGTGTTTTTGATGCGAGTCATATGGATAAATATTTTGAGTTGGGTAGTAAATTTTATGATACTATTTTATCTCAAGGTGGATTAAAACCTATGATGAATAACTTTAAAACCTTTATGGGCAGAGAACCTAAAATTGATGCATTATTAAAATATTCATTAGGTAAATAGCACCCTACAAAGTTTGCAATGACAATTATAGTTAGAGGTTAGTTATGGATGTAGCACAATCACTTGTAGCACGCAAGTCAGTACGTGCTTTTTTAGATAAGCCTGTTTCACATGAGTTAATTGTCAAAATTTTAGAATATGCCAGATACGCTCCTTCTGGCACTAATACTCAACCATGGCAAGTTGCAGTTTTAAGTGGCAATAATAAAGACACACTGGACAAAAAATTAAGCGATGCATTTATGCAGCAAACCTCTAGAAATCCAGACTATAATTACTACCCTACCGAATTTACTGAAGAGTTTAAGCGTAGACGTGTTGAATGTGGTTTATTATTATATAAAACTATTGGGATAGATAAAAGCGATAAGGACGGAAGGCTTGCACAATGGGCAAAAAATTACAACGCTTTTGGTGCTCCAGTAGAACTATATATTTTTGCTGATAAATGCATAGAAAAAGGCTCTTTTATGGATTGTGGAATGTTTATTCAGTCCATAATGCTAATGGCAACCTCGCTTGGTTTAGCAACCTGCCCTCAAGCAGCGTTAGCCGAATACCCTGATATTGTAAGAGAACATTTAGGATATTCCGATAACTCTTTACTACTTTGTGGCATAGCTCTTGGTTATGAAGACACCAGTGCTATCATAAATAGTTATCGCACTCCTCGCGAAGAGGTGAGCAGTTTTACTCAGTTTTTTGATTGATATACCATTGGAAAATGTCTGTAAGCAAGTATAATCTTATAACTACTCCCTCACATCAATTTATGGCCCACATTTTTGAGTTCGACATTTTACGGTAGCGCTTCTGTAAATAAAATATCTATGATTATCAAAATAGTAGCACATCAAGACAACAAAACACACCTCTCATATAAAAAGACATGATAAAATACTCACTGCTCAAATGTAACTACTACCAAGTAGTTAGCAGATTACAATTAATAAATTTTAGAGGATAATAAATTATGAATCTTAATATTGGATCACCCAATCAAACTCCAAGTATAACTGCACCAAAAAGCACAACAAACAACAATACTGGAGCAACAAAACCCAGCATGCTGGACAGAGTGAGCAAATACTTCCCTAACCAACCCGGCGGTATATCAGCCCCTAATGGCATTCTTGTTGCTTACCCCAATAAAAAAGTGTAATCAACACAAAAATTAGTTAGCTACTAACCTGCAAATTAATAAAGGTTAGTAGCTATATTAATTCTTAAATATAAGTATACGCCGCTGCCATCATCCTTATATTTAAACTGTTTTTCGAATAGTTTTCGTAGAACAATATTTATCAGTTATAACAAAATCTTTGTGAAAATCAACCTTAGGATTTTTAGTAAAATTTTTTTCAAAATCAACTTTACTGTTTAACGCAGTCTGTTCAATATATTTTACAAGCTTAGGATCATTAATATTCATCTCAATTAATTTATGAGAAAGAAGCTGCTGTAAATCTGGATTACAACCAAATCGTCCATTTAAAATAGCACGAACAATATTATTTTTAGTTGAAGCATCGGTAATTTTAAATTTAGTTAATGCAATAATTAATTTTTTTAAAATTATCGTATCTTTTCCAAATTTACCATTTAAAAGAGCATTAACAACATATTTATGAGTTGTAATATCCTTAGCTTTGGATAAAACATCTAAAACCACGGAAAGTTTAGCATTATCATCGAATCTATCTGTCATAAGAGCATCAACAATATGCAATATATTATTTTCGGTACTAAAATGATCTATAAGATTAATTAGCACTTCATCATCCAAATCACTAAATTGACCACTATAAATAGCAAGGTTTATGAGTATTAAAGTATCAGGATTAAAAATATCAGGATTAATAATACTTGCTCTAATTAAATTATTAGCAAGAGCTTCTAAAATCTCATCTTCGCCTTTAAATTTCTTATTATAAATACCGCGTGCTAAATTTAACATTTCATCTGGGTTTAGATTCTTTATATTACTCACCAATTTAATCAGAAGCTCTTGATCAGGGTATTTTTTATTAAGATTATCTAATAATTGTTGCTTATAATTATTTTTATTATAAACTAAGTAGGTTGTTTGATTATTTAAGACCTCGGAATAATACATTTAAACTCCTCTTTATCTGTATCATTAATAAATTCAATACGTGAGTTGAGATTAACAACTCTCCTAATTCCGCTCCCATAAGCACTATATGGTAAAATATTTTTGCAAATAGAGCTTAAAATTGGATTTCTTTGAATAGAAATACCACTTTTAATTTTATCCACATTTAATGAATTAGTTAGTTTTCCAGGGCTAATAATTTCTACCCTATCATAAAGAATTAATTATATATAAACGGTATTGTACTATAATTTAATTATTGGTTAGAATAAAATATAAAGTGATATGGTATAATAAGGTCTTCACACCTCCTAGGGATAGATTTAATGCAGCAACTAAAGTATAAACGGATATTAATAAAACTCTCAGGCGAAGCCCTGATGGGTAGCAGTCAAAATATGTTTGACCCAATGACCACATCGTCTATTTTAAACCAAATCAAAAATATCACTGAAATGGGTGTTGAAATTGGTATAGTAATTGGTGGTGGCAATATCTTTCGCGGTATTAAAGCAAAAGAACTAGGATTACAACGCGCTAATGCTGATTACATGGGAATGCTTGCAACAATAATGAACGGAATTGCATTAAAAGATTTTCTAGCAAATTTAAAAATTAAGTCTAAAATTTACTCTTCGCTTACTATATCCAATATTATCAAAGGTTATAATCGTGATAGTATGTTATCTCGCCTATCTGATGGTAATGTGGTAATATTTGTTGGAGGCACTGGTAATCCATTTTTTACTACCGATAGTGGAGCAGCTCTTAGAGCTATCGAAATGAATGCTGATATTTTAATCAAAGCCACAAAAGTAGATGGAGTCTACGATAAAGATCCAGTTTTATACCCAGATGCAAAAAAATATGAAACGCTTTCGTTTAATGAAGCAATAACCAACAATCTTAAAGTAATGGATATTTCTGCTTTTGATTTATGTAAAGAAAATAATATGAATATTCAGGTATGTAATGTGTTTACCCCTAATGCATTAGAAAACATAGTGTTAGGCATACCTACTGGTACTTATATTTGGAATGATGTAAAATCATGCTAGATAAAATCTTAATACTTGACTTTGGCTCACAAGTAACACAACTAATTGCCAGACGAATCCGTGAACTTAATGTATACTGTGAAATACACCCTTATGATTTAAGTGATAAGCTAATTAAAAAGTTTTCTCCTAAAGGAATCATCTTATCTGGCGGTCCAAACTCAGCCTATGAAGAAAACACATACCTGGCTCCAGAAATAATTTTCTCATTAAATATTCCAATACTTGGTATATGCTACGGTATGCAAACAATGGCATTGCAACTTGGTGGTAAAGTAGAAGGGTCTGGCAAACGTGAATTTGGTTATGCTGAGATTTATGATTGTAAATCAACACTACTAGAAGGCCTTAGAGATGGCAACCAGCACGATCAAGACTTTATGCAAGTGTGGATGAGCCATGGAGATAAAGTATCTCAACTACCACAAGGATTTGAGGTTATTGCAAGTACTCCATCATGTCCTATTGCAGCAATGGCTGATGTGAAGCGTAATTTCTATGGCACACAGTTTCATCCTGAAGTAACTCATACTCCTCAGGGATTAGAGATATTCAGAAGATTTGTGATTTCTGTTTGTAAATGCCAGCAAACTTGGACTATGCCTAACTACGCTACTGATGCAATTAATGCAATTAAAGAACAAGTAAAGAATGATAAAGTTATTCTTGCTTTATCTGGTGGTGTTGATAGCTCGGTTGCCGCTACCCTTATTGATAAGGCTATTGGTAAAAATTTGATTTGTATTTTTGTGGATAATGGTCTGCTTCGTCATAATGAAGCAGCGCAAGTGATGCAAACTTATCAAGAACATATGGGATTAAATATTATAAAAATCGATGCCCAAGATAAATTTTATCAAGAATTGCATGGCATAACTGACCCCGAGCAAAAACGTAAAATTATTGGTAGATTATTCATTGAAATTTTTGAACAAGAATCAAAAAAAATACCCGATGCCAAGTGGCTTGCTCAAGGTACAATCTATCCAGATGTTATAGAATCTGCAGGAAGCGGCACTAAAAAAGCACATAATATCAAATCACATCATAATGTAGGTGGCTTACCCGCATCATTAAAACTAAAGTTATTAGAACCACTACGTGAACTATTTAAAGATGAAGTACGTAAACTTGGAATAAATTTAGGTTTACCTGAAAGCATGATATATCGCCATCCATTTCCTGGGCCAGGTCTTGGAGTTAGAATATTAGGCGAAGTTACACCTAAATTTGTAACTTTACTACAAAAAGCTGATGATATTTTTATTCAAGAATTGCATTTAAGTGGATATTATGCTAAAGTATCACAAGCATTTGTTGTTTTTTTACCAATAAAAAGTGTTGGGGTAATGGGTGATGGGCGTACATATGATTATGTTGTATCCCTAAGAGCAGTAGAAACAACTGATTTTATGACAGCAAGTGTAGCTAACTTACCCTTTGAACTTATCACTAAAGTAGCTAACCGTATTATAAATGAAGTACCAGGAATAAATCGTGTGGTTTATGATATATCGGGTAAGCCACCTGCAACCATCGAGTGGGAGTAATACTCTTTGTCTTTGAATCCTGGGCTTTATCAGCCCTATATAAAACGCTTCTTATATACTTATATGTACACGGCGTAGCGTTTTATTTCGGCCTTTCGCGTCCAGAAATCAAATACTTCGAGTATATATAAATTTTAAAAATAGTTGAGTTAATAAATATGATAAAACAAGAAAAGAAAAAAAAATCTAGATTTTTATTAAAATTTATGGGGTTTTTGATTGCCCTTGGATTAATTGGTGTAGCTTTTATTGGTGTTACTGCAATCTCGGTATACCCTAAGCTACCAAGTATGGATGAATTACATAATTATCATCCAAAACTACCGTTACAAATATATTCGGAAGATAATGTCATATTAGGGCAATTTGGTGATGAACGTAGAATTTTTGTAACTTTTGACCAAACGCCTAAAATGCTAGTTAATGCTATTCTTGCTGCAGAAGACTCGCGTTTTTATGAGCATGGTGGTATAGATATTCGTGGGATTTTTCGGGCGATAATTGGAGATATAAGCTCCAGAAAACTGCAATCTGGGGCAAGTACTATTACCATGCAAGTTGCCCGTAATTTCTTCTTAAGCTCACAAAAAACCTTTAGTCGCAAATTTTATGAAATGCTACTATCGTATAAAATAGAACAATCTTTAACTAAGAATCAAATCCTAGAACTATATATTAACCAAATATATCTGGGACAACGAGCATATGGTTTTGCAGAAGCATCTCTTACCTATTTTGGTAAACCGCTAAATAACTTATCTATAGCGCAGTATGCAACGCTTGCTGGATTACCTAAAGCTCCATCAGCTTATAATCCAATTGCAAATAAAAAACGTTCGGAAGATCGTAAAATCTACGTATTAGGTCGTATGCTTGATGCTGGATTTATTAATCAACAACAATATGACGAAGCTAAAAACCAAAATATCAAAATAACCAGAGGTACTATTAGCGATTCTACTGATGCTGGTAGCTATGTTGCCGAAATGATAAGACAAATGATGTATGCTAAATATGGGGATAGTATTTATTCTAAAGGCTATAAAGTATATACTACCATCAATAGTAAAATGCAGCAAGCTGCCTATAGCTCATTACGAAATGGTCTAATACGATTTAATATGAGCCGTGGTTATCAAGGCGCTGAGGATCATGTTGATTTACCAAATGATGCATCACTTAGTGATACCTCATCTAATAACTATTCATTAAATGATGCACTAAACTCTGCCTTTGATGATTTAACCGATTATGGCGATCTACGTGCTGCGATTGTAATTAATGCCACGCCAACTGAGATTACCGCACGTACTCGTGATGGGCAAAACATAACCTTAAGTGGTGCAGATTTAACTCCAATAAAAAAATATTTAATCAGTGGCGGTAATAAACAAGTTAATCGTGGTGCAATAGTCCGTTTAAGACAAGTTAATAATAAATGGAGCATTATACAATTACCTGATGTAGAAGGAGCAATTATTGCCCTTAACCCAAATAATGGAGCTATAAAATCTCTAGTTGGTGGGTTTGATTTTACTAGGAACCATTATAACCATGTAACTCAAGCTATGCGTCAGCCTGGTTCTGGATTTAAACCATTTATCTATTCAGCAGCTCTAGAACATGGGTTTAGTGCTAATACTATCATTCAAGATACTCCTATTTGCTTTGCCTCAGGCGGTAACGATGGGAATGGTAGATGGTGTCCTAAAAATGATGATAGCGATCATGGATTTATGGGTCCAGTAACTTTTAGAGAAGCTCTAGCACGTTCACTAAATGTGCCAACAGTTAAAATTCTTAACTCAATAACTGCACAAACTGGCATAGACCATATAAGCCATTTTGGTTTTGATAAAAAACAGTTTCAGCCATATTTAACTCTATCTCTAGGTGCTAATGAAGTAACACCACTGCAATTAGCAGAAGCATATGCGGTTTTTGCTAATGGGGGATATTTAGTTAATCCTTATATTATTAGTAGCATAACTGATGATAGTGGTAATGTTTTAGCTAAGACGGCTGTTGTTGATATTAAAAATGAATCAACCGTGATTGATCCACGTAATGCATATATAATTAACAGCATTTTGCAAGATTCGGTACGCTATGGAACTGGAGCAGCAGTATATCGTGCATTAAAACGTAATGACCTAGCTGGAAAAACTGGTACTACAAGTGATAATAAAGATGTCTGGTTTAATGGATATACTCCAAATTTAGTTGCAATTACCTGGGTAGGATATGATTTACCCAAAACTCTTGGTTCTAGAGCTTATGGAGCCTCAGTTAGCCTACCAATTTGGATAGATTTTATGCGTAGTGCCTTACCTCAAATACCAGAAATTCAATTACCTATGCCTAGTGGGATTGCAGTACTGCAAAATGTAACGTGGAAAGGTAATGACGAGTATCTATATATGAATGAAAGTTATATCCCACAACTTCCTGATAACCAAGCAAATGAAGAAAGCGCAACAGCTGCTGATTTAACTAATACAGAGGATACTGATCAAAGCGGTAACAACGAAACCCAGAACACTGAAAGCAAGACTAATGATAGTGCGCTAGATAACCTTATTAAAAACCTATTTTGATACTACTCACCTGCATCAATTCTTGCTATATTTTTTAATGACTTATGTATATCTAATACACAGCGTCATCAAAAAATATAGCCATAATTGCGCATCTGGGTAGTAATAAGATTTTGCCTAGTTATAATTGCGCATACTCGTAGTAATACTTTTTATTGTCTGCATCAGTTCTACTAAAACAACGTCATTGCGAATCATGACAACATCATTTATGATGGTGCATGATGTGGCAATCTTCTGTTAAGTTAACTAAGACTGCCACAACTTAACTAAAGTTAAGTCTCGCAGTGACAATAAATATATATCTAATTTTTACCAGAGGAGTACACAACTTGAAATATTACCCACATCCAATTCTAGCAAAAGAGGGCTGGCTTTATATCGGACTAAGTACCGTTATAGCCATTTTGTTATTAATGTATAATTTTTGGGTTGCTTTACCATTTATATTAATTGCAACATTCATTATTCAATTTTTTAGAGATCCACCAAGAAATATACCTAGTGATCCAAATATAATACTATCTCCAGCTGATGGTAAAGTGATTTGTATTGAAGAATGCCAGGATGTTTATCAAAATACTCCTGCATTAAAAATAAGTATTTTTATGAATGTATTTAACGTACATTCTAACAGAAGTCCTGCTGATGGAGTAGTCGAACAATTAAACTATATCCCTGGTAAATTTGTTAATGCTGATTTTGATAAAGCATCAGTTGAAAATGAACGTAACGCTATGATATTAAAATTAGCTAATGGAGATAAAATAACTTGTGTGCAAATTGCAGGTTTGATTGCTAGACGTATTTTATGCTATACTAAAGTTGGAGCATCGTTAAGCCGTGGGGAACGCTATGGATTTATTCGTTTTGGGTCTCGAGTTGATGTATATTTGCCATTAAATTATAAACCATTAGTAAGCTTAGGGCAAAAAGTAAAAGCAACCGAGAATATTCTTGCAAAATTAGAGGCATAATATTATGAAACGCCCACCAAAAGGGTCACCAATTTACTTACTCCCTAGTCTATTTACTATAGGCGCTATGTGTGCAGGATTCTTTGCTATTTTTGCATCATCTAATGGTCATTATGTTAGAGCAGCATACCTAATTTTTCTATCAATGATATTAGATAGCTTAGATGGTAGAGTTGCTCGCTTAACCCATACATCCTCACCATTTGGCGCACAGCTTGATAGCTTATCTGATATGGTAAATTTTGGCATTGCTCCAGCATTAATTATTTATAATTGGCACTTGCATAGCTTAGGTAAGATTGGTAGCATTGTCGTATTTGTTTATGCAGCTTGTGCGGCACTACGTCTAGCAAGATTTAATACTATGATTGAAGTTGTTGATAAACGATATTTTATTGGGCTACCTTCAACAGCAGCTGCTCCATTAGTGGTAGGATATGTGTGGTTATGCTATACTTATCAACTAAATAGCCAGTTCTTTGTAATGTTAGGGGCTATTGTGACAGTATTTACTGCCTTTTCTATGGTAAGTAATATAAAATTTTATAGTTTCAAAGAGTTCCATTTCCATCACCGTGCACGCTTTAGAGCATTACTAATAGCATTACTTCTATTAGTATTATTAGTTATTGATCCAGAATTAGTGATTTATACCGCATTTGTTTTATATGTTATTATTAGCTATTTGATATTTATCTTTCGGATTGCGTATACTAAAAAACCTAAAATAGAAGAGAATCAAACCACTTAAATATAATTTTACAAAGAAATAGTTTATAAAATAAGGAGTGTAGCTTTTATTGCACTCCTTATTTTTTATACTCAATGAGTTAAGTTACAACAACAGGAATTTATTCAAAAACTATCGGTTAAGCTAATTAATGTCTTCACAAGTATTGGTATCAATAAATTTAATCTTCATAATTATTTTAAAAATGGATATTTTACATATCGAATAATTGAATAATAATCACTAAACATCCTAAAATTAAAGATAGATACAAAAAGAAATTGTTATTCACCCACTTTATTTTAAATACATGATTGCGTTTTCTTAATGTTTTAATCATAAAAAATGGTATGATAATTAACAATACCGAGCAACACAACCCCACATAACCTAAAGCCTTAATGAATATATTAGGAAAGAACCATACAATAAATAAAGGTAATAAGAAAGTTAAAAATATAGCCAAAATATTTTTTCTAACAAGATTCAAGCGCTTTAAACGAAAGGCATCAATCAAAAAATGATATAAAGCTAAAGAAACTCCTAAGAATGATGTGGTAACCGATATATTAGAAAATAAGGATACTGGAGAATAAAAAACCTCATTATGTAGATTTATTTTCATTAAACTCAAAATATCACCCACATTGGCATCATGCGTTTTAGCAAATAATTGACTGAAGCTATGCTCCCCAGTAAGAGGAATCACCCCAAGTACACCAATAATCCAGATTAAATATAAAATTAATGGAATAATACTACCAATAATTATTACCCTAGATAATACTTTAGCATCTGATTGTAAATAAGTTCTAAGCGTTGGTATAATTAAGTGGGAAGAAAATGCTGTTACAAATACAGGTAAAGCTACAAGCAATATTTTTGAATTAAAAAAAGATACTGTTAAATGATCTAAATGCACATTGGGTAAAAGAATAACACACACAAATATTAATAGTAGTAGTTTGGTGCCTAATAATAAACGGTTAACCCAGTCAACAGCTTTAATCCCCATAACCACAAAAGAACCAAGCACAATCACAAAGATTAATGATATCTTGTGCTGCCCTATTGGAAACGTTGTATTAAAAGCCGAGCCTGCCGCAGAAATATATGCCACTAAAATAGTATATAGTAGTAGAAGAAAGCTAACCCATACTCCAAACCTACCAATTGGAGGCAAGAGTTCTTTTGCCATACCAGCAAAACTTGAACCATCGCTACTTGCTAGATTAGCTTCGCAAATTAATAATGCAGTATATGTCATTAGACACCAAGCAACCAACATAATACAGCAACCTAATGGCAAACCCATATGCGCAATTAAAATGGGAAGAGCTAAAATACCTGCCCCAACTTCTGTACCAATAACAACAAAAATACTACCAATTTGGCGATTTATGGATACATTACTCATTATATAGAAGCCCTTAAATTAAAAGATAAGATTGCCACGCCATACCTCCACACAAGTGTGGGTATAGCTCGCAATGACGAAGTGTATTTGTAGTGGAGTTCTACAAGCATATACAA
>JAJTDW010000022.1 GCA_021298175.1 Pseudomonadota bacterium
CAACCAGTTAAGATGTATTCTTCTGGTATGTTTGCACGCCTTGCTTTTGCAGTAGCAATTAATGTAGAACCTGATATTTTGATTGTGGATGAGGCATTGAGTGTTGGGGATATGAGGTTTCAAAATAAGTGTATGCGTCAGATGGAAGAGTTATGTTTAAAAGGTATTACTATTTTATTTGTTTCTCATGACATCCAAGCTATATCAAAATTTTGTAATTTTGTAATTTGGATAAATAACGGTTGTATAATTAAGCAAGGGCAAACTGGTAAGCTTCTAGAGAGCTACTTATCTTTTATGTCTTACGGTTTAGATTCAGGCATTAATGAATTAACTGAAAGTGAAAGCTCTAATATATTTAAAGATAATAGCCCTTCTAAATTTAATGATTTAGAAGGGCTATTATCTGTTGATAAGTGTGATTCTTTTGGATTAAAAAATGCTAAGATACATAAAGTGGGATTTTTAAATAACAGCAACAAAGTAGTAACTACAATTAGGCAAGGTGAATGGATTGCTTTTGTATGTGTATTTTCTACAGATATAAATCTACATGATGTAGGGGTTGGTATTTTATTCAAGGATAGGTTAAATAATGAAATATTTACTATTAATTCATACATGTACCAGAAATCTCTCAAAGAAGTAAAAGCAAATAAAAATATAATGGCAACAATTAAGTTTAAATTTCCTAAAGTATACCCTAAAGAGTATTCTGTTACAGTTGCTTTGTCAGAAGGAACGCAAATAAATCATATTCAACAACATTGGGTACATGAGGCAATTGTTGTTAATGTTAAATCGCTAGATATGATTGATGGTGCGATTATTGCTTTGTATCCAGAAGATGTGGAGTACGTATATGAGCAAATATAATAGTAGTTTAAATTTAGATTCAAATAGCTCGCATACCAAAATTATCAATAGAATTTCTTGTGGTAGTAAAGTTCTTGAGTTTGGACCTGCACATGGGGCAATGACTAGGTATCTAAAAGAACAAAAAAAGTGTATAATCTATGCAGTTGAATTAGACTCTGATGCAGCACAGGATGCTAAAGAGTTTTGTGCTGATATAGTGATTGATAATATTGAAAATTATTCTTGGAAAAATAATTTTTTGGGAATAAAGTTTGATTATATTGTTTTTGCTGATGTTTTAGAACATTTATATGACCCGTGGGAAGTACTATCTGAAGTTAAAAGTTTTTTAAAAGAAGACGGGCATATTTTAATATCATTACCTAATATTGCTAATAATGCAATTATTATGTCATTAATGCAAGATGAATTTAATTATTATTCAACAGGGCTTTTAGATGATACACATCTTCGATTTTTTACTAAGTTAACAATTGATAAAATGATTAATAATGCAGGGTATAGCATAATTAATGTTGATGCTACATTTTGTCCCCCGTATAATACAGAGTTTAAAAAATCATATTCAGATTTTAACCCATATATAATTGAAGAGTTGTCTAAAAGAAATTATGGTCATGTATATCAGTTTATATATGAAGTTGGTCATAAAGATGCTAATAATATCGTTAATAGTGATTCTATAATTGAGCCAAACAATATTGAGTTATTTTATGATACTGGGAATGGTTTTACTCAAGAAAACTGTATCAAATATTATGGATTAAAAAATGGAATAATTGAGATCGATTGCAATTTACCAATTAAGGAATTAAGGTTTGATCCATCTCATGAAATGGGAAAGCTTAGAGTTAATAGTTTTAAAGTTTATGATAAATATAATAATTGCTACGAGTGTTGTATTAAGTCTTATTTTGGTTTTGACAGTGAGGTGTCTGGTGAGTTATTATGCTTTACCAATGATCCACAAATTATATTAAGTACCCCAATAGATAACCCAGTTAGATTAGAATATGATATGGAGTATAGTAAAATATTTTTATCTAATGCGGAAATATCTAATTTTCCCAATTTTATTAAATTAATAAAAAACCAACAAGAAGACTTAGAGCTTAAGAATAGAGAGTTAGAATTTAAAAATAAAGAGTTAAAACTTAAGCAAGAAGAGTTAGAACGTAAAGAGGTTGAGTTGGAGATTAAAAATAAAGAGTTAAAACTTAAGCAAGAAGAGTTAGAACGTAAAGAGGTTGAGTTGGAGATTAAAAATAAAAAAATGGCGTTGGTATTTAATAGTATAAGCTGGAGAATTACAAATCCTTTGCGGGTTGTTGTTAAATGGGTAAGGTCGTCCATAATGTATTTAAAATTAAGGTTAAATGAACATAATGATTAAAAGATTTATTAACAAATATTTATTATTGATAACTGTAATATTAGTAGTTACTATGTGGCTATTAATTTATCATCCTTTTGTATTTGGTAAATATTTTTATTTATACGGTGATATTGGAGATGATACGATATCTTATGCCTATCCTTATTGTGCGCTATTAGTCAATAAAATTAAATCTTTTAATTTTAGTTCTTTTAGTTTTGCTATTGGTGCAGGAAATAGTATATTTTCTATATTTGCTTTTTTATTAGATCCTTTTATTTGGGTATTATGTATTCCAAAATTGCCTTTATATGATGGTATTTTACTAATATCGTTTTTAAAAACCGTAACTATTTCTATCATATTTTATTATTATTTGAAACTTTTTATTAATGAATCAATTTATTTGATTTTTGGGGTTTTAATTTATAGTTTTAGTTCTTATTTAGTAGTTTGGGGACAACATTGGTTTTTTCAAACTGGATTTTTATTTTTTACCTTTTTTATGTTTGGGGTAGAAGCTTATCTAAAACAAAATAGGTACGTATTATTTATTTTTAGCGTGTTTTGTTTATTTGTTGGAACATTATATTTTGCTTTTTATGTGTCTGTTTTTTTTATATTTTATTATTTTATTAGACTATCATTTGACCAAAGCTTGAGAAAAATAAGAAAAAATCTAACTTTAATTTTATTTTTTATTGTTGGTGTTGTTTTAGCAAGTTTTGCTGTCTTACCAGTATTTGATATATTATCCAATTCACCAAGAACTCAGGTTTCTTTTTCTCTGAATTTTCTGTTTTCTCTTCCGTTTATTTATACATTTAAAGAGGTCTTAATTAACTTTAGTCGGATGTACAGTCCTTTAATATTAGGAATCAATTATTATAAAGGAATATTCAATTTTTATGAAGATTTTCAGCTTTATACAACTATATTATGCCCAATACTTTTAGTTTCTGGTTTAGCTTATTTATTTTTACAAAAAATTTGGGGGCAAAATAAATTATTTATAACTTCTTTTATTTTATGTTTATTACCATTGTTTTTCCCGATTATTTCTTTTCTGTTTAATAAGTTTTCTGCGAATTACTCAAGATATGCATTTTTTTATTCATTATTAGAAGTACTTGCCATGATTTATATATTAAAATATAGATTATACAATTTAAAATCTATTATTTTTAGTTTTGTAATTAACCTTTTATTTTTTTTGGTTGTTTGTTATAAGTTAAAGTTAGATTTCAATTTTGATGTTATAATAGTTTTGCTTTTTTTAGCTGCTTATTCTTTTACAATATTGTGTATTAAAAAAAAGATGTTTTTTACTGTATTTATGCTAGTTTTAATTGAGTTGTTTGTAGTTAACTATAGGGTTGTATTCAACCAAAGAACTCCTTTTAGCACGGATAATATAACCCAGAAAAATATTTATTTTGATGGTACTGAGGATCTTATCAGAGCTATAAATCATAACGATACTGGATTTTTTAGAATATATAAAAATTATTTTTCAAGATCAGTTAATGATGCTGCATATTTTGGTTTTTATAGCTTTGATACATATAATTCATTGGGTAATAAGGGTTATTTTGATTTTAGAAACGCTTTAGGTATTAATAATGGCTATTGGAATGAAAATAATAAAATGGTTGAAAATACCATAAATTTTGCTAGAGGTCTTGGTAATAATATTTTCTTATATACCTTATTAAATACTAAATATTATATTAGTAATGAAATTAATGCAAATCATCCTTATGGTTACAGTAAATTATTTTCTTACAATAATTACTCTGTCTATAAAAACAATTTATATTTACCAATTGGAGTGTATTTTGATAATAATCAGTGTATAAGTGATAAAGATTTTCTAAAGCAAAGTATGAGTGATAGGCAAAAAATATTGTTTAATAATATTATAATTAATGAATGTAATAATAAGTTATCTAATAATTACCCCCCACTATATAATTTAAATAATTTAAGTAGCGATAAGTATTTAATAAAAAAAGTTAGTGGTGCTAATAATGATACTGCTATATACGAAATACATTTTCTAGCTCCTCAATCAGACTTAAATTTATCTTTAAATATAAATAATATAGATATTGAGGCTGATATATATATCAAGACATTAACAAATAAGGGGTTTATTTATAAAAGGAAAATTTCCCAGTATACAGGGGAGTCTAATAATAATCTGAGCAAACTAAATATAGTTTTAGATTATGATGCAATAACTGATTTAAGATTAATTATTCCCCAAAATGTAAATGTTTCTTTAAATAATATTAAATTATCAAAATATAATTATGATAATTATATAAGTACAATAGAACAGCTAAGAAAGCACGATATTAATTTAAATTATGATAGTGTAAATAATGAATTTGCAGGAAAATTAACTTCAAAAACAAATGGATATATATTATTAACCATTCCATATGACAAATATTGGAAATCCTTAATAAATGGTGTAGAAGTTAATCTAAAAAAATGTGATATTGGTCTTACATGCATACCTATAAAACCTGGTAATAATAATATTAAAGTTTATTATTGTAATTCAGCTTTAAGAACTGGTATAGTAATTTCAATATCAGGTTTAGTAATTATTTTATTTATGCTGCTATTCAGGATCTTTTTATCGAAAAGAGCATGTTATAAGGTAATAAGCAACAGTCAAAAATTATAATTATTATAGTGAGTTAAAATTATTTTATATAAATAATTGTATATATAATCAGTTATCGCAAAACTGGTTTTAGAAGCTTATTTTTATAGGGGTACGTATGTTATTTAGTGTTTATAAAAGAGTAAATTTTAATAGTATTACTGGTATAGTTTTGCTATTTTTTATTGCTTTTGGGGTTATGTTTTTATATGCTCAAAAAATATATCCCATAGAGTTTAGTTGGGGTAATGATTCCAAGGAGTCTTGGAAGGTGGCAACTACTTTTTTTTCATTGCACCCATATCATTCTTATGTAGAATATCGTGGAAGATTTTGGTTCTTTATTTTAGCCATTTTAAATAAATTTTCACTTATTTTTAATAGTTCTTATAAATTAGGATTTAATATCTTTACTTCTGTTGAGTTTGCATATATTACTGTAGTTGGGGTTCCTTGGATTTTTGAACAATTATTTAAAAATAAATTAAGTTATTTAGTTAGAACATTGTTTATGCTAGTAATATTTTATTTTTTTAGGGGTCATTTCCTTTATCCATTAGTAGATTTTCCAGCATTATTTTTTAGTATTTTAGGGGTGCAATTTGTTTTAAAATATAATCAAACCCCAAAATTATTTTTTATTGGTTTATGTGGAATATTTATAACTTGTGCATTATTACTTCGAATGAATTATTTAGTAGCATTGGTTTTTATTTTCATTTTATTTATCTGGAAACTTAAAAGTAATAAGATACGTATTATGAGCGGTTTGCATTTGGTGTTTTTTTCTCTTATTGTGACGGTGTCATTGATTTGTAGTAGTATTTATCAGCAGAAGATCCAGAGTCTCGTTAAAACATCAGGTATTGATGTTTTAAAATATCAATTATTTCTTGGACTTAAAGAACAAAAAATTGATCCTATAGTGTTTCCTGATAATAGAGGAATAATGGTTCTTAACAAAGAAAATTTTAATGAAATAAATTTATCTTTAAGACAATATCTTAAATTATATATTTCGCATCCACTTTATATGATAGTAATTAATATGCAACATATATTTAACGGCTTGGATATATCATATCCTATTGTTTATGTTGATGGTTTAAGGATAAGTTTTATATTTTGTTTATTAAATTATATTCTTATATTCTTATATTCTTAGGAATGATAGCTATAAAAGAGAAAATATTTTTAAGCGGATTTAATTTAAAAGAAAAAATATTTATTTTAGTTACTTTATTTGCTTTAATTGCTCCAGCAATGACAACAATTCCTTTTTCTGTTGAGCCTAGATATCAGATGCCCGAGTTATTGGTTTTATATGCATTTGGTATTTTTAATATCAATAAAAGATATGATTTTAAATTAATATTTAAATTGGTTGTATTTATACTTTTTTGTTTTCTATTGCGCTCAAATACTTACATGTCATTACCAGGAACTTCGATGATTTGATACAATTATAATAATTGTCCCATACTATTTTATTTAACCTTTAATAATGTAAATGATACTAAATATGCTAAAAACTTTAAAAAATATTTTCTGTAAAAAATCTAATAACGAATTATTTATAGAGTACGATAAACTTTGTAAAAGATCTGCAACTCTTGGAGCAAATTATGTATCATATAAAGAACATAAATTAACCTCTGATAAAATCAATGTAGTTAAAAATATTGCATTATATTTGCCACAATTTCATACTATACCTGAAAATGATTTATGGTGGGGAAAGAACTTTACTGAATGGAGTAATGTAGTAAAAGCTGTACCGCAATACTTAGGGCAGCATCAACCTCAACTTCCTGTTGATATTGGTTTTTATGATTTAATGGAGAAAAAAACTTGGCAACAGCAAATAGATATGGCAAAAAATTATGGCATTTATGGGTTTTGTTATTATTTTTATTGGTTTAATGGAAGGCGTATTTTAGAGAAGCCGCTAGATTTATTTTTAGCTGATAAGTCGCTTAATATGCCATTCTGTCTTTTTTGGGCAAATGATAGTTGGGTTAGAACATGGCACGGGTTTTCTGATTTTGAGCAAGGAAATCGCGTATTGTTAGAACAAAATCATAATGATGAAGATGATATTAATGTAATGACTTATTTATGTGAGAATGTGTTTAAAGATGAGCGTTATATCAAGATTGGCAATAAACCATTATTTATTGTATATCATATTGATTTGTTTAAAGATATAAAACAAACAGTAAAAATATGGAGAGAAATATCTTTAACTTGTGGTTTTGATGGATTGTATTTATTATATGTGTTAATGCCAGGGCAAGAGAATTTAGATGCACATTCAATAGGGTTTGATGCTGTAATGCAGTTTCCTCCGATTGCATGTAGCAAAGAAAAAGCTGGAGTAAATATTTTAAATAGTAACTTTACTGGAGAGGTTTATAGTTATAATTCTGTTGTAAAGAGTGAACAAAACCGCAAATTTAAATACAATAATATATTTCGTGGTTGTTTTACTAGCTGGGATAATGAAGCACGTAGACCAACAAAAGGTATCAGTTATATAGGTTCATCTCCAGATGATTTTTATGATTATTTAAAAAGTATGAATGATTGGGCCAAAACTCATCCTTGTGATAATGAGTCAATTGTATTTATTAATGCTTGGAATGAATGGGCTGAAGGTGCACATCTTGAACCAGATAGAGAATATGGTTATGCATGGCTAGAACAGGTATCAAAAGTAGTTGATTATAACTTTTTAAAATAATTTTTATATTTTTAAATAAATAAACCGATAGTTTTTACATTTTTTACATTTAGATAGGTACGAGCAGTATGAAAGATTTTAGTATAATCACAAGAACAAAAAATAGACCGATTATGTTAGAAAGGCTTTTTTATAATTTATGTGAGCAGAAATATAGAGCATTTGAATGGATTATTGTAAATGATGGAGGAGAGGAAATAGATGTACTTGACATTGAAAAAAAAGCAAAATCATGTGGCATAGATGTTGTCTTGATTCACAATGGTGGTTCACTTGGTCGTTCATATTCTGCAAATATTGGTGTGAGTCATTCAATAGGTAAATACATATTAATTCTTGATGATGATGATTTCATTTCTATAGATTTTCTTCAAAAAGCAAACGATTTTTTTATACACAACAAAGATTTTGGGGCAGTCACTTGTTACTCACAAATAGTAAATGAAAAAATAGTTGAGGGTAAAATTATAAATTGTGGAAATGGTAATGTATATAAACCATCCACTAGTGATCTATCCATTATAGGTCTTCATATACACAATATTCCAACGTGTGGATTAATAATTAGGCGTGAGCTTTTTATTCGTGCCGGAGGGTATCCAGAATTCATAAGTTGTACGGAGGATTGGGCATTTGCAACTAAATTAATCCAACTTACAAATATTGGTATTTTAAGTGAGGTTTTAGCTTTTATTAGCAAACGTATTGCTCCTGAGTCATTTTATAAAAATACAACTTCTGATAAAGCCGGAATAGATACTCATCTATTAGATGAGCTTGTTTGGAAAAATAATAGAGTGCGTGAAGAATTAAATAATAATCAAATAAGAGCATTATTGCCCATATTAGGGTTTATTGCACTTCAAAATCAAGAGATATCAAGGCAATTTATATTATTAAATAGTATACTACAAAAAATATATAGGTTTACTGGAGCTAAAACTATTGCAATGGCTTATCGTAAAGTTAAGCAATATTTTAAGTAAAGGTTCAGTGATATTAATGTATATAAAAATAGTATCAGTAGCAATAGCAACGCATAATGGGGAAAGGTATTTAGCTGAGCAATTAGATAGTATATTATCTCAAACATATAGTAATCTTGAAATTGTAATTGTTGATGATGATTCGGTAGATAACACACTTAATATTATTAAAAATTATCAAGAAAAGTTTAGTAATATTAAGTTAATTAAAAATATTATAAACTTAGGGGTGGTTAAAAGCTTTGAGCTTGCTATAAATAATTGCAATGGTGAGTTTATTGTTTTAGCAGATCAAGATGATGTCTGGTTTAAAAACAAAGTCGAAGTATTATATAATAATATTGGTGATTGTTTACTAATTCATAGTGACGCTATTTTAGTCAATGAAAAGTTACAAATATTATCAAACTCACATATGAAGTTTAGCAAAAATATACATTGCAGTGGTATATCTAATTACTTATTAAGTAATAACGTTACTGGTTGTTGTACCATGCTTAAAAAGTCTTTTTGGGATTCAATCCGTCCAATCCCAGATGGGTTTTATACTCATGATCATTATTTAGCAATAATGGCAAGCACTAAACAAAATGGAATTAAATACTATCCATACCCATTAGTATATTACCGCCAACATAGTAATAATATCATAGGAGCTAAAATTATAAAATATGATTTATTTATTAAACAACTACAAAAAGTAAAAAATAGCATTATTTTGCTTAAGGATAATCCAATATTGTATAATTATAAGAAAGATATAAACAGTGCAGTGGCTTACTATAATTGCATAATAAATTCTAAGTTACCTAATATTATGGTTTTCTATTGGATATATAAAAATATTCCCTTTAGAAAGTTTTTGGGGTTTATAGCTTGTACCATTCCAAATAAAAGCATTACTAAATTAATCTATGAAAAATTTAGATAGTTGTTTTTTATTGAAAGTTAAACTGTTTAATATAATCAGATAACCCGCTCACTATATCATATTTTGGAGTAAATCCTAGATTATTTAAGAAAGATAGATCCGCAACTGATTCTTTAAATTCATTTGCTCTATCAGGTATAACTCCAAAATTTAATTTTGTGGTTTCATTTTTAGCAATTTGTTTTATTTGTGAAACTAAAGCTTTAATGGTGGTAGGTTTTCCACTTCCTAAACTAACTTCAATAAAGTATTCTAAATAATTATTTATATTTTCTAGTAAATAATAATAAGCAGAAACAGCATCATTGATATAAATAAAATCTCTTTTTTGTAGCCCAGAAGTTAAATCCATTTTTGGCTCGTTATTTAATATTTTTCTTATGATGCTTTCTACAAACTTATTTGGATTATCTCCAAAGCCGTACAAATGATGTAATTTTATATTAATAAATTTTATTTTTTTCTCTAATGCAAAAGCTAAACCCCAATTTACAAAATTCTTTTTTGAGGTTGTATAATAAACCATATAATTATATGATATTTTTTCTACATTAAAAAATGTATCTGTATTTAAAAAAACAGATACATTAGCGTTAGCCGCAGTTTCTAGTAATTCAAGAGCAAAACCCTCATTTGCCTTTAATGTATTTAATGCTGTATCATCACGACCATAAGATGTTGCTGTATGGATAACCGCATCTATTTTATGGTCTTTAAATACCAATGGTAGCTGGTTTTCTATATAATATAATGATGTATTACAAACTAAATTAAGAATTTAATTATAGTAGATATGTAATATAAAATCTTAGATTACATATCTACTGAAAGCTTAAAATTAAAAACCCACCCCACAAAACTGACCGAT
>JAJTDW010000016.1 GCA_021298175.1 Pseudomonadota bacterium
TCCATATTAATAATAAATTAATCATTCCTATTAAAATTCCGATTCGAGTTAATGTGCCAACTACACCATAAAGCGCATTGAAATAAAAAACAGGCAAAGTTTATTTATTTATGGTAAGATTCATACTTAATTTGAACCTTTTGAAAATCAAATTAAGTATGAATCACAATCAAACCGCTTTATTTACCACAAATCTATATACATCAATGATAGTTGTCACTATCATTTTATTATTCAAATTATTTTTCTTCCGTATTTTTTATTTTAACTCACCATCTAAGGTGAGTTTTTTTATAGGTATAATTTAAGAATGAATCAATCTCAATTAGTTCTAGCACTTTTTGATCACAATTTAATTAAATTTGGCGAGGTTACTCTCAAATCAGGAGAAGTCACATATATTTATGCAGATATGAGAGCCGCTATCTCTTATCCTGTATTATTTAAAGACATCTGTGATAAATTTAGTGATAAAATAAAATCCTTAAAATATGATTTTATTTGTGGTGTTCCTTATTCGGCCTTAACTTTTGCAAGTGCTATTGCTTATGCAAAGGCTATTCCTATGTTATTAAAACGTAAGGAAGCTAAAGAGTATGGTCTTAAGAAAATCCTAGAGGGGGAATTTATTCCTGGTCAAACGTGTGTACTTATTGAAGATGTAATTACTACAGGAAGCAGCATTTTAGAAACTATTGAAGTATTAAATGAGCATGAGTTAAAAGTAACGGATATTTGTATTTTAATTGATAGACATCAAGGTGGGAAAAAGCGTTTACAAGGCTTAGGCTATAAAGTGCACAGCATTATGAATATAGTAAATGTTATTGATATACTACATGATAATAAAAGAATCGATGATACGGAAAAATTCAAAGCATTATCTTGCTTAAAACAAATGGAGTAAAAACTTTTATGAATATAAATCTAAAACCCGCTAAAATAGTTTTAGAAAATGGTGATATTTTTTATGGCAAAGCACCAGATTATCAACAAAGTATGGTTTTTGGAGAGCTGGTATTTAATACTGGCATGACAGGTTATGAAGAAACGCTTACCGACCCTTCTTATAGTGGGCAGATTTTAACGTTTACTTACCCAATAATTGGTAACTATGGTGTTAGTGATGCAGATGCTTTTGAATCCACCAAAATACATGTTAAAGGCATAATTTGTCAAACCATATATACACATAAACCACAACATTATGCAGCTAATAAATCTTTTTTAGAATGGTTACATACAGAAAATATTCCGATTATTTTTGATGTTGATTGTAAAGCCTTAACTAAGGTCATTAGAGATTATGGAGTAATTAATGGGGTTATGGTATTTGATGGTGAGCTAGATATAGATACGCAGATTCAAGCTATTGGGCAATATGCCGATGTACATTGGGTAGAGCAGGTAAGTTGTAAAGCTCCAACTATATACGGCAATGGTAAATATAATATTATTTTAGTTGATTGTGGATATAAGAAGAATATTTTACGTAACTTACTTAAATTTGATGTTACCGTTAAAATTGTTCCTTTTAATTATGATTATACACAAGAGGATTATGATGGCGTATTTTTATCTAATGGTCCTGGGGATCCTAAAGCGTGTGTAGAAACTATAGATATACTTAAACAGGCGTTATTGCAGCCAAATAAACCAATCTATGGAATTTGTTTAGGAGCGCAGTTAATGAGTTTAGCGATTGGGGCAAATACCTACAAATTAAAATTTGGTCATCGTGGACAGAACCAACCTTGTTTAAATTTACTTGATGGGCGTAGTTATTTGACAAGCCAAAATCATGGTTATGCAGTTGATGAGCCAACTTTGCCTGAAGACTGGCTTGTTAGTTATAGAAATTTAAACGATAATACAGTTGCAGGGATAATGCATAAAAGCAAGCCATTTGCCGCTACGCAGTTTCATCCAGAGGCGGCTCCTGGGCCACATGATACGTTTTATTTCTTTGAACAGTTTTTAGATAGCATTAAAAGGTCAAGTAAATGAAACAATATAAGCGGATTTTAATTCTAGGTTCGGGTGGCTTGCGTGTTGGTCAAGCAGGAGAGTTTGATTATTCTGGATCTCAGGCAATTAAAGCATTTAAAGAAGACGGAATAAAAACAGTTTTAGTAAACCCCAATATTGCAACAGTACAAACCGATAAATCGATGGCAGATGAAATTTATTTTGTCCCCCTAGAGTTAGAATATGTTACCGATATTATAAAAAAAGAGCAAGTTGATGCAATAGCTTTAGGTTTTGGTGGGCAAACTGCGCTTAATTTAGGTTTGGAGCTTTATAAAAGTGGAGTTTTAGCAAAATATGGGGTAGATGTTTTAGGCTCTTCAGTAGATACTATCGATAAAACTGAAGATCGGGGGATTTTTCGGGATATTTTAAATGAGCATAAAGTCAAAACCCCACACAGCAGGCTTGCCCTAAATGTTGCTGATGCAATTGTTGATGCTAACGAGATTGGTTATCCGGTAATGATACGCTCAGGGTTTTCTCTTGGTGGCTTGGGGTCGTGTCGAGTAGATAATGAGGCAGAATTAACAGAAAAAGTGGCACAAGCTTTATCAGGTGCGCCACAAGTGCTAATTGAGGAATATTTAGTTGGCTGGAAAGAGTTTGAATATGAGATTGTACGGGATATGCAGGGCAATTCTCTTACCATTTGTAATATGGAAAACTTAGACCCTATGGGTATTCATACTGGAGAGAGTATTGTTATTGCTCCAGCCCAAACGCTAAATAACCGTGAGCATCAGTTATTACGTGACATTTCATTACAATGTGCGGCAATTTTTGATATTATTGGCGAATGTAATATTCAATTTGCTGTAAATCCACATAATGGAGATTATCGAGTAATTGAAATGAATCCACGGTTATCACGTTCCAGCGCTTTAGCCTCTAAGGCAACTGGGTATCCATTAGCATTTATTGCAGCTAAGATTTGTTTAGGATATCATTTACATGAGTTAAAAAATCAAGTAACTAAGAAAACTACGGCATTTTTTGAGCCAGCATTAGACTATGTGGTAGTAAAGATTCCTCGTTGGGATACACATAAGTTGCAGTTAGCACAGCGCGTTATAGGCACGGAAATGAAAAGCGTAGGTGAGGTTATGGGGATAGGTAAAACATTCCCCGAAGCGCTACAAAAAGCTATTCAAATGCTTAATATTGGAGCTTCAAGTTTATATGATTATCCATGGGCGATTCAAAATCTTGCTCACGAAATAGAGTTTGCCACCGACAGACGTATTTTTGCTTTATTCCAATGGTTTTATGCTGGTGAAAGTTTAGAAAGTGCGTATAATCTATCCAAAATTGACTATTGGTTTTTAACTCAAATTCAAGAAATTGCTCTTTGTGCGCTTAAGTTTGCAACTTTAGAGCTTAATGCCAGCAATTTACTAGCTGCAAAGCAGTTAGGGTTTAGTGATATATCTTTAGCAAAGATCAAGCAGTCTTCGGATAACTCTATTGCAAATGCAACTATTAGAGAAGATGATATTAGACAGCTTCGTCAAAAGTTAAATGTTTTACCAAAAATAAAACAAGTGGATACTTTAGCTGGTGAATTTGAGGCTACCACTAATTATTTATATCTTACTTATCATGGAAATTCACATGATGTTAAGAAGTCTCATGATAACTTATGTGTAATTGGTTCTGGTCCATATTCTATTGGCTCATCAGTTGAGTTTGATTGGTGTACTGTAAACTTAGTACGAGAGTTCCGCAAATTAAATAAACAAGTAATTGTAATTAATTCTAATCCTGAGACTGTTTCAACAGATTATGATGAATCCGATCGCTTGTATTTTGAACCACTAAGTTTAGAAAGAATTCGTGATATTTTAGATTTTGAAGCAGTTGCAGGTATTTGTGTAAGTGTTGGTGGGCAGATTGCTAATAACTTAGCGTTACCTTTACATAAGGCAGGTTATCCAATTTTAGGAACCTCTGCCATAAATATAGATATGGCAGAGAATCGGGAGACTTTTTCTGAGCTTTTAAACCGAGAGAACATAGATCAGCCGCGTTGGATTAAAGCCAAAAATTTGGATGATGCCTTATCTTTTATTAAGAAAGTTGGCTTGCCTGTATTGATTCGCCCGTCTTATGTTTTATCTGGTAGTGCTATGAAGGTAGTATTTAATGAGCAGATAATGCAGGAGTACTTGCAAGAAGCTTTTTTGATTTCTCGGGATAGCCCAGTGGTGGTTTCTGAATTTATTCAAAATGCTAAAGAGTTAGAGAT
This sequence comes from Pseudomonadota bacterium, assembly GCA_021298175.1. GTDB lineage: Bacteria > Pseudomonadota > Gammaproteobacteria > Burkholderiales > UBA11063 > Aquella. Next base: position 4,277 of record JAJTDW010000016.1, read on the forward strand.
TGATGGTATTGCATATAAGGGTAAAATCATAATCCATTCAGTAAGTGAGCATATAGAAAATGCTGGGGTGCATTCTGGTGATGCAACGATAATTTTTCCGCCAGAGCGGTTATACTTAAAAACAGTATTAAAATCTAAAGAGATTGCTGATAAAATTGTTGCAGGGTTGCAAATTAGTGGACCTTTTAATATGCAATTTATTGCTAAGCATAATGAATTAAAAGTTATTGAGTGTAATGTCCGCTCTTCTAGGTCATTTCCTTTTATTTCTAAGGTTACGGGGCATAATTATATTGAAATTATGAGTAAAGTTTTATTGGGTGACCCGCCAAGCACTACGTTTAATACGTTAGATATACCTTTTATTGGCATTAAATCGCCAGTTTTTTCTTATAATCGTTTTAAGGGTTCAAATCCAGTTGCTCAGGTAGAAATGGCTTCAACTGGTGAGGTTGCATGTATTGGCTATGATATTTTAGAAACTTTTTATATGTCGTGGTGTGCAACTGGAGTACAAATTAAGGGGAAGAAAATTTTACTTAGTCTTGATGATAGATTTAAGGATAAGTTATTGCCTATTATTAAGGTTTTATATAATAGTGGTTGGGAATTTATTGCAACTGAAGGTACTCATGATTTTTTAAGTAGGCGTGGGGTTCAATCAAAGTGTGTATTTAAGGTATCAGATAAGATAGAGCCAAATATCCAAAATACAATTAGTAAAAAAGAGGCAGATTTAATTATTAATTTACCTTACGATGCTTTTAGTGCCAGTTCCAATTCAGATGGTTTTGCTATTAGCCGTTTGGCTATTGATTATAATGTTCCATTAATTACGAATTTTCAGTTAACTGAGATGCTCTTGGAGAGTTTATCGATATATTATGATAAACGCCCAAAAGTGAAGTCATATAACGAATTTTTATCCAGGTAGGGGAGCTGTATGCATAGTTTTGTCTCAATGAGAGATTTGTCTAAAGATAATATATTGGATATATTAAAATTAGCTAATGAATTTAAAAACGGGTTTAAAAGTGATATATTAAAAGACAAAGTTATTGCTTCATGTTTTTTTGAAGCATCTACCCGAACGCGTTTATCATTTGATTCAGCAATTGCTTATCTTGGCGGCAAAAGTATTGGTTTTACTGAAAGTGGTAATACTTCGTTAGGAGCAAAGGGTGAGAGCTTAGTAGACACTTTAAAAATAATTGCGGGTTATGCCGATGCGTTAATTATTCGCCATCCGCTTGATGGAGCAGCAGTTTTGGCACAAGAGATTTGTTCAATTCCTGTAATTAATGCAGGAGATGGTGCTAATCAGCATCCTACCCAGACTTTATTAGATTTATTTTCTATATTTGAGACTCAAGGTTCTCTTGATGGGGTAAGTCTTGGTATTATGGGGGATTTAAAATATAGTCGTACTGTGCATTCTTTATTGTATGCAGCAACATTATTTAATATGAAACTTTATTTTATTTCACCACCTTCACTACATATGAAAGATGAGCAGTTATTTATTTTAAAGCAATCAGGGGTGCAATATTCTTTTCATGCTGATGTATCAGACGTTATCGGTAAGTTAGATTGTTTATATTTAACTCGTTTACAAAAAGAACGTTTTGATTTGTCAGTCCCTGATTTGTCAGTCCCTGATTTGTCAGTTCCTGATTTGTCAGTTCCTGAAAATTATAAATTAAGTTTAAGTATGTTAGACAATGCTAAGCCTAATTTAAAAATATTGCATCCATTGCCACGGCAAGGGGAGTTGCCAATAGAGATTGATAATACTCCATATGCATATTATTTTCAGCAGGCACAAAACGGGTTGTATGTGCGTCAAGCAATACTTAGCTTATTATTTTAGGGGTTTAATTGGAGATAAAGAGCTACAGAAGTAAACCTAACATCGGTTGAGGGATAATTTGATGGGTTTAAATATATGTGTACCTATATTATCTGTAGCTCATGACCATACTGTATACTAATCCTTAAATCTATGCAAGACAAATTTTGCATAGTATTATATTATGGTAAATAAACCTTACAAATCAGATGGAAGTCTCTTAGTTGGTTTTCAACCCAAGCGTGGGGTTTATCTAATTCTTGTGCCATTAACAAAGCAGTTAAATTAGCACATTCAAAAGCAGATTTTGCGTCTAAAAACAATGCTCGAGTACGTCTTGCTAGAATGTCCTCAATGGTTTGAGCCATTTCATAACGAATATGATAAATAACTTCAGCTTGATAATATGGTAAATCAGGATGTAGTTTAGCAAAATTATTAGTTTCTTTTTGGATTTGTAATATTTTTATGTAATCAGTGCCATATACACTAAGAGGATATTCGCGTTTTTCTTGAGTATATCCAAATAATTTTAGTTCTTGGGTTTTAGATTTGCCTTTGTTTTCCAATAGCTTATGTTTGATTATAAAATCTATAGTATCCAAAGCCATAAGCCTGTATATTGTCCATTTGCCACCAACTATTGATATTAAGTTGCTGTTGCTCATTAAAATTTCATGTTTGCGGGAGATTTTTGCGCTATTTGTGTTATGCTTAGGCTTAACTAATGGACGTAGACCTGCAAATTTAGCTTTTATATCTGAGTTGTATACTTTATTTTTAGTATATTGTCTTAAAGTATCCAAAATAAAGTCAACTTCACTAACAGATGGTTGCGGATCTATTTCAGCAGCTTCTACTGCAATATCGGTGGTTCCTACAATAATTTTATTATGCCATGGTAGGACAAATAAAATACGATCATCAATAGTTTTAGGAATAACTAGCGCATGAGGGGAGTCAAAAATTTCTTTATTAAATACCAAATGCGTACCTTGTGCAGCAGTCACGTGATTGTGTTTTTGTTCTGGTTCATCAATATCTAAAATGCTATCAGTTAAAGTTCCAGTGGCGTTAATGATTACTTTAGCCATAAATTTATGTGTAGCAGAGTTTAGTGTATTTAAAACACTGACACCATTAGCCTTACCCAGATTATCTTTAAGAATTTGTGTTACTTGATGATAGTTATATGCTACTCCACCTAGTTCTAGATATGTACGTAATAAGCTAATTAGCAAACGAGTATCATCAAATTGCCCATCATAATAAACAGCACTACCGATAAGGTTTTTTTGTTGTAAATCAGGGGTATTTATTGAAAGCAGGGTTTCTTCGCGTGATAAAAACTTACTTTCACCAATTTTTAATTTACCAGATAAGAAATCATACAGTTTGATGCCAACATAATATTTTAGTTTATCCCATAAAGAATAAAACGGCACTAAATAAGTTTGGGCTTGGGCAAGGTGTGGCGCATTTTTTAGAAAATAATAGCGTTCATGCAAGCCTTCTTTTACTAATGCAAAGTCTAGATTTGCAAGGTATCTAATGCCACCATGCACTAGTTTAGTTGATTTTGAAGATGTACCCTTACCAAAATCATATGCTTCAAGTAATAGTACTTTGTATCCACGTGAAATAGCATCAACTGCAACTCCTAAGCCAGTAGCTCCACCACCGATGATAATTATATCAAAAGTATTCTCATCGCTCATCTGTTTTCTCCCAGTGTCTTGAACGCCTAATGCCCTCGTGCCAAGACTCCAATAGTTCTTTTCGCATACTATCTTTCATTTGTGGTTCAAATCTACGCTCTACGGTAGAAATTAACTCCAGTTCGGCGGTAGAGTTCCAAAATCCAACTGCCAGCCCTGCTAGGTAAGCAGCACCAAGTGCAGTTAACTCCAGACATTCTGGACGTTCTACTGTAGTATTTAATATATCTGCCTGAAACTGCATCAGGAAATTATTCTTACATGCTCCGCCATCAACTCTTAAGGTATTTAATTGTACTTTAGAGTCATTTTGCATAGCTTCTACTATATCAGCAACTTGAAAGGCAATAGATTCTAAGGCAGCACGTGTAATATGTGCTTTGTTAGTACCACGAGTTAAGCCTAAAATGCTACCTCTAGCATATTGGTCCCAATATGGTGCACCAAGACCTGCAAAAGCAGGCACAAATACCACGCCACCATTATCAGGTACACTAGTTGCTAATTTTTCGATTTCGCTTGAATCATGGATAAACTCTAGCCCATCTCTAATCCATTGAGTTACCGCACCACCAATAAATACGCTGCCTTCAAGGCAATAGCTGCGTTGATTATTTACATTCCAGCCAATAGTTGTAATTAGATTATTATTTGACTCAAGAGCTTGTTCCCCAGTATTCATTAATAGAAAACATCCTGTACCATAGGTGTTTTTTACCATTCCGGGTTTTATGCACATATTGCCAAAAGTTGCTGCTTGCTGGTCGCCTGCAATCCCAGCTATAGGGATTCTAGAGCCGAATAAGCCAGAGCTTGCTTCTCCAATTATACCTGAGGATGGTACAATTTGAGGTAAAATCTCTTTGGGTATATCTAAAATTTCTAATAGTTCATCGTCCCATTTTCCAGTATGGATATTAAACAATAAGGTGCGTGATGCATTAGATTCATCAGTAACATGGTTGCGTTTATTGGTTAGATTCCAAATAATCCAAGTATCAATTGTACCAAAAGCTAGTTTACCCTGTTTAGCAAGTTCACGACTTTGAGGGACATGGTCTAAAATCCATTTTAACTTAGTGCCAGAAAAGTATGCATCAAGAACTAAACCAGTTTTATGTTTAAAAATATCAGTTAATCCTTGTTGCTTCAGGTTATCAATAATATCTGAAGTTCTTCTATCTTGCCACACTATAGCGTTATAAATTGGAATCCCAGTTTTTTTATCCCATACAACTGTGGTTTCTCGTTGATTAGTTATTCCTATAGCAGCAACATTTTCACTTGTGATATTAGCTGCTGACATTGCAAGTTTTGCAGTTGTTAATTGGGATAACCAGATTTCAGCTGGGTTATGCTCTACCCAGCCTGGTTTAGGAAATATTTGGTTAAACTCTTGTTGTTTGAGGCTAATAATTTTTCCAGATTTGTTAAATATAATTGCTCTTGAACTTGTAGTACCTTGATCAAGAGCCAGAATGTATTTTTCCATTATATAATATTCCTTTATTCTATCGGTTTATGATAAGCAAGACTACAATTAAACACTATTGCACCTATGCTTGTTCCAATAATAGGTCCTAAAACGCCTACTATCCAAATATTTGAGCCATCGGTTAATCCATTATGTGCAAATCCCATTAGCGCAATAAATAATCTTGGGCTAAAATCTCGAGCTGGGTTCATAGCGTACCCATGCATTCCACCAAAAGACATGCCAATTGCTACAATTAATGCTCCTACAGCAAATGGGGCTAGAAACCCAGCTTTGTCATTTATAAAGTTTTCCGTAATAGATAATATCCCAAACATTAAAATAGCTGATGCTATGATTTCGCTTACAAATCCTGGCATAAAAGCATTTACTGCTGGAAAAGTGGTAAATATTCCAGCACTGTGTGTAAGACTCGGGTCTATAATAGCAAACTTAGCTTGATAAAAATAATATACTAATGCAGCGCCAATAAATCCACCCAGCATTTGAGCGCTTATATATAATGGGGTTTTTTTAAATGGAAAGCGCTTAGTAATAACCAATGCTATAGTAACTGCGGGGTTTAAATGCGCCCCAGTTATGCGGTTACTTACTAAAATCCCCAGGAATACTCCAAGACCCCAAGAAAATGTAATATTAGTATAGCCGCCTAGATTAAATAACTCATTCATGGCATTAACCCCATTGCCAAATAACAAGATAAACATAGTTCCTATTAATTCAGCCATAAATTCTTTATAAGAGTTGGTGCTATTTATTGTCATTTAATTTGATCCTTTCTAAGCGTTTTTGATTTGGGCTTTTATTTAGGGGGCGATAAATTTCAATTCGGTCATTGGGCTTTAGTTTATAAGTTTGTGGATCAATCTTTTTCCCAAATATTCCGATATTTAGATTCGGTGTATCAGGGGTAAAGGAATAGGTGGGGAACTCTAGCGCAATATTAGATTGTGTAATTGCTTCAAATACGCTAGTGGTGTTTTTGACTATGAGCTTAATTATTTTTTGTTTTTCTGGGGTAGCAAATGCTACCTCAATATTGAGTATACTAATAGTCTTTAAATCTTTTACTTTGTCAGATTTCATAAAAATTTCCTTATGTACTTTATGTACAAAGCATCGCATTTATAACTATTTGTTATGTGATTCACGAGCTTCCTTAATAAAGCAATCAATAATATTTTTACTAATATAATTAAATACTGGACCAATAACTTTTTCAAGTAATACATTAGCAAACTTGTATTTTAATGAAAATTCAATTTTACATCCAGTTTCACCAAGTGGAATAAAATTCCAGTAACCGTATAGGTTATGGAATGGTCCTTCAACTAGCTGTATTTCAATTTTAGAAAATGGAGTATTTATATTTTTGGTGACAAAATAAGTTTTAATTTTTAAGTATTCTATATATATGGCACCAATAACTTCATTGCCAGATTGTTCTTTTATTTTAGATTTACTACACCATGGCAGAGCTTTAGGGTAGTTTTCAATGTTTGACACTAACTTAAACATTTTTTCTGCAGTATAAGGTACAATCACAGTTTTTTTTATTTCTATCATTTGCAATCCATAGTTAAATATTGCTCTAGGCGCATTGCTAAGCATTATTATAACAAATTTTAGATATTATGGTGTTTAAGAATCTGTTAAACATCTTACAATCTGCTATAAAAAGTACTAAATTTGCTATAATTTTGTTCGTAATGGCTTGACTATCACTTAAAAATCCCATCTCAATTATTATTTTTCTCGTAACGATTAAAGATATTGAAGATGTTCTAAGGATGATTTTTATAATTCCTACTATACCTGTTACAAGGTGCAGTATTTAAAGACAATGATTATATGTGGATAACTTTGTGGATAAGTTTAGTAAATTTGATTATTTCAAGGACTTAAGCATATTTTATGAAATATGTCATATGCTTTATGATGAGTCGTGGCAATGGTTTAATTATTATTATTATGGCAGAGGTATGCGCTTGTAGGTTATAAAAAAAATGTGGATAACTTTATAAAAAATCTTAAATTTACCACATTTTTATCTTTATATATGTTAGGGTAAAACCAAATAGTTATATTTATTGACATAAATCTGGTAAGTATGCTAATATCTTTGAGTATATTTGTAATTATAAGCTGCTCAGATGCGCAATTAGATATGTTTTGGGGGTTGGTGAAAATGAACTACACACTTGATGCTTTTTTGAATGATGTTATTACACCTTATTTTTGGGGGAGTATTGATAAAAACATAAAATCTGTTATTTACGATATAGATGGTAAAATTTTATTGTGTACTAATAAATTTGCGCAAATGATGGGTTATGATAATTGGCAAGAGTTAAAAGGGAAGACAATCCCAGAATATTCTATACAAATGCCACAAACTGATCCTAATTTTTACCAAAATTTAGAAGAAATTCGCAAGAGAGTAGTTAGTGAAAGTTTAAATTTTCAGTATGTGAATTTTTTATACAGCGCTCATGGAATTACTTCACAAATGGTTTATCATTTTCCTATTTTTATGCCTAATGGTTCAGTTGTTGGCTCTCGTGTAATTTCTAATAAATTTAATATGGTCGATGAAGCTATTAGTAAATTTATGGATTATTTAAAAGAGTGTGAAAATAATCTATCTCTTAGTCCAAAGCCAAAGACTAGTGAAGTTAATTTAACTGACAGAGAATACTCGATTATATTTCTGATTGGATCTGGGCTTAGTATTGAGGAGATTTCTATTTTTTTAGATAAGCCTTCTATGAAAATTTTTAATATATTAGAAACCTCAATATGCAGAAAATTTGGTTTAGATTTTCTGGATTTAAAATTAATTCGGGAATTTGCTTTAAATGGCAATATTATTAATAAATTTCCTAAAAAATTTATGAAACCAAGAAGTATTATTTTGCAACATCTGGAGCCAGAGGATATAAACTCTTAACTTCCTCATGAGTCAACTCTCTAAATGATCCTAATGATAGGTTTTTATCAGTTAGGTTGCCAATTCTGATTCTTTTTAGTTCAATTACTTTATAACCTTGGTTTTCTGCCATGCGTCGGATTTGCCGATTCATGCCTTCGGTTAGAATAATGGAGTAAGTTTTATTGTCTATTGCATTTACCTTTGCTTTACGCACAGCTTTACCATCAAGTCTAATATTACCACTTGCTTGTTGAAATAAATATTCATTAGTAAGTGGTTTATTTACTGTTACAATATATTCTTTTTCGCATTCATGTTCTTTACCAGTCACAGAATAAACAAATTGTCCATTATTAGATAGCAAAACTAATCCTTGGCTATCTTTATCAAGTCGCCCTGCATAACTTAAATTATCTATATTAGTAGGGAGTATCTCAAAGATATTTTTTCCGTCCATGTCACTTTTTGAGCATACATATCCTTTAGGTTTATTCAGTAATATATAATGATATTGGCTGATAATATTATCAACGATAGGTAACACCTCGATAATATCATGTTCGGGGTCTACTTTATAACCCAGAGCATTAATAACTTCACCATTTACTTTTATATAGCCTTTTTCAATAAATTCATCTGCTTTACGACGAGAGCATATTCCGATATCTTTTAAGTATTTATTTAGGCGTATTGTTTTTTCCATTAATGATGACCTTTTATTAATTGAAGTAAATATATAAACGTTATTGTAAACTAAGAATTAGGTATGAGTGTAAATAAATAACATATAATAACTGTTATAGTAAATTTAGCGTTTAAGTTTATTTTGGTTATGATATAATTTGTTTGAGTTAATTATATAGAAATGTTTCAAATGATCATTTATAGAAGTACAATGCCTGAGGATTATGAGCATAATAATGATAGTCTATTTGGAGCGTTTATTCGTGATTTTACTGCACCGCAATCATCAGTATTTAGTGCATCTACTATTATTATTCCTAATTTATCCGTAATGAATTGGTTAAAAGATAAAATAGCTCAAAACCTTTCAATATGTGCAAATATCAAGTTCTTAACTTTAAATCAATATATTAATAATCTATATTTAGCTAATAATTCAAATGTGGAATTATTAAATTTTAAAGATATGAAGTTTATTATTTATGATTATTTATCTAGATGTGATTTAGATAGAATAGAATTTTTACCAATAAGAGAGTATATATTAAGTAATACAAACGAAATTGATTACTTTAAAACCTTTCAGCTTGCTGTGCAATTGGAGGGGGTTTTTGATGAGTATATGTATTTACGCACGGTTGATTTTTTAAACCCAAAAGCAACTAGCCATATAGAACCTTGGCAACAAATAATCTGGCAGTATCTTATTGATAGTATAGCTAAGCAAGAGGATAAAAAAGGATATAAGACTTATTTAGATGTTTACCAATATTTTCAAAGTGGTTCTAAAATTTTACATACGCCATCGAAGTTATATATTTATGGGTTAAACTCAATTTATCCTTCACAATTAGATATTTTAAACCAGATAACAAAATTCTGTGATATTAAATGGTATTATTACGCAGTTTCTCAAGAATATTATGGGGATTTATTAAGTAGTAAAGCTCGCGATAGATTACAGCGTAAAATTTTAAGAGAACCAGAATTATCGGTTGCGGATTTATATTTAATTGATGGTAATTCATTAGTTGCAAACTTGGCTCAACAATCTCGAGAATTTACCGAGTTAATGTTAGCTAATAATATAGATATTGAAGACTTATATCCATCAGATTTTAATATGAGAGCTAGTACATTATTAAATTTAATCCAATATGATATTAGAAATATTAAACAACGAATTGATATAAAAAAGCGCTTACACCCAGATATGGATTGTTATGAAGATCCAATAATTCTAGATGATAGTATCACAGACAATAGTATCAGAATTAACCTTTGTCATAATCAAATGCGTGAGGTGCAAGTATTATTTAATACTCTTGGAGATTTAATTGCACATAATCAAGATATAAAATTTAGCGATATTCTAGTTGTAGCTCCAGATATCAATAAATATCAAGCTTATATTAAAGCTGTATTTGATAATGAGTTTGTTGTGCAGCAAACCAATAATAGTGATACTTTGTCGGAGTTTAAATTACCTTATATTGTTACTGGTGGGGTAAGAAACTCTAAAATTATTGAGACTTTAAAAAGAGTTTTAAATATTGCATATAATCTAGAAGTTAATGAGGTTTTAGATATTCTTAATCAAGCAGATATAATGGACAGCTTGAGCTTAAGTGTTAATGATGTTGAAACTATAGAATTTTGGTTAAGGGATAATAATACGCATTTTGGTTATGATGCTCATGATTATGAGAGTTATGGCTATAAAAATTTTGATATTTTTAGTTTTAAACGCTTTTTAATTAACTTGGTTTTAGGTTCTTGTTTACCTGATGATTTGGCTAAAGATAATTCTGCACTTGCAATGTATGCCGATATAAATTCTACTAAAGAATATGCATATTATGATAATTTAGAAAATAGCCAAATTGAATTATGCAATAAGCTAATAAAATTTATTGATTTTATAGTTACACTACGTGATGTATTGCATAGCGATGCTTACACTCTTAGATTAGTTGAAGTATCTGAGGTTATAAAGTTAATCAACTTATACAAAGATGTGTTTGCTATTGATGAAGTATCTGGATTATTAATTGATAACTTAATTGCTAAGCTTATAGCTTGTAAGCTAAGCCAGATGGTTAATTTACCAATAATTAATATGATTATTGATGAGTATTTTTTAAATTATAATGCTAAAATTACCTTTACTGGGAAGATTACCTTTACCTCTATGCAGTCAGCAAAAAATATTCCATATAAGATTATTTACGTATTAGGGATGAATTTAAGTGAGTTTCCTAGATCTTATGATCCAAATAAATTAAGTATTTTAAAAGATATGTGGGTTATTGCAGATAGAAACACTAATTTAGAGGATAAGCAGTTATTCTTGGATATTATTTTAATGGCACAACAAGGCTTATACTTTAGTTATATTGGACGCAATGATACTGATAACTCAGAGCTAAGCCCATCAGTTAACCTAGAGCTATTTGTTAAAGTGTTAGAAGAAAGTATTGTTAATGGTGCAGAGTATTTACAGAAACACATTATTAAAATAAACTCCTTGCATCCATTTTTAGATAATAGGGTGATTCCACTTTATTCAAGCTTTTGGTCTAAACTAAGAACAACAGATATATTTATTAATAAACATTGGCAGTTTGATAAAAAAGATCTACTTGAGCTATCTCCAGAGCAGCTTATACGTTATAAAAACATCACATTAAAAGATTTAGTTAATACTTTTTTGTATACAAATGTTAATTTATATAAAGTTTTGGGGATTAATACATATCGAGAAAATGATCCCATTACGGATAGTGAAGATTTATCTCTGATGCCTTCTGGTTTAAAGCAGAAGGTGTATTCTGAATTAATATCTAATTTAGATAATTTAACCCAGTTTATTGACTCAGGTGAGCTGTATAAATATTTATCAAATAAAGGTGTTTTATCTTATGAGCATATTGGTGAGTATCAGATAGATACTTTGGTTAAGTTATATACTGCTTATCAGCTAATAAAAGGTAATATCAAGGTTTCTGTTAGCTTTTTTAGTCAAAAATATAATATAAAAATAATTGATAACATATATGTAAATCCTGAGGGCGTAATAGTTATTTTAGATGATTTTGCTCGAATTAATGCGAATAGTAATCCTGATGGTGAGGTGGAAGAGCTCAATGTGGTAGCTAAGAAAACCAGCGATATTAGTTATTTACTAAGATTCAAAGCTCTAATCCAATTGTTATTCTTACGTTATGGGGTTATAGAGTCTGTAGAAGTTGAGGGTTTAAGTATTAATAAAGAGATGGTTTTAGTTTATAGTAATATACATGACCAACCCAAGGCTTTAAAAATAAAAGATGGGGTTGATGATAGAATTCTTTGGGGTGAAATCTTAAATTTTTATTGTTATAGTTTAAATAACCCAACATTGATTCATAAAAATGCAATTCAAGAGTTAGCGAATGATGCGAGTATTCAGAAAGTTTCATCCACCTTTATTGCATCTTATGTTAAAAATAATGATTTAGAGTATATTAAGCAAGATGGTATTTGGGGCAATATTTATGGAGAATACTTTACTTTGTTTCAAGGTATGGATAATTCTCTCATACGGATAGCTAATATTTTAAAATCCCTGGAACAAGTTCCCTGGAACAAGTTCCCTGGAACAAGTTCCCTGGAACAAGTTCCCTGGAACAAGTTCCTTGGAACAGGTAATTAACATAAATAGTCAAGATTTAAGCTAAATAGAGTAAGCATCCGAAATAGTTAAATATTTTTGAGTTACCCCCAAAAACTGTTGGTAGTTCTGTGTATAAGTAGCATAATACAATTGTATAAGTTGGGTTTAACCGATTTTTTTGTACAGTAAAACAGTAAACTATGGCAAAATTAGGTGTTATAAAAATGAACCAACAACAAATTAATGGAAGAGTGTATGCAGTATCGTGATTTAAGAGAATTTATAGCACATTTAGAGCAAAATGGTGAGTTAGTAAGAGTTACCCAGTATGTTTCGCCTAAGCTAGAGATGGCTGCTTTATGTGAAAAAGTATTAAAAAATTCTGGACCAGCATTATTATTTGAAAACACGGCTTTAGATACAAATAATAATATGCTGGTATTAGGTAATTTATTTGGTACAGTTGAGCGTGTGGCACAAGCGATGGGTAAAAATAATTTGCAAGAACTCCGCATCTTGGGCAAGTTTTTAGCTGATTTGAAAGAACCTCAGCCTCCTAAAGGTATTAAGGATGCATTTGCTAAAATCCCTATGCTAAAGCAGTTATATAATATGATGCCTAAGATTATAAAAAATGCTGCTGTACATCAGGTTATTATTCCTGCATCAGAAGTTGATTTGAATAAGCTTCCTATCTGGTTATGCCATAAAGAAGACATTGCTCCCTTAATTACTTGGGGGTTAGTTGTAACTCGTGGACCAAACAAGACTCGGCAAAATTTAGGCATTTACCGTCAGCAAGTTCTAGCTAAAAATAAAGTAATTATGCGATGGTTGCATCATCGTGGTGGTGCATTAGATTATTTGGAGCATTGTAAATTATACCCTGATAAGCCATATCCTGTTGCCGTTGTTCTAGGGTGTGATCCTGCTACAATTCTAGGTGCGGTGACTCCAGTTCCAGATTCTTTATCTGAATATCAATTTGCTGGGTTACTTCGTGGTAACAGGACCGAGCTCACTAATTGCATATTGAGCGATCTACAGGTTCCTGCGTATGCAGAAATAGTTTTAGAAGGTTTTATTTACCCTAATGAACAAGCATTGGAAGGGCCATACGGGGATCATACTGGATATTATAATGAACAAGAGGCTTTTCCAGTTTTAACTGTAGAGACTATTACTACACGTAAAAATCCAATTTATCATAGCACATATACGGGTAAACCAATTGACGAGCCAGCAATCTTAGGGGTTGCAATGAATGAGATTTTTGTGCCAATTTTACAAAAACAGTTTAGTGAAATTACTGATTTTTACCTTCCACCTGAGGGGTGTAGTTATCGTATGGCTATTGTATCAATTAAAAAACAATATGCGGGTCATGCTAAACGTGTAATGTTTGGTGTTTGGAGTTATTTGCGGCAGTTTATGTACACTAAATTTATTATTGTGGTTGATGATGATATAGATATTCGCTCTTGGCAGGATGTGATTTGGGCAGTTACTACTCGAGTTGACCCTGTTCGGGATACAGTACTTATTGATAATACCCCGATTGATTATTTAGATTTTGCGTCCCCAGTATCTGGATTGGGTGGTAAAATTGGAATTGATGCGACTAATAAAATTAATGGTGAAATAAGTCGTGAGTGGGGTAGGGTTATTAAACCAGATTCTTTGATACAAGACCGTATAGAAATGTTATACTCATCCATATTCAAATAGCGAGAGATAAATGGTTAATATAATTATAATGGCACATTCAGAAATAGCCAATAGTTTTGCTTATTGCGTAGAGCATATATTATCAAAGCGCATAAGCAAGTTACATATATTGGTGGTAAAAAAAACTGAGTCATCCGAGAGTGTTTTAGCTCGAGCAAATGAGTTTATTTATAAGATTGGGTCAGATCAAGAAATCCTAATTTTAACTGATCTTTATGGGGCAACTCCTAGCAATATTGCGCAAAAACTATTAAAACCAGGGAGTGTTGAGTTAATAACTGGATTAAATTTGCCTATGCTTATTAGGGCTATTTCATATGCAAATAGTGGCTTGCGTATATGTGTAGATAAAGCAATTTCGGGTGCAATGTCTGGGATTATTCATCTTGGAGGTATAGAAGATGTTAAGTAAACAAGTTGAAGTAATTAATAAATTAGGTTTACATGCTAGAGCTTCAGCAAAATTAGTTGAAGTAGCTAATAAGTTCACTTGTAATATTTATTTAAACAAAGATAACAAGAAAGCTAATGCTAAAAGTATCATGAACGTTATGATGTTAGCAGCAAGCCGTGGGAGTATTTTAACAATAACTGTTGATGGTATAGATGAAGTACATGCATTGCAGGCAATAGAAGACTTAATTACAGGTAAATTTGGTGAGTTAGAATGATATGAGTATTGCGATTAATGGTATTGGTTTAGGTGGTGGAATTGCAATTGGAAATGCATACATCTTAGATAAAAACCTAAGTGATGCTACCCTACATTTGGTGGAAAATGAAGATATTGCTGATGAGGTATTACGGTTTGAGGAATCATTACGCAGAACTCGCCGTGAACTAGAGCTTTTACGGGTAAATATTACCTTAAATGCACCTGCAGAGCTGGGAGCTTTTTTATCATTAAGTATTATGATGCTTGGCGATTCGCAAATTTCTCAATCACCAATCAAAATCATCCAAACTGAGCGTTGTAATGTTGAATGGGCATTAAAGTTACAGGCAGATAGATTGGCCTTACAATTTGAGGAAATGCAAGACGATTATTTAAAAGAACGTAAGCATGATATTGTGCAAGTCTTAGAAAGAATTTTCAAAAATCTGGATGGTAATAAGTTTGAATGGGAGATCTCAGGCAAGCTTGAACATGGAATTTTAGTTACACATGATTTATCACCTGCGGATTTAGTTCATTTTAAATCATCTAATTTCTCAGGGTTTGTAACTGAGGTTGGTAGCTTAACTTCACATACTGCAATTGTTGGGCGTAATTTAGATATTCCTTCAATTGTCGGAACTGCATATGCACGGCAATTAATCAAAGAGGATGAATTAATCATAGTTGATGGAGTACAAGGGGTTTTAATTATTAACCCTGATCCTATTGTGCTTACTGAATATAGAAAAAAACAACAACATTGGTTAGATACTAAAGCAAAATTACGTCAGATTCGTAAAAATGAAGCTGTAACCTTAGATGGAATAAACATTGATTTATTGGCAAATATTGAAAGTGCTGATGAAATTAACGACGTTAAATATAATTATGCTAATGGTGTTGGTTTATTTAGGAGCGAATTTTTATTTTTAGCTCATGACGATCATTTAGCTTCTGAAGATGAGCAATTTGAAGCGTACGCTAAAGTTGCAAGATCTATGAAAACCTCTCCTGTAACTATTCGTACTGCTGATTTTGGCATAGATAAAAACCCATCATGGAGTTATTCGCATCAAAATGAAGCTATGAATCCAGCCCTTGGTTTAACAGGGGTGCGTTTATCCTTGGCCGAACACACATTTTTTAAGATACAATTGCGAGCAATTTTACGTGCTTCGCACTATGGCGATATACAGGTAATGTTTCCCATGGTATCTTCTAGTTTAGAGCTAAAGCAGGCGATTAATCATCTTAGTTATGCTAAGGAAGAGCTTGCTGATGAAGGTGTTCCATTTAATCCTGATATAAAAATTGGGGCAATGATAGAGGTTCCATCAAGCGCTATTGCTATTAAACCTATTTTGGCATTAGTTGATTTTATTTCGATTGGTACTAATGATTTAATCCAATACCTATTAGCTATTGATAGAAATGATGAAACAGTAAATTATTTATATAATCCATTGCATCCGGCAGTACTTAAGATTATTTATCATGTTATCAAAAGTTGCAATAAAGCTAATGTTCCAGTTGCAATTTGTGGAGAAATGGCGGGGCAGGCTAAACTTACTCGCTTGCTTTTAGGTATGGGCTTACGTAAATTTTCTATGTATTCATCAAATATACTTAATATTAAGAATGTAATACTAAATACCAATATTGAAAGCACAATGCGGGTTGTAAATAAAATTTTACGTTCTGAGAACATAGAGAAAATTGATGAATTAGTTAATGAGCTAAATATAGATTTAGATTTCTAAACGGTAGTACTATGTGTGGCATAAGCGTAAGACTAAACTCATAAATACTTTTTCAATAGGGCTAGATTATCAGGTAAGCTAAGTGATGAGTTGTTTGGATATAAATATACAGATTATGCACCAAGTGCAATAAATTTTCAGTTTGATGAAATGTTCCCAAATCAAGAGCACGTAATTTGTGTATATTGCTTGCTTAACAGAGACCGGACTAATTATGATTTAGTAGACCCTAGCGCGCGGGAGCTACCTAATTAAGGTGCCAGCGGCAATTAGGGATGCTAATTCATGTTTTAATTAGACTTTATCTTTACTTTTAGTATGCATTTGTGATATAATCCTGTGTTGTGAAATTAGCTAAAGGATTTTTAAATGAAACGTACATTTCAACCGTCAAATGTTAGACGTAAACGCACTCATGGCTTTTTAGTTAGAATGAGAAGCAAATCAGGTCGTGCTATTATCAATGCACGTCGTGCAAGTGGTAGAAAACGTTTAGCTGTTTAAGTCAGGATTTGTTGTGCAAAGCTTTACTCCAGCACACAGGTTAAAAAAAGCGGATGAATTTTCATCCGTTTTTCTTTTTAAAAAAGTCCGTTTTGGTGTATATCTAAAAATTCACTTTAAACCAAATGGTTTAGAGAACTCTCGGTTAGGCTTAGTCGTGGGGAAAAAGGTACACAAACGTGCAAACAAACGTAACTACATGAAGCGACTCATACGTGAGTTATTTAGAACCAATCAACCTAACTGGAATACTTCATACGATGTGATAGTCAGAGTACATAAGTTATTTACTCCAGAAACATTCTCAACTTTACAAACAGAGTTTTTATCTCTTACAAAACTATTTAACAAATAAATTAATATTATGTTTAAAAAAATAGCTATTTTACTCATTAGGTTTTATCAGCTGGTAATAAGCCCATTATTACCTAAAAGTTGCCGTTATACGCCAACTTGTTCGGAGTATTCTATTGTTGCTATTAGTAAATATGGTATAATCCGTGGTTTGTATTTATCAATTAAGCGTATATTGCGTTGTCATCCGTTTAGTAATAATAGCGGTTATGACCCTGTCCCATGATGTAACTACTCACTTAGATTACCATGAAATCTTACG
The DNA here is from genome assembly GCA_021298175.1 of Pseudomonadota bacterium. Taxonomy (GTDB): domain Bacteria; phylum Pseudomonadota; class Gammaproteobacteria; order Burkholderiales; family UBA11063; genus Aquella. Next base: position 21,876 of record JAJTDW010000016.1, read on the forward strand.
ATTTCTCGTAATGAATCCTGTATAGTAACGTTGAGCATACTTGTAGTGATGGTTTAATTATTGTATTAATTGTGTTTATACTAAGTAGTGATTTATTAATTTTAAGGAACATATATGGATTCGCGCAGACTCATAGTTTTTATTCTATTATCTATTGGACTTTTATTTTTATGGGATAAGTATTTAGCTCCCAAAACTGTAGATAAGACGCATATAGTTACAAGTGTTAATAATAGCGAAGCTTCGGTTGTTGCAGCTAATGCTGTTGATAGCGGTTTAAACTTGAATAATGATAAATTGATTACTGTCACAACTGATTTGGTGCAAGCACAAATTAGTACTATTGGTGGAGATTTACGCAGCCTGAGTCTTTTGGCACATGGTGCAGTACATGATAAAAAAGAGCCATATAAATTATTTACGAATAATGACAATAAAATCTTTGTTGCTCAAACAGGACTAGTATCTAATAGTGGGGTTACTTTGCCTACGCATAATACTGTATTTACTGCAGATAGTTATAATTATACTTTAGCACCTGATACTAATGATCTGATTATTTCATTAAAAGCTAATGAAAGTGATATTGGTATTATTAAAACTTATACTTTTAAGCGCAATAGTTATGTAGTTGATGTTAGTTATCAAATTATAAATAATACTAATAATCCATTAAGTGGTATATCTGCTTATTGGAGAATCTTACGTGATGAAACTGCTCCTGAGGGCGATATGAAATTTGTTCATACTTACACAGGTGCAGCTTACTATACACTAGATAATAAATTTAATAAATTATCTTTTAGTGATATTCAAAAAAATGACACAAATTATCCTGAGGTTGTTAATAATGGTTGGGTGGGGTATATCCAACATTATTTTACAGCAATGTGGATGTTAAATGCCTATGGTTATAACTCAGTATGTGTTAATGGTGTGCAATGTCGTTTAAACTTTAAAATGGCTGGCAATGATTTAGCTTCAGCTGGTGTTTTAACTGATTTGCCTTTAATTAAAGCACATTCTAGTTATTCGATAGCAGTACCTTTATTTGCTGGTCCAGAAGAGTATAAAGCGTTAAGTATCTCTGCTCCAGAGCTTGAGCGTACAAAAGATTATGGTTGGGTATATATTTTTGCTACTCCATTATTTTGGTTACTAGTTAAGTTGTTTAATTTATTGCATAACTGGGGTTGGGCAATTATTGCTCTAACTGTTGTAGTAAAAGCAATTCTTTATCCATTAACTCGTGCAGGTTATATTTCTATGGCTAAAATGAAAGTATTAGCGCCAAAAATGGAAGCGCTTAAAAAGCAGTATGGAGATGATAAGGTTAAGTTACAGCAAGCAATGATGGGCTTATATAAGAGCGAAAAAGTAAACCCGATTGGTGGTTGTTTGCCTATGATATTACAAATTCCAGTATTTATCGGATTATATTGGGCATTATTATCTTCTGTAGAGTTGCGTCAAGCTTCATTCTTATGGATTCAAGACTTGAGCCTTCCTGACCCATACTATATCCTGCCGTCTATTTTAGCATTAACTATGTTTTTACAGACGTTTATTAGCCCACCACCATCGGATCCATTGCAAGCTAAAATGATGAGAATCATGCCAGTTGCATTTAGCGTAATGTTCTTTTTCTTTCCTGCTGGGTTGGTTGTGTATTGGTTAGTAAATAACATATTATCTATTGCTCAGCAATGGTATGTTAATAATCATGTTACGTTAAGACGTCAAAACCGCAAATAAAATTAAATTTGTGGGCGTACCTCATAAATAAAAAAACGACTTGCTAAAAAGCAAGTCGTTTTTTTATTTATGAACCGTTATTTTTTATTTGAAAAATATATTGGAATACTGCTATAATTCTGGGCATGGAATTTAAGAAAAAAGTACAATTAATAATCATAAGTTTTTAGAAGAGGGTTATCATGCTAAAAAGAATTGTAAAGGTTTTGGTTGTCTCAAGTGTAGTGCTATCTATTAGTAGTGTAATAGCAGAAGGTAGGGGTAAAGAAGATAGTAATTCTTTGCTAGTGAGTGTAGATCTATCTTCATTGCGTAATTTAAATTCGGTAGATAACCCTATGGATAAAGAGTACCGCTATCATGAAGCATTTAGAAAACTAGATATAAATCAACTTAAAAAAGATATGCAAGATTTATTAACCCAGTCACAAGAGTGGTGGCCTGCTGATTTTGGTAATTATGGTCCTTTTTTTATTAGACTATCTTGGCATGATGCTGGAACATATAGAATTTTTGATGGAAGAGGTGGGGCAAATCGTGGTCAACAGCGGTTTTCCCCATTAAATAGTTGGCCAGATAACGTTAACCTTGATAAAGCAAGGCAGTTATTATGGCCTATAAAACAAAAATATGGGAATGCAGTTTCTTGGTCTGATTTGATTGTTCTTGCTGGAACAGTTTCTTTAGAGTCTATGGGAATGCAACCAATAGGGTTTGCTTTCGGCAGAGAAGATGATTGGCAAGCTGATGATACTAACTGGGGTATCAGTCCAGAGGAGCTTTCGACTAATGTTAAAAATGGGGGGGTAGTAAAACCATTTTCTGCTACACAAATGGGATTAATTTATGTAAATCCTGAAGGTCCAGACGGAAAGCCTGATCGTGTTAAATCTGCCGTTAGAATACGTCAAGCATTTAGTGGTATGGGAATGGATGATAAAGAAACCGTTGCACTTATAGCAGGCGGCCATGCATTTGGTAAAACGCATGGTGCTGCTTCTGCTAAACAGTATGTTGGTCCATCTCCAAGCGGCGCTCCTATTGAGCTACAAGGCTTAGGATGGTACAGTAGCTATAAATCTGGTAAAGGTGATGACGCTATTGGAAGTGGGCTAGAGGGTTCTTGGACATCTACCCCAACGAAGTGGAACCATGATTACTTGGAAAATCTATATCACTTAAACTGGAAGAAAACTTTAAGCCCAGCTGGTGCTCATCAATGGACTCCTACCAACGCTACTGCAAAAAATATGGTTCCAGATGCATATAAGCCTAACTCATATCATAAACCTATCATGTTTACTACAGATTTAGCGTTAAAAGAAGACCAGTCATATAACAAATATGCTCAAGAGTTTTACGATAACCCAAAAGAACTTAATGATTCTTTTGCTAAAGCTTGGTTTAAATTGACCCATAGAGATTTGGGGCCTAAATCAAGGTATATGGGGCCATGGATTCCTCAAGAAGACTTTATATGGCAAGATCCGATTCCTAAGGTTGATTATAAGCAAGTTTCTCAGCAAGATATCGAGCAGTTGAAGATAAAAATTATAAATTCTGGTTTTAGTATTCGCCAGTTGGTAAAAACTGCTTGGGCATCAGCCTCAACATATCGTAAAACTGACTATAGAGGCGGATCAAATGGAGCTAGGTTAGCATTAGCACCAGAGAAAAACTGGGCAATGAATGAGCCTAAGCAGCTTGAAAAAGTTCTTGCGAAGCTAAAAGATATACAGATTAGCTTTAATAGTAGTAAAAAAGATGGTGCTAAAATATCTTTAGCAGACTTAATTGTACTAAGTGGTAATACTGCTATTGAAGAAGCAGCTAAGAGCGCAGGATATAATATTCAAGTTCCGTTTGTTCCTGGTAGAGCAGATGCTACTCAAAATCAAACGGATATAGATTCAATCAACTATCTTAAAACTAAATCAGATGGGTTTATAAATTATACCGATGGAAGTGAAAGCTCTAATAAGCTTCCTCAAGCATTAGTTGAGAAAGCAAGTATGCTTAATCTAAATATTCCTGAGATGACTGTTCTTGTAGGTGGACTCCGTGCATTAGATGCTAACTACAAAGATTCCCAAGATGGGGTATTTACATCAACACCCGGTAAGCTTACTAATGCATTCTTTATTAACTTATTAGATATGTCCACTGCATGGAAGAAGTCTAATAAAAATGGAGAATATATAGGATATGATAGGAAATCAGGTAAGCAAAAATGGATTGCATCTTCAGTTGATTTAATTTTTGGATATAACTCAGAGCTAAAAGCTGTTGCTCAAGTATATGCTGAAAATGGTAACGAACAGAAATTTATCAATGACTTTGTCAACGCTTGGTCTAAAGTAATGATGTTAGGTAGATTTGAGTTACAAAACTAGTGACTACTCACCTGCATTAATTCTTGCTATATTTTTTAGCTCCCTATGTACATGATTACAGGTTGTAATCATGAGTGGGGTAGCTAAAAAATATACTCGCAATTGCGCATCTGAGAGGTTAAATTTCACTATCGCTGAGTTGCCAAAATTACCACTAAAAAAGATACTTAGATGAAATATAGGCAGCAAACTATGTTTGTTAGATATAATAAACCATTAATTCCAAAGTGCCATACTCTAATATTATTGCGTCGTGCATTGGTATAAAACCATATGGTAGCAATAAGAGTAATTGTAATTCCAATAATTGGGAGTATGCTATTTAAGCTCCAATTAGTAAAAAGAATCCCTAGAATAGGTAGCAATGAACCTTGAAATACCATAGCTCCAGTTATATTACTGATTGCTAGGGTGTCTTTTTTATTTCTTAGCCAAATAATGCTATTTATTTTCTCAGGCATCTCAGTTGCTATAGGTATAATTATAAGTGATAATAAGAATGGCGATATATGATATAAATTTGCTATTATATTGACTGTATAAATAAATTTATCTGCAAAATAAATTAATACAACTAAAGCAATTATTAATTGTAAGATTATAGCCACATTATTAAATTTAAATCCTAGCTTAGTTAAAAGTAGTGGCGATTCTGCAACTGTGTGGTTTCCTTCTTCACAAAGTTTGCTAGAGCTTTTTATAGTTAGCATTATATAGATAAAGTAACTAAGACCTAAAGTAATGGTTATCAAACTATTTAATATTTGATGCCAAGGAAGTTGTTGCACAAAAATTGCCAAGAAGGCTAAGGTATAAGTAAATATGAAAAATTGTAAATCGCGTTTTACACCTGTTGGTTCTGGGGATATTTTACCATTAAGTCCGCGTTGTTTTAAAACTGATATTGCCATTACACAGAGTGATAATGTAGATAACATTAGAGGTGCTCCCAAAATAGCGCCAACCCCAATTTCATGATTAATGTTAGTGATATTATTAGAGCTACTAATACTAGCAATAGATAAAATTGGAATAATAGTTTCTGGAAGTGCGGTTCCCACACTTGCAAAAATTGATCCTGTTACTCCCTCTGAAAGATGAAGCTTCTCGCCTAAATGTTCTAAAGCATTGCAAAATAAATGCGCTGCAAATACGATAAGAATCAAACAGATAAGTAATGTTAAAATATTCAAAATAATTGCCTTATTAAAAAATGGTATCATTATACATCATTGCATAGCAATCAAAATGATGCTAACTAGTCAGAGATGTCATCCTGAACTTGTTTTACTACTGTCCAGAGTTAAAAAGAGCCATTTAGTTTTTTTATTACGATATTTGTATCTGGTGTTTTATTAAATAATTGTTCAAATGCAATTTTTGCTTGTTCAACAAGCATGCCTAAACCATTTTTAACTATGATATTATGGTTTAATTGTTGCATGTATTGTAAAAATAATGTAATTGGAGTATTATAAGCTAAATCATAGCAAAATGTTGCATTATTTAATGTTATAATTTGAGAAAATAGTTGGTTATCTCTTGTGTTAGGTGATGTATTGATTATAATATCATATGCTATTTGATTATCAAATTTTTGGCAGCCAAATTTATTTTGTAAATATTTTATTTTCTCTTGATTACGAGCTAAAATAGCAATTTGCTTTGGGTTTTTAACGATTAAATCAAGCATTAGAGAATCAAGTACAAAACCACTGCCAATAATCAGAATTTTCTTATTAAAGATTAGTTGTTGATTATTTGCTAAATCTTTTAGTAAGCCGATGCCATCAGTGGTATCCGCAATTATTTTGCCATCAGTATTAAGCTTTAGAAAATTACTTGCCATACAAAATTCAGCTCTGGAGGTGTGATATTTTGCACATTGATAAGCCTCGTGTTTAAATGGCGAGGTGATATTTAGCCCATGCCCCCCATTAGCAAAAAAAACATTAACTGTTTTGTGAAATAATTCTTTATTTTGACATAAAATTTTTGAGTAGTTTAGTTTTATATTGAACTGTTCAGCAAATAATGTAAATACTTGTGGTGATAAGCTATGTTCTATAGGGTTACCAATAACGGCTAATTCATACATATAAATAAATATCCTAGAGTTTTACTACTCTGTATTATACCAAATCCCATATTAGATGATACAAATTATAAGGTTAAGGTTTAAAAAGATTGCATCAGGGTAAATGCATCAAAAAATTATCGTAAAATCAACAGTTGTCATGGAAAAATGCAACACCAGCTGATTAAGGTGCGTTTATCCTGAGTTTGCATAGCAAACATTGCAAACTTTTAATGTGTATGCTATAATAATAGATCATGAAACGAGTTTTGGATGACGCTGCCAAGTAGCTACCAAATAATTAACCTTTCACATAGGATCAAAAACCGCATGGCAAAATTATTTTTAATTCCAACAACATTATCTAATAATATAGATCATTCAGTTCTGTTGGATACTCATCTACAACAGATACGTCATATTCGACATTTTATTGTAGAAACCCCTAAAATCGCACGGATGCATTTAAAATGTCTAAACTTATCTACTCCATTACAAGAGTTATATATTCAAGAATTAAATAAGCATGAGCAAGATATTGATTTACTAATTAAGCCTCTTTTAGATGGTATTGATGTTGGTTTAATTTCTGATTGCGGTATGCCAGCTATTGCTGACCCTGGGAGCCAAATCGTACGAGAGGCTCATTTGCATAATATCAAAGTTGTGCCTTTTTATGGGCCAAATTCTTTGCTTTTAGCTTTAATGGCAAGTGGGGTAAATGGGCAGTCATTTACTTTTAATGGCTATTTACCTATAGATGGTAATGAGCGCAAGCAAAAGCTTATGCAGTTACAAGAGTTGGTTTTAAAATATAATATTAGCCAAATTATTATTGAAACCCCATTTCGTAACCAACAACTTTTGCAAACACTGATTGAAGCTTTGCATAAAGATATTCGACTTTGTTTGGCAATTAACTTAATGCAACCTGATGAGCATACATTGAGTAAACCAATTTCTGAGTGGAGGAAATTGTCACAATTACCGAATATCCATAAACAAGAAGTAGTCTTCATTCTAGGTAAGTAGTTACGCAAGTAGCTGCTTAAATTCCACTAGAGCGTTTGCTAGACGCTTCATGCCTTCTTTTATATCAGCTTCGGGAATATTAAGTGCGGGCAAAAATCTAGTTACATTAGGTGAAGCATTTAGTACCGAAACTCTATGCTTAATTGCTATATGCACTAACTTATAAGCATTACCTTTGTATTTATCGTGTAGTTCCGCGCCTACTATTAACCCTTTACCTCTAATATCACAATAGAGATCTAATTTCTGATTAATTTTGTATAATTCATCAACTAATAGTTTGTGTTTAGCACTTACTGCATTTAAAAAGTCTTTATTATTTATAATATCAAAGGTTTTATTAGCAACTGCGCAGGATAATGGGTTACCACCAAAAGTAGCACCGTGTGAGGCGAATTCAAATCCACTAGTAAATGGTTCTTTAGCTAATGTTGCTCCAATTGGAAAACCATTAGCTAGTGCTTTAGCAACGGCTATAATGTCTGGTTCAACTCCGTATTGTATATAAGCAAATAAGGAGCCCGTTCTTCCCATGCCAGTTTGTACTTCATCAAAAATTAAGGCTACATGATGTAAATCACACAGTTCACGAATTTTTTGTAAAAATTCTAGTTTAGCGGGGATTACTCCACCTTCAGCTTGTATTGGTTCTAAGATTACTGCTGCAGTATTTGAGGTGATTAAATCTTCTAATCCGTTAAGTTGATTAAATGGCGCATGTTTAATTGCCAGTGGTAGAGGTTCAAATCCATTGCGATATTTAGCTTGCCCACCAGTTGATACACTAAGTAATGTGCGTCCATGAAATGCATTATTAAATGCCACAATCTCACATTTTTGGTCACCATATGTTTTTAATGCATAACGTTTGGCTAATTTTAGGGCGGCCTCAACTGCTTCAGTGCCGCAGTTAGAAAAAAACACTTTATCAAAGCAGGTATTCTCAATTAGTTTTTGGGCTAGTTCTAGCTGTGGTAGGTTGGTAAATATATTACCTACATGCCATAATTGATTAGCTTGTTTAGTTAATGCTTCGATTAATAATTCGTTGGTTTGTCCAAGTGCAGTTGCAGCAACTCCACCAGCAAAATCAATGAGATCAACGTTATCTCCATTATATAGATGTGAGCCGTGTCCGTGTGTGGGTACAAAATTTACTGGTTCATATGATGGGATAAAATATTTTTTATAAAGTTCTAAATAGTTATTATTCATATATATGCCTATGCAAAATTAATGAAGTATTATAATTGTAAAACAAATATTAGTTCATGGTTTTAAGCGTCATTACCGCGTAGGCGGTAATTCATGTGCTAATATAGTTTGTCAAGTATCAATATTAGCAATTTTATTTATATCAGATGCCATAATTATAGCTATGATACACATAATAATGTTATTTTTTTTAATATTTTTGCTTGAAAAAATAAACTTTGTCTACATATGCATGATATGACGTTAATTTTTATAGGGGATTTCATGGAAGAGATAAATAAAAATAATCTTGATGCAAGTAATGTTGCATCAAGTAATTCAGAATTTGATAGTAATATTACTGATAGTTTAGAAAGTGTTGAATTAGAAGAAAAAAAACAAATTACTGAATTAGAAGAAAAAGTTTCTGCTATGAAAGATTTATATTTACGTTCTCAAGCAGAAGTTCAAAATGTTCAACGTAGAAGTGCAGAGGAAGTGAAAAAAGCTCGCGACTACGCAATTACATCATTTGCTAAAGATATAGTGGTAGTTAAAGATTATTTGGAAATGGCGTTAAAAGACCAGTCTGGAAATTTTGAAGCTATTAAAACTGGAGTTGATTTAACTTTAAAGCAATTGGTACAAATCTTTGAACGTCAAATGATCAAAGAAATATCACCTAGTGCTGATGATAAACTAGATCCACATTTGCATCAAGCTATGAATGCAGTTGATGTTGAGGGCAAAGAGCCTAATACTATAGTTGAAGTGATGCAAAAAGGGTATATTCTAAATGAGCGGGTTATTCGTCCAGCAATGGTTATTGTTGTAAAATAATAAAAGTATATTCTTTCATATAAATATTTAATAGATTAATAAAAGGAAAACAAAATGGGAAAAATTATAGGGATTGATTTAGGTACTACCAATTCATGTGTATCGGTTATTGAAAACGGTCAACCTAAAGTAATTGAAAATTCAGAAGGTGCGCGTACTACGCCATCAATTATTGGTTACACGAGCGATGGTGAAATTTTAGTTGGTGCTCCAGCTAAACGTCAAGCAGTTACAAACCCTAGAAATACATTATACGCAGTAAAGCGTTTAATCGGGCGTCGTTTTGAAGAAAAAGAAGTCCAAAAAGATATTAGCTTAATGCCTTATACGATTATGAAGGCTGGTAATGGTGATGCTTGGATTAAAGTAAATGATCAAGAATTAGCTCCACCACAAATTTCAGCTGAAGTATTAAAGAAAATGAAAAAAACAGCAGAAGATTATTTAGGTGAGGCAGTAACTGAAGCGGTAATTACTGTACCTGCTTATTTTAATGATTCACAACGTCAAGCAACTAAAGATGCTGGTCGTATAGCTGGTTTGGAAGTAAAGCGTATTATTAATGAACCTACTGCCGCTGCTTTAGCTTTTGGATTATCTAAAAAAGAGGGTAGAGACAGAAAGATTGCGGTTTATGATTTAGGTGGTGGTACTTTTGATATTTCTATCATTGAGATTGCTGATGTGGATGGGGAAAGCCAATTTGAAGTATTATCAACAAATGGTGATACATTTTTAGGTGGTGAAGATTTTGACCAACGCTTAATTGATTATATTATTACTGAGTTCCAAAAAGAGCAAGGTATAGATTTAAAAACTGATGTAATGGCATTACAGCGTTTAAAAGATGCAGCCGAAAAAGCAAAAATTGAGCTTTCATCAGCACAACAAACTGAGATTAATTTACCTTATATCACTATGGATGCTACAGGTCCAAAGCATTTAGTATTAAAGATCACTCGTGCTAAATTTGAGTCATTAGTAGATGATTTAGTTAGCCGCACTATTCACCCATGCGAGACAGCATTAAAAGATGCTGGGTTGAGTGCTAGTGATATTGATGATGTTATTTTAGTTGGTGGTCAAACACGTATGCCTAAAGTACAAGATCAAGTTAAAGCATTCTTTGGTAAAGAGCCTAGAAAAGACGTAAATCCTGATGAAGCTGTTGCTGTTGGTGCTGCGATTCAAGGTTCAGTATTATCTGGGGAAAGAACGGATGTATTATTACTTGATGTTACACCATTATCTTTAGGTATTGAAACTATGGGCGGGGTATTTACTAAGTTGATTAATAAAAACACTACGATTCCTACTAAAGCATCGCAAGTGTTTTCAACTGCTGAAGATAGTCAAACGGCGGTTACAATCCATGTATTGCAGGGTGAGCGTCAAATTGCTAGTGGAAATAAGAGTTTAGGGCAGTTTAATTTAACTGATATTGCTCCAGCTCCACGTGGTATGCCACAAGTTGAGGTGACTTTTGATATTGATGCTAATGGCATTTTACATGTTTCAGCTAAAGATAAGGCTACTGGTAAAGAAAATAAAATTACTATTCAGGCTAATTCTGGTTTATCTGAAGATGAAATTCAACGTATGGTACAAGATGCTGAATCTCATCTAGAAGAAGATAAAAAGACAGCAGAACTAGTACAAGCTAGAAATAGTGCTGATGCTATGATTCATAGTACACGTAAGTCATTAACTGAGTACGGTGATAAAGTAGATGCTGCAACTAAAGATAGTATTGAAGCTGCAATCAAAGATGTTGAAGAAGCATTAAAATCTGATGATAAAGCTAAAATTGAAGAAAAAGTGCAGGCATTAATGACAGCATCACAAAAACTTGGTGAAATGATGTATCAAGATAAGCAAGCTAATCCAGAAGATGCTACATCTAATGGTGCAGAAGATAATGCTACATCTGAGTCTAAAGATGATGTTATCGATGCTGAGTTTTCTGAAGTAAAAGACGACAAAAAACAATAAGCTACTGCTTTAATTTGTCATCCTCGGACAAACATTTATGTTTGATCCGGGGATCCATGATCTTTTAAAGCCTTTATTCTAAATGCCACTAGACTTTACTGACAATAATATGCTATAATATAGCTCACTATTGTGATTCAACCTATGGGGGTGACATGGCTTCGACGAGGGTAACAAAGCAATAGAGTGCATACCGTGATTTCAGCTTCACGTAAAACGTTGAGAAAAATTAAATGCAAACTCAAAACTTGCTGCAGCGAACGACGTATCTTTTGGAGACGTTTTAGCTGCCTAAACATAGCTAGTCTATGTTCGTTGTACCTAATTTGTTTATTGGTTAGACTACAGCGTGATGCAAATAAACTTAGGTATCATTTAGCTATTTGATGTTACCGAAATTAAATATTAGCTAGTCAATATTAAGCCTGTTTAGCCGGCATAATTGCGACGAAACATCAAAGACTAGACTAAGTATGTAGGACTCATTGTAGAGGGCTTTCGGACGCGGGTTCAATTCCCGCCACCTCCACCAATTCAGTATCTAATAAAATCCAATACCGTACAATAAACCCACTAAAATCAACGTATTTACAAAGCTATTTGTTTAATACAATCTAAAGAAATCTACTACAATCCAATCAAAACAAGTATAATAATGAGTATATTAAAATATAACATACGCAATGATATACTTATGTTAACGGACAGGCTAATAAAGTCAACTAAACTAACCGAAAAAGGCAAAACAACAACTATAGCTGATAGTGGCGGGTTATCTTTATATATTACGCATACTGGTAAATATTGGAGGCTTAGGTATTATATTTCTGGTAAACAGCAGGTAATAAGCTTAGGTCAATATCCAATATTGTCACTATTAGAAGCAAGGCAAAAGCAGTTAGAAATAAAGAAACAGCTACAAAATGGTAAAAATCCAATGTTGGAAAAGAAAAAAATTAATGATTGGACTTTTGAGAAAGTAGCAAAATTATGGTTAGATAATTGGCAAAGTGATAAAAGTGAAAAACATGTTAGCACAGTTAAAAGAAGGCTTGAGGTTGATGTACTTCCCAAGATTGGCAAAACTCCTATTGATGAGATTAGCACTTTAGTTATTGTAAATTTAGTTAAGGGCGTAGCAACTAGAGGGGCTTTAGATGTTGCTAATAGAGTACTACAAAAAATTGGGCAAATATTCAGATTTGCGATAGCCAATGGATATGCAACTACTAGCCCAGTATTAATAAAGCCAAGTGAGATTTTACCAACACGTAAACAAACTAATTTGGCTCGGATTGATGAAAAAGAATTAGGCGAGCTATTGCAAAAAGTAGAAGCTTATCAAGGTACACCTGTTACTAGAATAGCAATCAAATTAATGGCATTAACTTTTGTGAGAACTAGTGAATTAATTAATGCTAAATGGAGTGAGTTTGATTTTGAGCGTTTAAGATGGGATATACCAGCAGACAGAATGAAAATGAAAACCCCACATATAGTGCCATTATCCAAACAAGCCATATCACTATTAAAAAGCTTACATTATGTAAGTGGTACAGGTGAGTATTTGTTCCCCAGCGATTTAGATTGCAGAAAGACTCCGACTATGAGTAATAATACAATACTTAGAGCGTTAAAAAGAATGGGATATCAAGGAAGAATGACAGGGCATGGTTTTAGAGGTTTAGCCAGTACAATATTACATGAGCAAAGCTATAACCATGAGCATATAGAGGTACAGTTAGCGCATAGTCCAAGAAATGCAGTGAGTGCTGCGTATAATCATGCATTATATTTAGAACAGCGAGCTAAGATGATGCAAGATTGGGCTGATTATTTTAGGCGAGCGATTTATTGCTTGGAAAGAAAGTGACTTAAACGCTTGGTTAGAAGCTAAACAACACCAAACTACAGCTATTCAAAATAATAATATATAGCATTAATACAAATATAGATTTTATTGATAGTTATTATATGATAGTTTTGGA
>JAJTDW010000006.1 GCA_021298175.1 Pseudomonadota bacterium
ATAGAGAAATGGACCCACTCCTTCCCATATCGAACAGGACAGTGAAACGTTTCATCGCCGATGATAGTGTGGTTCTAAACCATGTGAAAGTAGGGCATCGCCAGGCTCCTTTTTTTAAAAGCCAGTTATATTTTATATAACTGGCTTTTTTTAATGTATATATGTTATAAATTCTAGCACAAATAGTGCGACTTATGATAAAATGCAGGGCTATGTATAATAAAAATCAGCAATATTCTGTAGTTGCAAATTTAATAAAAATTCAGTTAATCATAACTATTTTAAATATTATTGTTGTGAGCTTAGTTTTTAAAAGTCTAACAGATGTTTTATCTGTAGCTTTAGGATCTACAATAGTAATTGTTTCGTCTATTGTATATGCAAGTATAGCTTTTTCATATGGGTTAATTGTTATTCCTAATATAGCAATTAAGCAACACAAAAAAGCCATGTTAACAAAATTTCTTGTTAACTTTTTATTATTTGTAGTTGTAATAACATTATATAAAAAATGTAATTATCTTCTTTTGTTTATTAGCTATATAATAACACAAAGTATGGCTTGGATAGTATTGTTAAAAAAATAAATTTTTTCTTCAGGTAAAATAAATGTCATCATCTACCGAATATATAATGCATCATTTGTCTCATAATATCCTTGTTCTAGATAATGGAAATAAAGGTTTTTTTGGGTCAGTTCATTTAGATACCTTTTCTACATCTCTTTTTTTAGGGTTTATATTTCTTGCCGTTTTTATTTATGCAGCACGCAAAGTTAGAGTAGAAAACCCCACTAAATTTCAATTATTTATTGAAATAATTATAGATATGGTTAATCAGCAAGTAAAGGATATCTATCATGGTGGAAAAAGTAAATTAATTGTACCATTATCATTGACTATATTTTGTTGGGTATTTCTAATGAATCTTATGGATCTATTGCCTGTAGATTTGTTAAATTTTATTAATCATAATGTGGCTAATTCAGAAGCTAAGTGGCGTATTGTTTCCTCTGCAGATGTAAATGCAACTTTTGCTATGTCAATTTCAGTTTTGTTTTTAATTATCTTTTATAGTATCAAATCAAAAGGACTTTTGGGTTGGATTAAAGAATTATTTAGTGCTCCATTTGGTATAGCTTTTGCACCTATTAATTTTATATTCCAAATGGTAGAGCTGGTTGCTAAACCTATCTCATTAGCTTTGCGGTTATTTGGAAATATGTATGCAGGTGAATTAATCTTTATACTTATTGCTTTATTGCCGTGGGGTGTTCAGTGGTTACTTGGAGTTCCTTGGGCAATATTCCATATATTAATTATTACGTTACAGGCATATGTATTCATGGTTTTAACTATTGTGTATTTAAGCTTAGCAACCGAGTCACATTAATATTTTTCGGACTATTCACCTGCGCTGCATTTTTTAGCTCCTTATGTACATGGGGTCACACAGCATAACCACGCTGGGGTGGGTGCTAAAAAATGTGCTCACAATTGCGCACTGGGTAGTTGAATGTTGCTACTGTTGAGTAGTAACATTATTTACTTAGTTTTGGTTTTTATTTTTTATTTTTTATTTTTTATTTTTATGGAGTGTTTTATGGAATCGATTATTTCAAATGTTTCTGGTCTAACAGCAATTGCTGCTGCTTTGATGATAGGAATGGCTGCGCTTGGTACAGCAATTGGTTTTGCTATATTGGGTGGAAAGTTTCTTGAGTCTGCTGCTCGTCAACCAGAATTAGTGTCAATGTTACAAACAAAGCTTTTTATTATTGCTGCATTATTAGATGCAATTTCAATGATTGGTGTCGGAATCGCATTGTTATTCATTTTTAATAACCCATTATTATCACAAGCTATTAGTTTAGTTAAAACAGCTGCACAATAAGGTATGGTAACGGTCCTTAAGGAGATAATCAGTGGAAATTAATGTAACGATAATAGGGCAGATAATAACATTTGCTATATTAGTTTTGTTTACAATGAAGTTTGTTTGGCCACCTATTAATGCAATGATGGAAGAACGAGCTAATAAAATTGCTGATGGATTAGCCGCAGCAGAAAAGGGTAAGCAAGAACTTTTAGATGCTGAAACAAGAGTAGCCGAAGAGTTAAAGCATGTGCAATCACGCGCGACTGAAATTATGTCAAATGCTGAGAAGAGGGCTGGTCAAATTGTATCTGAAGCTAAAGACAATGCAATTAAAGAAGGTAAAAAAATACTTGAAAATGCAAATTCTCAAATAGAACAAGAGTTTATGAAAGCCCGCGAAGAATTACGCTTAAAAGTTGCAGATCTAGTTATTAGTGGTGCAGAGCAAATTTTAAAAGCAGAGATTAATCAAGAGCGTCATGAAGCTATTTTAGCTAGTTTGAAAGCGGAGTTATAATTATAAATGAGCGATATGAATAGTTTGGCATACCCATATGCTAATGCTTTATTTGATCTAGTAAAAGCAGAAAATAAGATAGATGATTGGTATATTTTTTTAAATACGCTTTCACTTATTGCAATAACGGGTGAATTTAAAAGTGCTATTTCTAATCCTGATCTTACACAGAAACAAATAGTTGATTTTTTACTAAGTTGCCTTAATTCAGAAGATATAGAGCTTAAAAACTTTTTATCTCTATTGTATTCAAATAAGAGGCTTAGTATTTTACCTGAAATATTTCTATTATTTGAAAAAATAGTAGAAAGCTATAAATGTGTTGGTAAAGCTGTAATTGAGTCTGCGTTTATAATTGATGATGAAGCTGTTAAGCAAATAGAGGGCCTTTTATCAAAAAAATTTGGTAAAAAGATATTTGCAAGCGTAAAGGTTAACCAAGGTTTAATTGGTGGTATAAAAATAATTATAGATGATGTAGTAATTGATGCATCTATTCGTAGTAGCTTGGATAAAATGGCTACTCAACTTATGAAATAGGAGTGATTCATGCATTTAAATCCTTCTGAAATTAGCGATATTATAAAATCGAAGATTCAGACTCTTAATGCGAAAAGTGATTATCGTACTAAGGGTATAGTTGTATCCGTAATGGATGGAATTGTTCGTATATTTGGCTTATCTGATGTTATGCAGGGTGAAATGATACTATTTCCTGGTAATATATATGGTATGGCAATGAACTTAGAGCGTGACTCTGTTGGTGCTATTATATTAGGCAACTATGAAAGTATTAAAGAGGGTGATGAAGTTTCTTGTACTGGCCGTATTTTAGAGGTTCCTGTTGGACCTGAGCTTATTGGTAGAGTTGTTGATGCTCTGGGTCGTCCAATTGATGGAAAAGGTCCAATAAATACGAAATTGTCTGCTCCTGTAGAAAAAGTGGCACCTGGTGTTATTGCTCGTAAATCAGTAAGCCAACCACTACAAACAGGGATAAAAGCGATTGATACAATGGTTCCTATTGGTAGAGGTCAACGTGAGCTGATTATTGGAGATAGACAAACAGGTAAAACAGCTGTTGCAATTGATACTATTATTAATCAAAAAAGTACAGGGGTGACTTGTATTTATGTTGCAATAGGGCAAAAAGCTTCTTCAATAGCTAATGTTGTACGCAAGCTTGAAGAGCATAACGCGATGTCACACACTATTGTTGTTGTAGCTACTGCTTCTGAATCAGCGGCTTTACAGTTTATTGCGCCGTATGCTGGTTGCTCTATGGGTGAATACTTTAGGGATCGTGGAGAAGACGCCCTTATTATTTATGATGATTTGTCAAAACAAGCGGTTGCTTATCGCCAAATCTCTTTATTATTACGTCGTCCTCCTGGTCGTGAAGCTTATCCTGGGGATGTATTTTATTTACATTCTCGTTTATTGGAAAGAGCATCTAGAGTTAATGAAGAATATATAGAAAAAATCACTAATGGTGAAGTAAAAGGCAAAACTGGTTCATTAACTGCATTGCCTATTATTGAAACTCAGGCTGGTGATGTATCTGCTTTTGTTCCTACAAATGTGATTTCAATTACTGATGGTCAGATATTTTTAGAAACTGATTTGTTTAATTCTGGTATTCGTCCAGCTATTAATCCAGGTATTTCGGTATCACGTGTTGGTGGAGCGGCACAAACAAAAGTTATTAAAAAACTTGTGGGTAGTATTCGTATAGCTCATGCGCAGTATCGTGAGCTTGCGGCTTTTGCACAGTTTGCCTCTGATTTAGATGAGACAACTAGAGCACAATTAGCTCATGGTCAGATTGTTACCGAAATAATGAAACAAAAGCAATATATGCCTTTAAGCGTTGCTGAAATAGCGATCGTTTTATATGCGGTTAATAATGGTTATTATAAGTCGATAACATTAAATAAAGCTTTAGACTTTGAGGCTGGATTTTTATCATTTATTAAGTCTAATTCAGCAAATGTTATTGAAAATATTAATACTAGTGGTGAGATGTCTAAGGATGATGAAAAAGCTATAAAAAAATCTTTGGATGAGTTTAAAACTATTTTTGGCGCTTAAGTATTAAGGATAGCTATATATGTCTGCAGGAAAAGAAATACGTTCGAAAATAAAGAGCGTGCAAAATACTCAGAAAATTACTCGTGCTATGCAAATGGTGGCAACATCAAAAATGCGCAAAACACAAGAATTAATGCGTGCATCACGTCCTTATGCGGAGAATGTTCGTAGAGTGGTGGCAAATCTAGCAAGATTGGGTTCTTATTCTAGAAATATGACATCATTTCTTCGTGCGCCAACTGAAATAACAAGAGTTGGAATAGTCCTTGTTACAACAGATAAGGGTTTATGTGGCGGGCTTAATACTAATACGTTAAAATTGTTTTATGAAAAGATACAAACTTTACATGCTTCTGAAATTGAGGTAGAGGCTTGTGTTCTTGGTCATAAAGGCTTTAACTATGTTAATAAGCTAGGGCTTAGTGTTTGTGGTTCTGCGGTAGGTTTAGGTGATATTCCTAAAATGGATAAATTAGTTGGACCATTATCTGGAGTGTTAAATAAGTTTTATAATTGTGAGCTGGATGCTGTATATATCATTTATTCACAATTTATAAATACCATGAAGCAAAAACCAGTATGTGAAAAACTACTGCCTCTGACAGAAAAAGATCTTCATTTAGAATCTGGGTCGGTAAAAGATTATTTATATGAACCAAATCCTACAGAAGTGTTGGAAGGGGTGATTCGTCGCTACGTGGAGTCTGTTGCTTATCAATGTGTTGCCGATAATATGGCATCAGAACAAGCATCTAGAATGATTGCCATGAAATCAGCAACAGACAATGCTGGTAGTGCAATTAATGAATTAAAATTGGCATATAATAAATCTAGACAGGCTTCAATTACAAAAGAATTAGCAGAAATAGTTTCTGGTAGTTCAGCAGTTTAACAAATTAATAATTTGTAGGAATACAAAAATGATACAAGGAAAGATAATTCAGGTAATTGGTGCTGTGGTAGATGTTGAGTTTCCACGCAATGAAGTACCTAAAATCTACGATGCTTTGAAACTAGCATCTGGTGGTGGGTTAGTGTTAGAGGTTCAGCAACAATTAGGTGATGGTGTGGTACGTAGTATTGCTATGGGTAGTTCTGATGGGCTTAAAAGAGGGTTAGATGTTATAAATACAGGTAATCCAATTTGTGTTCCAGTTGGTCGTGCTACTTTAGGGCGTATTATGGATGTACTAGGTAATCCTATTGATGATGCTGGCCCAATTGACGTTGAAGAACTAAGAGCTATTCATCAAAATGCACCTAAGTTTGATGAAATTTCACAGACTACAGAATTGCTAGAAACAGGAATTAAAGTTATTGATTTACTGTGTCCATTTGCTAAAGGTGGTAAAGTAGGTTTGTTTGGTGGTGCTGGAGTAGGTAAAACTGTTAATATGATGGAATTAATCCGTAATATTGCAATTGAGCATAGCGGATATTCTGTATTTACTGGTGTTGGTGAGCGTACGCGTGAGGGTAATGATTTTTATCATGAAATGAAAGACTCTAACGTTTTAGACAAGGTTTCTCTAGTGTACGGACAAATGAATGAACCACCAGGAAATCGTTTACGTGTTGCTTTAACTGGTCTTACTATTGCTGAGAAGTTTAGAGATGAGGGACGTGATGTTTTGCTATTTGTAGATAATATTTACCGCTATACTTTAGCTGGTACTGAAGTGTCTGCATTATTAGGGCGTATGCCATCAGCGGTTGGTTATCAACCAACATTAGCTGAAGAGATGGGGCGTTTTCAGGAGCGTGTTGCTTCAACTCGTGATGGTTCAATTACTTCTATACAAGCGGTTTATGTTCCTGCTGATGATTTGACTGATCCTTCTCCTGCAACCACATTTGCTCATTTAGATGCAACTGTTGTATTAAGTAGAGATATTGCAGCTTTGGGGATATATCCAGCTGTTGATCCACTAGATTCTAGTTCACGTCAACTAGATCCTCTGGTAATAGGTGAAGAGCACTATAATGTGGCACGTGGAGTGCAGGCAACATTACAAAAATATAAAGAATTAAGAGATATTATTGCAATTCTTGGTATGGATGAGTTATCCGCTGAAGATAAGCTAGTTGTTGTTCGTGCTCGTAAAATCCAACGCTTTTTATCACAACCATTCTTTGTGGCTGAGGTATTTACTGGAGCTCCTGGTAAATATGTTTCTCTTAAAGATACGGTTAGTGGATTTAAAGCGATATTAGATGGTGACTATGACCATTTGCCAGAGCAAGCTTTTTATATGGTTGGATCTATAGAAGAAGCTGTTGCTAACGCAAAAAAAATGTAGTTGAAAGTTGTAAATTATGACAAATGTAATGTATGTGGATTTAGTTGATTCAGAATCTAGGTTATTTGCTGGAGATGCTGAATACTTGGTAGCTAACGCATATGATGGTGAGATAGGGATCTATCCAAATCATGTTGCTTTAATTACTAAGCTAAAACCAGGAGTTTTAAGAATAAAATTACCAGATAAAGAAGAGCAGTCAGTTTTTGCTATATCTGGAGGATTTCTTGAAGTTTGCTCAAACCGTGTAACGGTTTTAGCTGATATTATAGAAAGAACTGAGGCCTTAGATGAAGCGAGACTTGTTGAGCAAAAAGAAGACGCATTAAATAAATTAAATCGATCTGATTCTACAATGTCATATGACCTCGCTAAAGTTCAGGCATCATTAGATATTGCTATTGCTCAGCTAAAGGCTCTTGATTTTTTAAAGAAGCGTTCACGACAAATAAATGGTTAAAAATTTACAGATGTTTTTTATTTTGTGATATAATCTCGCCAATTGTTATTGGTTTATAAGATTTAATTTTTGAAAGGTTTAATATAATGAGAAAAATATTAGCTATATTAGTTGCTGGTGTTGTAATAACTGCATGTTCACATAACGAAAGCTCTACAAACTCTGCTGCTTCTGATTCTGTTGCTTCTGATTCTGTTGCTTCTGCACCAGTTATGATGGAACAACCTGTAGCGTCTGATCTTGTTGCTTCTGCTCCTGTGGCATCTGCTGCACAATAATTAACAACGATCATTGGTAGTTATTTGAAGGTCAAGCATTTTGCTTGGCCTTTTTATTTTATTATGTGATAAAATGAATAAAAATATTATAATAATTGGAATTACAGGCGTTGGAAAGACTACTGTAGGTAAATTAGTTGCCGAAAAATTAAATAAAGTATTTATTGATTTAGATCGTAGTATTGAGCTTCATTGTGGTGTTGATGTTGCAACAATTTTTGCTATAGAGTCTGAGATTGGCTTTCGACAAAGAGAAACCGAAGAGCTGCGCCGAATTGTAGATAATGCTAGTGATTATGTTTTATCTGTTGGTGGGGGATGCATAGTCAAGCCGGAAAACCGTAATATTTTATCATTATCAAATAATATAATTATTCAGCTACATGCTGATATAGAAATCTTGGTGCATAGGCTAATGAAGTATCCTTCAAAAAGGCCACTTTTTAGTAGTGAAAACAACATCGAGATGGAAAAAAAAATCATAAAGCTTTATGAGGATAGAAGAGAAGCTTATGATTTAATCACCGATATTAAATTAAATACCTCAACAATGAGAGCTCTGCAAGTGGCTGAGTTGGCTGTTAAAATTATACAGCAGCAATAAAAATAATAAAAAATGTTGCAATGGTGTAGCAAATTAGTGTAACATATCTACCTCCAAATATGCGGAAGTGGCGAAATTGGTAGACGCACTGGATTTAGGTTCCAGCGCCGAAAGGCGTAAGAGTTCGAGTCTCTTCTTCCGCACCATCTTATAGTTTCTTTATACTCATACTCAACCAATCCTTAATTTTGCGTAATAATGTCAAGTTTTTAGATAACTTGAAGGGTTGCTATTAATAATTTTAAATCAGTTATAATATTTCTTACTAACTGGGGTATAATAATGCTATAATTTTACCTTTGTCAATTTAAATTTGTTGAACTTAGTCTAATAACTGGTTATGGTAGTAAAGCAACTAATATGATTATAAAACAAGCTAATTCGTTGATAAACGTCGGAAGTATAATCCTTCGTGTAGCTATAGTATTTTATTGTGCAGTATTATTGGCAAAACTCACTTGGTGGATAATAACTCCTTCAGTATCAGATATTTATGCGGAAAAGTCCGATGTTGCTGTTTTTGATAAAAGTGGTAAATTTATTATTAATCGTTCGCCATTTGGTAAAGTTGTTGCTCCTCCTACACCTCCAAAACCTGCAATTGTTAGTCAAATGAAATTAACCGGTGTATATTTTAACACCCTAAAAGATAGTATTGTGTTTTATGAATTGAATAATAAATCTTATATAGCAAAGGTTGGCGATACTATTGGCAATACTGCAATATTAAAATCAATTACCCCTAGTGGTATTATTTTAACTGAGAATAATACTGATGCTGAGGTCAACATGAGTGGGGGAAGTGCTGTAGTTCAGCCACTAACTCGCCCATCTTCAAATAGTAACAATAATCAAAATAATTCATTTTTAAGTAATAATTACCCAACATCTACACAGCAAAACCCTTCTGTTAATAATAGTTTTAATCGCAATAGTGGAAATTATGTGGAAGATTATGGCACGCAGTCTTCAGATAATTTGGCTGATAAGCGGCGTAAATTAATTGAAGAGTTTGCCCAGCGTCGTTCTAATTCTGAAAGCATTGATAATAAAGGGTCTAATAGTATTTTAGAAAGCCGCTAATTTTTATATTAAGAGTAGAGTAAATGATAAAAATCAAACAAGTAGTTTTGACAGTGCTGGCATTGCAAGCATCAAGTTTAGCGTACGCATTTAATCAGCAAGCACAAGCCACTAAAGAATCACAAATTATTCCGTCTATTAAGGCAAGGAGTAATGTTTTATTAAGTTCTAAAAAAAGAGGTCTATCATCATCTAAGAGTCCAAAATTACGTACAGAATCATCAAATAGTAGCGAATTGAGTTCTGATAAAGTTGTTTTAAATTTTGAGAATTCAGATATTCAGTCTACCATTAAAGCTATCAGCCAGTTATCTGGTAAGAATTTTGTAATAGATCCTAGGGTAAAAGGCACCGTTACCATAGTTTCGGATCAGCCAATTAATAAATCTGATAGTTATAAAGTTTTAGAGACAGCTTTAAGAATGCAGGGCTTTGCAGTTGTTGAGGGTGATGGGGTAATTAAGGTATTACCAGAGGCTGATGCTAAGACTTATGGGATGAAGACTGTTGCAGCTGATGCTCAAGCAAGTAAACAAATTGGCGACCAAATTATAACAAAAATTTTCATAATACAGCGTGGTTCGGCAATGCAGTTAGCCAACTCATTGCGTCCACTCGTGGCTCCAAATAACTCTATATCCGCATATCCAAATAGTAACGCGTTGATAGTTACCGATTATGCATCGAATATTAGTCGCATTAGTAAGATTATTAATCAGCTAAGTGCAACTGCTGATACTAAAGTGCAGCCATCTATTGTTGCATTAAAATATGCAGTCGCATCTGATGTGGCGCAAATTTTACAGTCGTATTTACAGAATGGCTCATCAACTGGATCAGGTGGTGGCAGTAATGGGAATAGTGATAGCCCCACAGCTTCAATTACAGTTGACCCCGCAACTAACTCACTTATCATTTATTCTACCGTACAAAGTCAGGTTGAGGATTTGAAAACTTTAGCTGCAAGGCTTGATAGGAATGTGGGTGGAGTAAATAATAATTTACATGTGGTGTACCTGCGTAATGCTGATGCAGCGCATATCGCTGATGTGTTACGTGTTGTTGCATCAGGGCAGGAAAACCCAGATATCACTCCTAGCTCCTCATTAGCTAAATTTTCTAATGAGCCAGCATCAATTTTTCAGTCATCAGGCGGTGGTGGAGGCGGTGGAGGTGGAAGCAGCTTAAGTAGTAGCAAGCCTTCTCCCCAATCTAGCCGAGGATCTAATGGGAATCAAGCCAATGCTAAAGATGCGCCTAAAATATTTATTCAGGCTGAGCCAACAACTAATGCTTTAATTATTCAAGCACCAGACTCGGTATACCGTAATTTACGTATGATTATTGATATGCTAGATGTAAGACGAGCACAAGTTATGATTGAGGCAATGATTGCTGAGATAAATAGCACAACAGCTGGTACTTTTGGTGTTCAGTGGTTAGTTGGTGGTGGCAATAATCAAATAGGAGCCCTAGGTGTAACTAACTATGGTGGTAGCACAAATGGTGGACCAAGTAGTGCGCTATCTAGTATAGCCACAACTGCAGCTGGGTTAGCTGGTGGAGGTGCAGGCGCTGGGGCGGCTGCAGCAGGGATTCCCAATGAAGTATTTGTAGGGCTAGTAACTGGATCGGTTTCTATTGGTGGGCAGACTGTTCCTGGACTTGGAGCCTTGGCAGATATGATAGCCTCAAATAGTAATGTTAATATTTTATCTCGTCCGACATTAATTACCTTAGATAATGAAGAGGCTAGAATTCTAGTTGGTCAAAATATTGGTATCCCTAATGGATCATATATAAATACAGCAAGTGCGAATACTGTTACCAATACAATTTCACGTCAGGATGTGGGTACGTTCTTAAATGTAAAACCGATGATTACTCAAAGTGGTTCAATTCAGTTGGATGTATATCAAGAAGATTCACAAGTTGATGCAAGCTCTCAGGTTGCTAATTCAACTAATGGTCCAAGTATTAACACACGTAGAGTGCGTTCTACAATGTTAGTAGATGATGGTCAAATTATAGCGATTGGTGGGATGGTTCGGGAGCAGATAGCAATTCAAAAAAATGGGATCCCAGGATTAAGTGATATTCCTTACTTGGGTTGGTTATTTAGTTGGCAATCTCGCGTTCATCAGAAACAAAATCTAGTGTTATTCTTAAGACCCGTAATTATTCGTAATGCTGAAGGGGCTGCCGCACTGACTAACAGGCGTTATAAGTATATAATGGATCAGGAAAACATGGTTCAAGCTAAAGGTAATATATTGTTACCAGAAATTAATCCTATGAATTTAGAAAACCAAGTTCCTTATAATAATGCAAATCTGCCACCGCAACCAAATAATCAAGTAATAAATTTACCTATCGTAGACATGAGGGGTGCTACATTACAAAAAAATAGTAGCAATAATATTCAGAGTCAACCAAGCAATAATGTAATTTTACCTAAAATAGATGGAAAAAATGGAAACAATTAAGTTTATTCCTAATAGATTTTCGCGACGGATTCCATATTCGTATGCGAAGCATCATCAGGTTTGTATTTATGGTGTGCAGGATGAGGTTGTATTATTAGCAACAATTAACAATCTTCACCCCGAGATTGTTTCTGAGGTAAGGCGTAAAATAAATGCGCCAATACAGATACATAAAATAGACCCTAAGTTTTTTGATAGTCTGTTATCTGAAGCATATTCAAGTTCAAATGCTGCAGCGATTGTGGATGATATGCAGGAGGATATTAATCTATCTGATCTAATCCACAATTTACCCCGCTCTGAAGATTTGCTAGAATCAGAAAACGATGCTCCAGTAATAAAGATTATCAATGCGTTTTTAACTCAAGCGGTTAAAGAAGATGCCTCAGATATACATCTTGATGCTTATGAGCGTAAATCGGTAGTTAGGTTTCGTCGGGATGGAACGCTACAAAAAGTAGTGGATCTAAACCCGGGACTACACGCAGCATTGGTTTCTAGAATAAAGATTATGGCGCATTTAGATATTGCTGAGAAGCGCTTACCCCAGGATGGGCGGATTCCATTACGCTTGGCTGGTCGTGAGGTTGATTTGAGGGTTTCTACCATTCCTACGGGGCATGGAGAGCGGGTTGTAATGCGTTTGTTAGATAAAAATAAAGAGCGCTTACAGTTAGAGATCTTGGGTATGGAAAAGGGGACACTTCAACAGATAGATAAAATTATTCATCGCCCACATGGGATTTTTTTGGTTACTGGTCCTACTGGTTCAGGTAAGTCTACCACTTTATATGCAGCTTTAGCTAGGTTAGATTCTACCTCGTTGAATATTATGACAGTAGAAGATCCTGTAGAGTATGATATTACTGGAATTAGTCAAACACAGGTAAATTCTAAAATTGAAATGACATTTGCAAGAGCTTTACGCTCTATTTTACGTCAAGATCCAGATGTAGTGATGATAGGTGAGATTCGTGATTTAGATACCTCAGAAATTGCGGTACAAGCAAGTTTAACTGGGCATTTAGTTTTAGCAACGCTACATACAAATACTGCGGCTTCAGCGGTCACAAGGTTACTTGATATGGGAGTAGAGTCTTTCTTATTATCTTCTACCTTAATTGGGGTTTTAGCTCAGCGTTTGATTAGAATGCTGTGTCCAGTTTGTAAAGTAGAAAATAAACTAGTTGATGCTAGTATTCTAGTGGATTTGGATATACCGCATGGTACCAAGATATATTCGCCAGTAGGATGCGATATGTGCAGTAATACTGGTTATAAGGGTAGAACAGGGATTCATGAGCTACTAGTCATTGATGAAGAAATGCAGCGGTTGATTCATACCGATGCTGGTGAAAATGAAATTGAGAAATATGCAATTAAAAATCTAGGTATGCGTACACTACGTATGGATGCCACAAGATATGTTGTAGATGGCAAAACTTCCATTGAGGAAGTTGTTGCTGTTACCAAAGATTAGGAATTATGACAACCTTTAATTATAGAGCGGTAGACAATAAAGGCAAGGATAAACGTGGGGTTGTTCAAGCTGAGTCTCCTCGTCATGCCAGACAAAAGTTGCGTGAGTTAGGGCTTATTGTCTCGCATATAAGTGCAATTAAAGATGGTGGAACAGCTAAACGTACGGGGTTATTTTCTTTTAGAAAACCCATGTCATCACTAGAGCTATCTCTCCTAACACGCCAATTTGCAATTTTATTGAATTCTGGTTTATCGGTTGAACAGTCCCTTAATGCATTAATTGATCAGCTTGATAGCCCAACCCAAAAATCAATTATGATGGGAGTAAGAGGGGAGATTTTAAGTGGTAGGTCTCTTGCTGCTTCTATGAAGATGTTTCCGAAAGTTTTTCCCATAGTATATTGTAGCCTTATTCATGCAGGTGAGCAGTCTGGTAGCTTGGCTAATGTAATGACTAAACTTGCTGAGTATAGCGATAGAACTAGAGAGTTAACTAGTAAAATAATTATGGCATTACTATACCCTATAATTGTTACTGTTGTTGCAACATTAATGATTGTTGCCTTGTTGGTATATGTAGTACCTCAGGTAGTAAAGGTTTTTGAATCATCAAAGCAAGAGTTGCCTTTTTTAACTAAGGCATTAATTGCAACCAGTAATGGTTTAAGAAGCTATGGTTGGATTATATTATTAGCAATCATTATTGCCACAATTACAATTTTCCGTATGTTAAAGAAACATGAATTTAAGCTAAAATTTCATAAAAAGTTATTAGAGTTACCCATAGCTGGGCGCTTATTAATAAATATTGATGTGGCCAGATTTGCTCATACCTTATCGCTTCTTTTAACTAGCGGTGTGCCAATGATTTCTGCTCTTGAAGCAGGTCGAGACACTGTAAATAACTATATGATGAAAAATGCGATTAACCGAGCTTTAAAAGCAGTACAAGAAGGTGTGCCATTAGCTGTTGCTCTGGGTAATGAGAAAGCCTTTCCCCCCGTTGTTATTCATCTTATCGCGAGTGGTGAAAAATCAGGTAATTTGGATAAATTACTCGCACAAGCTGGTGCTCATCAAGAGCTTGAATTAACTCATCGTAGCCAGTTATTAACTGGTATCCTAGAGCCTGCCTTAATCTTATTTATGGGTGGAGTTGTGCTATTAATTGTAATTGCAATTTTACTGCCTATACTCAACATGAATAACCTCGTTGGCTAAGTATATCGAATTGATTTTTTAATTATACGTCATGAGTAGCAACCTTATGTATTATTCTTAAAATACGTAGCCAGCGGTTATCATTGCAACACTTGCTTGTACGGTTAAGTTGCTATTATCATTGTTAACTGCTGATCCAAAGTTTAGGTATTCTGCTCTTACAAAAGTGCGAGTACCAGGAATATCTACTTTTACTCCAGCTCCCCATTCAAAATTAGCCGTTTGGTTACTAAAAACTTGATTATACCAACTGCTATTTAAATTAGCAGATACACTATTTATTCCTAGCCTAGAATAAACTGTCACAGGTGTTAGCGGAATGCTAAATCCAGGTGTAAAGGCTAAATCATATACTGTAGTTGATGGGGTTCCGAGATTATTCCAGTTTGGTCCTTGAGCTATATAAGTATATCCAAGTTCAACATCCAGCCAACTAGCAAATTGATAGCCCGCAAATCCTCGTAATGCAGGAGTTCCTTGAGTAGTCGTCCCTAAAGCAACAAGGTTTTGCATACCATAACCAATTCCGCCACCAAGATAGATGCCTGTTGCATCAGCTAATACAGACGAGCTAAGTAGTAATAAAATAATAGAAGATGATTTTTTCATAATAAATTAATCCATATTAAAAGTAAAAATGAGTGTACACAGTAGTTAGATAACCGTATATAATATTGGTATATATATGCGTAAATTATTATAACATATTTGTATAGGTATAAATAACATGGAAAGACAAGATTTAGAAAAATCAGTAATGGAACAAGTCCTGTTAGCAGCAATAAAAGAACAACGCAGCAGCCGCAGATGGAGAATATTCTTTAGGTTAATTTGGATAGTTATTATTGGCTGTATATTTTATGAGGTTTTTGCTAAAACTGATACATTAACTAGCTCCAAGCCTTCAGTTGGGGTGGTTAGCTTAAAAGGTACTATTAATAGCGAAGAGCGAACCTATGAGGTTGTTTCAACTGGTTTGGAAGATGCATTAAAAGATAAGAGTACGGTAGCGGTAATTATTCGCGCCAACTCTCCAGGAGGCTCTCCAGTTTACTCAGATATGCTTTATAATGAGATTCTACGGTTACGCAAAGAGTATCCCAAAAAGCCTATACATGTTGTTGTTGAAGAGGTTTGTGCTTCTGGATGTTATTATATTGCTTCTGCTGCAAATAAAATTTATGCATCAAAAGCCAGTATTGTTGGCTCAATTGGGGTGATTTATACTGGGTTTGGTTTAACGGGACTGATGCAAAAAATTGGAGTAGATAGTAGATTGCTAATTGCTGGTAAAAATAAAGCTATGGGTTATCCATTTGTTGCAGAAAATAAAGATCAAACTGTCCTGCAGCAGCAGATGTTAGATGAGGTGCATAAACAATTTATTGATGCGGTTAAATCTGGCAGGGGGCATAAATTAAATACATCTAATCCAGATTTATTTTCTGGTAGATACTGGGTTGGAGAAGATGCACTAAAATTAGGCTTGATTGATGGCTACAGTACAGTTGATAAATTAGCACGAGAGGAGTATAATACTAGTAACTTAGTTGATTTTACTCCAAAACAGGATCCTGTGGATAAAATAGTTAAAAAGCTGGGGATGGGGTTAGTAGATTCAGCGAATCAAGCGGTTAATTACGGGGGATTTGGCTCATTTAAATAATATTTTGAGTTATTGGAGTTATGATGATTTACGATAGAATCTTAGATATCTTTGTTGACGTATTAATTTTAGGTTGGCTTACTTATTCTATCGCTGTTATTATATATCTAAATATTTTGTCCAATCGCTATTTAAATGCTATGTCCAAAGATAGTATAATTAGCGATAAAAAGCTTAAAGGATATGAAGTATTAAGAAAACAGTATGAAAATGCTTCAGATATAAATATTCTAGTTTTAAGCGGTGGTGGACTCAGGGGAATGGTTCCACTTTATGTTTTATCATATATTGAAAATATCACTGGTAAAAAAATTGGTGAGCTATTTGATTTTTTTGCAGGAAGCTCCACTGGTGCTATTTCTGCTGGTGGCTTTACTGTTGCGGATGAAAATAATAATTATAAATTTTCGGCTAAAGAAATCTTAAATGATTATGCCAGTAATCTAAAGGTAATATTTTCTTCTCCTTGGTATCATCAACTTTTAACCTTATTTGGACTTTTTGCTCCTAGATTCTTACCTAATGGAAAAATGAAAGTTTTAGAGGGGTATTTTGATAATCTAACTCTTGGCGAATTAAAGGGTAATTTACTTGTACCAGTATATAATATTGCAACTAATGATTTACAAATAGTTAAGAGTTGGAGTTCTATCAGAGGAGGCTCACACGATAACTACTTGGTTAAAGATTTAATTAATGGTGCTTCAAGTCCTCCTATGCTATTCCCCCCAATGGCTTTTTCTATTGGTGGTAAAAATCATATGTTTATTGATCCCTCAGTACTTCTAAATAACCCCATATTGCATGTATTATTGTATGTTAGAGGTTTATTTCCAGATAAAAAACTAAATTTGGTATTAATTGGTAATGGCGGTACTGCAAGCGTAAAGTACAATTACAAAAATATGTTTTCTTTTGGCTTATACGGACTATATCAATATTTATTTAGTGCCCCAGCATTAAGTAGCAAATTATATATAGAGTTTATTGAGGAATATTTGCTGGGGGTACAAAAAATTGATCCAGCAGTGAACTTCTTTCGGGTTAATAGCATACCAGGAAAAGATTTAAGCTCAACGGATGCTTCTAAAAAAAATATATTGGAGATAAGAAAGTTTGCAGATAAAATGTTACATGAAAACTCCGAGATAATAGATAGGATTGCTGCAGTATTATTAAAGAGCAAAGGAACCAATACTAAAAATACTTAATTAAAAAATAAAGGGAAAAACTGTATTATTATGGCAAAACATAATTTATTAAAGTCATTAATGAATGTAAGCGGGATGACGCTTATTTCTAGAGTCGTTGGGTTTATTCGTGATATGCTAATGGCTAGAATTTTTGGTGCTGGATTCACTACCGATGCTTTTTGGGTAGCATTTAAATTACCAAATTTATTGCGAAGAACATTTGCCGAAGGTGCATTCTCTCAAGCATTTGTGCCTATTTTATCTGAATATAAAGCTAAGCGCTCAATTGAAGAGACTAAAGATTTTGTAGCAAGTATTGCTGGATTATTACTTTTGGTTTTAGTAAGCTTAGTTGTTTTAGGAATGGTTTTTACTGGAGGTGTGCTATTAATTACCGCGCCAGGATTTACCTCTGATCCTGCTAAATTAGAGTTAACTAATACTTTATTGCGCATTACCTTGCCTTATATTATTTTTATATCTATGTCTTCGTTAATTAGTGGTGTATTGAATACTTGGCGAATTTTTTCTATTCCAGCTTTTACACCAACCATATTAAATCTTAGTTTTATTTGTTTTGCTTTATTTTTTAGAAATTATTTTCATCCGCCTATTATTGCGATGGCGTGGGCGGTATTTGTTGGGGGTATTTTGCAGTTATTATTCCAACTTCCATTTTTAAAAAAAATTGGGATGCCAATATGGCCAAAACTTAATTTTAAAAATAAAGCCGTATGGCGAGTAATTAAGTTAATGGGGCCAGCAGTTTTTGCTACTTCTATCTCACAAATTAGCCTAGTAATTAACACGATTTTTGCCTCTTTTCTTCCCAGTGGGAGTATTTCATGGATGAACTACGCCGATAGGCTTATGGAGTTTCCAACAGGAGTTCTTGGGGTTGCACTAGGCACTATATTATTACCTAACTTATCTAAACACGCAGGTGAAGAAAATAAGCAGAGATTTTCTCAAACCCTAGATTGGGGAATTAAGTTATGTTTATTGTTAGCATTACCTGCTACAATTGGTTTAGCTATAACTTCTAAACAGTTAACTATGACGCTATTTATGTATGGAAAGTTTAGATATTTTGATGTTTTGATGACTTCCCGGGCATTAATTGCTTATTCCGCTGGCTTATTGGGATTGATTATGGTTAAGATTTTTGCTCCAGGATTCTATGCTAACCAAGATATTAAAACTCCAGTAAAAATTGCTATATTTGTATTAATTTGTACACAAGCAATGAATCTGATTTTTGTTGGTACTTTTAAGCATGCTGGGTTAGCATTATCTATTGGTTTAGGTGCATGTATCAATGCATTTTGCTTATGTTATTTTCTTATAAGGCGCGGTATATACGTACCACAGAGCGGCTGGAAGTTATTTATCTTGCGTTTAGTTTGTGCAGTTGTTGTAATGGCTATAGCTTTGTTTTTTAGTATGTGGTTTTTGCCTTTAGATTTTGCTGGTCATGCATATATTAGGGTTA
Organism: Pseudomonadota bacterium; assembly: GCA_021298175.1. GTDB lineage: Bacteria > Pseudomonadota > Gammaproteobacteria > Burkholderiales > UBA11063 > Aquella. The sequence goes on from JAJTDW010000006.1 coordinate 18,752, forward strand.
TATCATTATTTAGCTTATTAGTTATAGCTGCTACTTCTTATTTTGCTACTTTATTTGTTTTGGGGTTTAGAGTTAGAGATTTTGCCTTACATGACCCTGATTAGATTTTACAGTAATCTTGGATTAACTGAGTAACGCTATCTTTGATATAATGAAATTCCATATCTTCAATAGATTTGATGCTTTGTATACCAATAGCGCAATTAGTCTGAAATGCTTCGATACAATCATAAATATCTTCGGGTTTTATAGAGCGTTGTAAAATTGGTATATTTAATGCTTTACAAGAACTAATTACATTTGCTCGAATAATTCCATCTAATACCCCTTCACTGAGGTGTGGGGTTAATACCTCGTAGTTTGAAGTAACAAAAAAAATATTTGCAGTGCTGCACTCACATATTGCACCATGAGTATTTAGCATGATACCATCATCAAAGCCTCGATCTTGAGCTTCTTTTCTTGCAAGTATGGGTTCTAGGTAATTTAGGGATTTGATTCTTGTTATGGCGGAATACTCATTGCGGATAACTGAAGTGAAGCATAATTTAGGGTGCACTGTGCTATGTGCTAATTTTGTGCATTTTATAAAAATTGTAGGCGCTATATTTTTAGATATATTAATTCCACGTTCAGATTTGCCACGTGTTACAGTAATTCTTATCAATGCTGTTTCATTTTCAAGTTGGTTTTGGCGTAATAACTCTTCACAGTATGCTTTGATTTCACTTTCAGAAAGAGGGATTTTTAAATCGATTAAGGCGGCATGTCGATGTAGTCGTTCTATATGTTGTGCAAAGTATTTTAGATGTAAATTTACTGATTGTAATGTTGTAAATATCCCATCACCAAGAAGCAGACCACGATCTTCTATGGAGATTGCTTTTTTATCGGATTCAATAAATTCGTGGTTTATGAAGATTTTCATGGTATTTCCTAAATATAGCCATTATGTATTATAAGCTATATTGGGGAATTTTGCTATAATAACGTATAAATTATTTGAAAGGGTTGCTTATGTCTTTTGCTTTTGTTTTTCCGGGGCAGGGTTCTCAAGGGTTAAAAATGATGGATGGAATAAAAGATTTGGGGGTTGTGAAAACTTTATTTGAGCAGGCAGCAGATATTCTAGGTGTAGATTTACTTGCCATGTTAGATGAAGATAATACCAATAACATTAATCAAACAGTAAATACTCAGCCTTTAATGCTAGTTGCTGGCTATGCTACCTATTTAGCTTGGATAGAACAGACTAATAAGAGCCCAAGCATTGTTGCAGGGCACAGCCTAGGAGAGTGGACGGCTCTAGTTGCTAGTGGTGTTATAAAAATTGAGGATGCAATTTCGTTAGTTAGGATACGTGCACAAGCAATGCAAAATGCAGTACCAGTGGGAAGCGGTGTAATGGCTGCGGTATTAGGTTTAGATGATGATAAAGTAGTTGCTATTTGTAATCAAGTTTCTAGCGAAAATAATGGAGTTATTTCGGCGGTGAATTTCAATTCTCCTGGTCAGGTAGTGATTGCTGGAGAAGAGCATTTATTTGAAGATGTAGCTAATAAATTAAAAGATGCGGGAGCTAAGAAAGTACAGAAGCTTCAAGTATCAGTGCCTGCGCATTGTGGCTTAATGCAAGGTGCGGCTAATCAACTGGCTCATGCTCTAAACAATATAGAGTTTAGCTTGCCAAAAACTCTAATTATACAAAATGCAGATGCAAAAATCCATAATGATATTGCATCGATTAAAGATGCATTAATAAAACAGGTTTATACTCCAGTTTTATGGAGCCAAACTATTAAATATATGGTGAATAATGGTACTAATAATATTGTAGAATGTGGCCCAGGTAAAGTATTAACAGGGTTAAATAAACGGATTGATAGTACAATTGTAAGTTATAATTTACATAATCAAGAGAATATCCAACAGGTTTGTTCAGCAGTATAGAAAGGTTGAAAATGACAGAGATAAAAAAAATAGTACTAGTAACTGGAGCTACGCGCGGTATAGGTAAGGCAATTGCTTTAGCATTATCCAAGAGCAACCTTATGGTAATTGGCACAGCAACAACAGAAGCTGGTGCATCTGAAATTAGTCAATATTTAAAGGATTATAATGGTGCGGGAGTTGTATTAAATGTGACGGATAAAGAGAGTATAGAAAGAGTTATAGCTGAAGTTGCTGCTCAGTATGGAGATATTAATATACTTGTAAATAATGCTGGGATTACCAGAGATACATTGTTCTTACGCATGAAGGAAGAGGACTGGGATGATGTAATGGATACAAATCTCAAAGCGGTATTTTTATTAACCAAAGCAGTTATTCGTAGCATGACAAAAGCTAGATTTGGGCGGATTGTTAATCTTACTTCGGTTGTTGGCTTTATAGGTAACCCTGGGCAAGTAAATTATGCTAGCTCAAAAGCAGGGTTAGTTGCTTTTTCTAAATCGCTTGCTCGTGAGCTAGGGAGTAGAAATATTACTGTAAACTGTGTTGCTCCTGGTTTTGTACAAACAGATATGACTGATAAGTTATCTGAAGAGGTAAAAGCGGCTTATATAAAAAATATTCCGTTGGGTAAGCTAGGCTCAGTTGAAGATATTGCAAATAGTGTAAAATTTTTAGTTAGTGATGATGCAAATTATATTACGGGGACGACCATCCATGTCAATGGCGGTATGTATATGTAACTACTTACCTGCATCAATTATTGCTACATTTTAAAGTCTGATGTACAACAAGTGTAACTATTTAGCAATGTCATCCTGAGCTTAACACACGTGTTTTGTTTCAGGGTCTAAAATAAAGGAGATGCTGAAATAACACACTAGTGTGAAATTCAGCATGACGAAACCCTATATTCAGGGTTGCTGATTAGTTACCAACAAGGACAAGGTGCCTTTAAAAAATATAGCTATAATTGCGCATTTAAGTGGTTATTAAAATAAAATTATTTTTAATAATGGGCTAAATATGACAAAACAACCAATAAACTCTGTTATTGCACAGGTTACACAAAACATAATAGAGCGTAGCAAAAAGACTCGTGCCGAGTATTTAGATAGAATGCGTATGCATTATGGTAAGAAAGTTAGCCGAGAGCAGCTAAGTTGTACTAATTTAGCGCATGTAGTTGCTGCTGAAGATGCCAAATCTAAATTTATCTTAAAACAGGTTGACAATCCAAATATAGGGATAGTTACTGCTTATAATGATATGTTGTCTGCCCACCACCCATATTATCGCTATCCAGAAAAAATAAAACAAGCCGTAGCGGAATTAGGAGCAACAGCTCAGGTAGCAGGCGGTGTGCCAGCTATGTGTGATGGAGTTACTCAGGGGCAATCTGGAATGGAGCTATCACTTTTTTCACGAGAAGTCATTGCACTGTCTACAGCCGTTGGTTTATCCCATAATGTGTTTGACGCTGTTCTTTGTTTGGGTATTTGCGATAAAATTGTGCCAGGGTTATTGATTGGATGCCTTTCTTTTGGATATCTGCCTACAATATTCGTGCCATCAGGACCAATGCCTAGTGGGATTTCTAATAAAAAGAAAGCTGAGACGCGTAAACTCTATGCCGAGGGTAAAGTTGGGCAAGATGCTTTATTAGACTCAGAAATGAAGTCATACCATGCTGCAGGGACTTGCACTTTTTATGGTACGGCAAATAGTAACCAAATGCTAATGGAGATAATGGGGTTGCATATTCCAGGAAGCTCTTTTGTTGCTCCAGACAGTGAGTTACGTGAAGCCTTAACCACTTATGCAGCACAACGTGCAGTAAATATAACTAGCAATGGTAATGAGTTTATTCCTCTATGCGAAGTAATTTGTGAAAAAACTATTGTTAATGCCATTATTGGTTTAATTGCAACTGGTGGGTCAACTAATCATACTTTACATTTACCTGCAATTGCAAAGGCTTGTGGGATTATTATTAATTGGGATGATTTTGCTTTATTATCAAAGGCTATTCCATCAATTGCTAAAGTGTATCCTAATGGAGAGGCTGATGTAAACCAATTTCATGAAGCTGGGGGTATTCCTTATGTTATTGCTGAATTATTAAAAAATGGCTTACTGCATGAAGATGTGATGACGGTTATGGGGCGTGGATTATCTATTCAGGCACAGTACCCATTATATAAAGATAATAAATTAGTGTGGCAGATGGCAGCAAATAAAGATACTAATATTTTGCGTACAGTGGATGATCCTTTTAGTATTGAAGGCGGCTTGAGGCTATTAACTGGTAATTTAGGTAGGTCGGTAAGCAAAGTTTCAGCAATTGCCAAAGAGCATCATTATGTTAAAGCACAAGCGAGAGTTTTTACTACTCAGGATGCAGTAATCGAGTCTTTTGAACGTGGGGAGTTGGAGATGGATTGTGTGATTGTACTTTGTTATCAGGGTCCTAGAGCTAATGGAATGCCAGAGCTACATGGCTTAACCCCCGCATTATCATCTTTGCAAGATAAAGGCTATAAAATTGGCTTAGTTACTGATGGTAGAATGTCTGGAGCTTCTGGAAAAGTTCCTAATGCGATTCACCTAACTCCTGAAGGTTTAAACAATGGAAATATAGCGCGGATTCGTGATGGAGATATTATTGAGCTTGATTTAGAAAATGGTGTTTTACAAGTTTTAGTGGATGATGTGGAATTGTCAAAACGCGAGGCAATTCGGGCTGATTTGAGTGGCAATGGCTTTGGACTAGGGCGTGAGCTATTTAGTGGTTTTAGGAATGCGGTTTCTACTTCGGAACTTGGAGCATCGATATTTTAAACCAATTTTTGAGATTAGACAAGGGTACTAGTTTGGTGGTATAATATATACCTTAGTGAATTAGTCAACTATTTTATGGAGTATTAATAATATGAGTAATCATTCACACGAAGATTGTCAAGAGTACATTTATACACAGGTATTAGTTGGGCATCAGGCTCCAGATTTTACTGCTGCTGCTGTATTGGGTAATGGAGAAATTGTAGATAAATATAATTTTAAAGAAGCTACAAAAGGTAAACACGCAGTTGTGTTTTTCTATCCATTAGATTTTACATTTGTATGTCCATCTGAGTTAATCGCATTTGATCACCGCTTAGAAGAGTTTAAAAAACGTAATGTGGAAGTAATTGGTGTTTCAATTGATTCTCATTTTTCTCATAATGCATGGAGAAACACTCCAGTAAATAAAGGCGGGATTGGTCCTGTTGGATACACACTAGTTGCTGATATCAATCATGAAATTTGCCAAAACTATGGTGTTGAATCTGCTGGTGGTGTTGCTTACCGCGGTTCATTCTTAATTGATACTAAAGGTGTCGTGCGTCATATGGTAGTAAATGATTTACCATTAGGGCGTAATGTTGATGAAATGCTACGTATGGTAGATGCTTTGCAATTTACTGAAGAGCACGGGGAAGTTTGTCCTGCTGGCTGGAATAAAGGCGAGACAGGTATGAAAGCAAGCCCACAAGGTGTTGCAGATTATTTATCTAGCCACGCAGAAGCACTGTAAACTTTATAGCGGGTTAGATATTAAAACCCCAGCTATTACATAGCGGGGGTTTTTGATTTTTACTTATGAAAAAGCAATAACGATGCCATTAAATCTATTTATCAAAATACATTAGTACCGTTTAAAATATTAACCTATGATAATGGAACAGAGGTTGCATATCATTATAATATTAGCAACAATATCGGCTGTGAGTTTTATTTTGCTATACCATATAAGTCTTGTGATAGAGGTTTAAATGAACATACTAATGGATTAATTCATAAATTGAAGATTATGACACCCAATTTAGGGTTGTGGTAAAAGATTCTGGTGTGGGGATTCCTCCGCATGAAATAAAAAATATTATGCAGGGTAAGTTAATAGGGGGTCAGGTTACCCCATTAAATATGTGTTTTTATCTTTTGGACTACCTTCATCACAATAGATTGATTGGGCTCAAGCTGATTTATTTCTTCAAATAGAATTGCCGCAACTTTGTCATATGCAATATTTAACTTATAATTGTTTTTTAATATTAGTTGAGTATAGCGGATAGCTCGATCCATCAATTTAAAATTACTTGGTTTTAAAGATAACATTAAATTACCTTCGTAAGCACCTAAAACCCCAAACATTAGTGTTGAATGGCTATTGAGTAGCATTTTAAATAAAATAGTTGCACTTAGATCATCTGTGGGTATTTCGAAGCTACAGCTTTTATCTTCTAAGGATATAGTTAAAATATCTTTGTCTATTATCCAGTTTTCATGGTATTGCTTATTTGGTAAGCTTGTGTTTTTAGCTCTAGGGCTATTTTTTGATATATCAAAACCCTGTATATAGTTGGTGCGAGTCTCACTAAACGCCTCCCAGTTAAGACAAATTGGGGGGGTCCCAAGTAAATTCCGCCACGCCTCATCTACATTAAGGGTATTAGTTAAGCATAAATAAAATGGGCTATATGCTTTTTTATCTTCGGAGAGTCTTGCTGCCTCACTATTATAATTTTCAAATTGAGTAATATTAAATGTTGGTGCGCGTTCTGTAATATCAGATAGCATACTTAACCCAAGCAGGTTTTCATTTGTAGTATATAAAATATATTCTTGATTTTTTAGAAGACTGCTTTCAATATGAGTGATTTTTGCTAGGTCTGTGATTTTAATGTCACGTAACATGGTATAGATTTGATTAATATATGTCTGAATATCACTACTTTGGGGGCATAATGCAATTCCCACTGCAATTTGCATAGCAGTTGTTGCTTGTAGTCTTGTGCTTCCAGTAAGAGCCATTTCGCCTACATTTAGTGCAAGGGTTTTAATCTTGCTATTTATTATACTATTGAGGTTACGCTTAAAAATATCTACAATAGAGTTATTACACACTAACCATGGAGTATGCTTGCTATTTTTAAGGGCATATTCAATGCTAGATAAAATAAACGGAGATTCTCCGCTAGCACTTAAGCCAATTAGCAAATCATTTGCAGTGAAATCTTGCTGTTGTAATTGTTTAATGCCAAACTCTGCTGAGTCTTCAAATTGTTCCACTGAGCTAATTAACGATATATCCCCACCAGAGCATATGCTAACTACCAACCCAATAAGATTTGGGTTAGAGATCTCCCATAGGCGACGTAATAATACTGCTAAACGTGCGCTGGCACCACAGCCAATAATATATATTTTCCCTGATTGCTTTAGGCAGGTTATAATTGCTTGCTGCAGTTCTGCTATCCTGTCACTATACTGTAATAGATTGTTAATAGCATTTAGCTCCACATCTTTAAATAAAGAAAATGCTTGATCTAAATTAGAGCTGCATAATTGCGATAGGTTTTTAGTTAGTTGATTTTGGGATTCGGTAGTTAAGTTAGTATGTAAAAATCTCTTATGCGCTTGCCAAAACTCGTTAATTTGTTTTTGGGTAATTGCTTGCATAGCTCTTAAACTTTATAACCTTTGTGTAGTGCAGTTATTCCTAGGGTTAAGTTATTATACTTAACCCTAGCAAATCCTGCATCTAGCATCATTTGTTTTAGTGTTTCTTGATCTGGATGCATACGGATGGACTCAGCTAAATAGCGATAGCTTTCTTCATCTTTGGCAATTAACTTACCCATCAGGGGTAATAGTTTGAAAGAATAAAAATCATATAGCTTTGTTAGCGGTTTATGTATTTTGGAGAATTCTAAAACAAAGAGTATTCCACCAGGTGCTAATACACGGTACATTTCTTGTAATGCAATATCCTTATGTGTCATATTTCTTAGCCCGAAGGAAACACACACTGCATTAAAGTAATTGTCTTTAAACGGTAGTTTCTCTGCATCGCATAGGCATTGAGGAGTGATGATACCCTCATCAATTAACCGATCTTTGCCTTGTTTAAGCATTGAGGAGTTAATATCCGTATGCCATACTTCACCAGTATCACCCACGATGTTTTTAAAGCCCAAAGTCATATCACCAGTACCACCAGCTATATCTAGAACTTTTGCTCCAGGTTTAATTTCGGCAGTAAATAAGGTAAATTTTTTCCAGAGACGATGTAAGCCAAAGGACATAACATCATTCATAATATCATAATTTTTAGCAACAGAATGAAAAACATCCGCTACTAAATTAGATTTATCAGCCTCATTTACATCTTTAAACCCAAAATGGGTGGTGTTATGTTCTTTCATCTTTAAGTCTCAATTTTAAGGGTTAATAATATAGCATCGCCATAACTAAAAAAGTGATATTTATGTGCAATAGCATGTTGATAAATGCGTTTAATTTGCTCAAAACCAGCAAAGGCAGAAACTAGCATCAGTAGCGTAGATTTGGGTAAATGAAAGTTAGTAATTAATTTATCTACTACCTGAAATTTATACCCTGGGGTAATAAAAATATCTGTCTCCCCAGTTGTGGTTTTAAACTTTTGTTGAGCTATTGTCTCTAGGGCTCTAAGGCTTGTGGTGCCTACAGCAACTACTTTCCCACCATTTTTTTTAGTTTCATGGATAAGATCAATGGTTTCTTGTGAAACATTGTACACTTCGCTATGCATTTTGTGGTCGCTAATATTTTCTACATTAACTGGTTTAAAAGTTCCAGACCCTACATGTAAAGTAACATATGCAACTTTGGCTTTTTTTTGTTGGATTTGCTGTATCAGATCTTCAGTAAAGTGTAATCCAGCAGTAGGGGCGGCAACAGAGCCTAAATCTTTAGCGTATACTGTTTGATAACGTGCGCTATCTATATCTGTAGCATGACGGTTCATATAATGTGGAAGTGGTATACTACCATAGGTTTCAAGGTAATCATAAATGCTTATAGCATTGCTAATAATCTCCACCTTAAATAACCCGCTTAGTTTTTCAATGATTTTAATTTGTAAGTTATCAGGTAAACATATAATTAATCCAATAGGGATTGTTTTATTAGAACGAATATGGCATATAAAAAGTTCATCGCTGATGATTCGTTCGATTAATATTTCAATTTTACCGCCAGTTTGTTTGTTGCCAAAAAGTCTGGCTTTAATTACTTTTGAGTTATTAAACACCACTAGGTCATTTTCATTAATGAAATCAATTAAATTGCTAAATTGTAAATCAAGCAATTTGGAATCAGATGCAACAAGTAGGCGGCTATTATCTCGGCTTAGCGCTGGTTGGTGAGCTATCAGCTCTTCTGGCAAATCATAGTTAAAGTCAGAGGTGTTATAAGTTTTTGTCATAATGTTTATTGAGAGTGATTCTTTCGGAAAACTGTTTGTACTGCAATAAATACTGCAAATATTGTGAAGACTATTAATGTAACTAACATTTCTCCTAGCTGTGTGTAAGATAATGGGATTAGTGTAAATGTGTTTCCAAATAAATTATTTAGGTTGCTAAATAGATTATTTAGGTAATTGATAAATCGATTAATTAGTACAAAGGAAGCACCAGCAGCAATTATCATTTGAATTATTGCGTAATAGGCAAGTGGTCGCATAATAAAGCCATCGGAGGCACCAATTAGACGTGATACAGTTATTTCATCTTGTCTTTCTAGCATCTGTAGGCGAATTAAATTGTATATAGTTAAGATAAGGCTTAAGCCAAAAAATACTAGTAAGACATTAGATATTTTTTTAATAAAATTAATTAAGTTGCCTACTTTCAGGGCATATTTTTCATCCATCTGTACTGAGGTTACAAATGGTGAATTACTAACTCTTCTAGTTAATTGGTTTAAAACATCCACATTAACAGTATTTGTATTAATTATAATTACGTTAGGTAATGGGTTTTCGGTATCTGAAACTATATCAGATGTAATATTTTTTGTTTGCATATCATTTTTTAATTCAGCTAAGCCTTGATCTTTGCTTATATACTGGTAATTTTTGATGATGTTATGACTAAAATTATTTATTGTGGTTTCAATTTTAGATACATCTTTATTACTTGCGCTTTCTGCAAGATATACTGTTATTTGAGGGTATGTGATATTATTTGTTTGCCATTGGTTATTTGTATGGTTTATAACAAGTACCCCACCCAGCATAGAGGATAAAAGCGTAATAACCATAATATTTAGCAGATGTTCAAATGGGTTAGATATAATTCTACTTATAGCTAAAATAATACTTCTACCATGTGAGTGTAGTAATTTCATACCAATCTAACCTCTAAATTGACCGTTATTAATTCTAATGATGCGCTTACCATAGTCATTTAGAAGTGATTCATCATGAGCAGAAATCACTATGGTTACTCCAGATTGATGGAACATTTTTAATAGTTCCAGAATCTTTAGAGCATTTTCTCGGTCCAAATTAGCCGTTGGCTCATCTGCTAACAAAATTTTAGGACGATGTACAACAGCTCTTGCGATACATAAACGTTGCTGCTCTCCACCAGATAGTTGTTGTGGCATGGATTTTATTTTATGTGCTAATCCTACGTGTTCTAGTGCTTTATAAGTGCGTGATTTTATTTCGGAATATGAATAACCTAGCAAATCCAGAGGTAAACGAACATTATCAAAAACATTACGGTCAAAAAGGATTTTATGGTCTTGGAATATAAAGCCGATATGTTGACGTATAAATGTGCGATGGTTCTGTGCGGTTTTAGATAGGTTGATATTATTAACAACTACCGTACCTTCAGATGTGGGCTCTATACCCGCAATTAGCTTTAAAATAGTTGATTTGCCAGCCCCAGATGGACCAGCCAAAAATACTAGCTCTCCACGGTTAATGGTGAGAGATAGATTCTCAATAGCATTTATATCGCTGTAGTACTTTTTACATACTTGGTTAAATGAGATAATTACATTATCCATAATCATATTTTCCGCAGGGTTAAATAATTTGCAATCATTATACCATTTTTTGATCGGTTATAGATTAAAATCTTATACTATTTGCTCTCCCATTCAACGGTAAATTATTAAGCTATAACATTAAAATAGTCTAAATATTAATAGGTGAGTGAGTAAGGTAATGTTGCGAAAGATAAAAGTCCAGCTATTGATGGCGGTATTATTATCAATGATGTTGGCTTCATCATTTGCTGATATGCTGATGGAATATATAATTTCGGAGCATCTTGGGCAGGTGGTAATTTTAAAATTGGAGTTGGTGCTCAAATATGGCCAACTGTTGGTACTTATAGTTCTGCTGGAGCTGGCGGCAACCAATTGCCATCTATTAGTGGTTCAGCACAATATGGAAATGCTTATTTGGATCGCTTAGAGATTCTTTATAATGATCCAGATGGAATATATGCGTCTGTTGGGATGCAAACCACTAGCGGACTTGGGTGGACCGCATGGGCTAATTCTGGTGGGTCATTTAACAATTACATTGTAAATAGTGCTTATAATTATGCAGGATTAAGTTCTGCAGAATATCAAACTCGAGAATTTGCTGCATCTTTGGGTTATCATTTGGGGATGTGGTCGCCTAAAATTGGTTACGCTTATGGAAACAACTTGATGTATGGCGGAGCTTTTAGCAATGTATTAGTTGGCAATGCTAGTCAAATTCCTGATTCAGGGTATCAGCAGATTGTTGCTGAGCTAGACTTAACTCTTGATCCACAAACAACAGTGTTTGCCAATTATGGTCAAATATGGTTTGGAAATACTTTACAAAACATATCATATTGTGGTGCAAACTGCAATCAAGGAAGTGTTATTGGTAATGTGAATGGCAATAATCAGGCATTTTATAATCAATCAACTATTGCTGTTGGATTATCTCATACATTTTAATTGTTTACTTAATTAGAAAATTTTATTATTTACATAAAAATTTAAGCAAAAGTCAATATACTTATGGTAAAGTCATGCTAATAAATCTATTATAATACACTCATATGGGTTTTATTACAGGGGGGGGGTAGATTATTAAATTAATTAAGGGGTTGAAATTACAATGAAAATAAAATTAACAGCGTTATCATTAGCGCTAGCTTCTGTATCTGTAATGTCATTTGCTGATGTAAGCTTATACGGTAAGGTTGCAGTCGGTATAGAGAATGATCAGTTTCAGAATTCTACAATCCCAAGCACGGGTAGTGTACAGGATTTTGGTTCATATTTTGGTATTCGTGGTACTGATCAAGTATACGGCGAAAACGCTGCTATTTGGCAAGTTGAGCAAGCTTTAGATGTGGCATCTGGTCAGGCTTATTCTAATAAGACGGCAACTAATATGATTGTACCCAATGGCGGTGCAAACCACGTAAATGGTCAAGTAAATACTTTAGCATCAAGTGAAACCTATTTGGGTTTACAGGGGGTATGGGGGCGTGTGCGTTTGGGTAATTTATCCAATTATATGCGTTCTAATATGGGGAATGTGGATATCTATAACTATGCCAGTGGTGCAGATGGTTTGGGTGCATACTCTCGTTCAATTAGGCTTATTCCTACGGCTATTCGTTACGATTCACCAGTTTGGGGTGGTTTTAGCTTTGCTGCTGCATATGGGTTTAATAGCAGTGGGTTACCTGGAGTATCTGGGATTAGTGGAAATAACAATTTTGCTGGTGGGTTGGCTGGAAATTATTCTGGTGGAATTTATAGCTTGGGTATAAATTGGACTGATGGCCTGTGGAATGTTGCTTTAGGTACTATGATATGGCAAAATGTAGGAACATATACTACTGGCAACCAAGGCACAACAACATGTACGGGTACGCAAGAAGCATGTTATCCAAATTCATCATATAGCGGTGCTTATGCTAATAAGCTTGAAGTTGGTTATAACGATCCAGATGGTTTAATTTTTGGTGCTGGTTTCCAGACTACTAGTGGTTTAGCATGGAATAGTTGGGCAAATTCAGGGGGCTCTCTGGGCTTAACTTATAATCCAGCAGCAGTTAGTCTAGGAGTGGCTAGTCAATTATTGGCTAATCAATTACAAACACAAGAGGCAGCAGCTTCTTTGGGTTATCATTTAGGTCCGTGGACGCCTAAAATTGGGTTTTCTTATGGGAATAACTTGATGACTGGTGGGATGATAAGTGATGTAGCTTTTGGTACGGCAAATCAGATCGCTGATTCTGGTTACAAACAGCTAGTTGCTGAGTTGGATTGGAATATCACACCACGTACTTTAGCTTTTTTAAACTTTGGTCAAATCTGGTGGGGTAATACGCTATCAAATATTGCATTTAATGCGGCATCAAATGGTGCTGCAGTATCTGGAGTAGTTGATGGTAATAATTCTTATCAAAACAACCAATCTACAGTTGCTTTGGGGTTTACTCATACGTTTTAAGTTAATTTGCTATTGTTTATATTTAAAAGCCGCATGTTTTGCGGCTTTTTTTATTGGGGATATGTTAAAATATGCCATATGTGCTTTTATAGAAATATTAATATTATGGATTACGCCAAGTTACTAAGCTTAATCGGGATATTTATTGTTTTAGCTATAGGTGGTTTATTTTCTTTTTTAGAAACAGCTACAGTTGCAGTTTCCGAATATCGCTTAAAAGCATTAAAAGAAAAACATTTATGGGCATCATATGCTTATAAATTAAAGCTAGAATTAAATCAAGTTTTGATTTTTAGTTTGTTTGGCAATAGTTTAGCAAATACAGTATTTACTACTTTAAGTACTTTTTTATTAGTTCATGTTTTGCGTGATGTAGATGAAGGGCTAATTTTACCAATTGCTACAGTAATTGTGGCTCTTTTGATTATTATTTTTTCTGAAGCTTTGCCTAAAATTATAGCAGCAAAGTCACCAATTTTAACTTTAAAAATAGTATCCATTCCTGCGTATTATGTATTTATTGTATCACGACCAATAATCTGGTTAATCGATAGAATGATTTTAACAATAACTAAGATTCTTTGTATTAAAGGAAGTGAAGCCGCTTCATTAGAGGAAGTTAAGGCGATTATTGCGGATAAACGCTCACCATTTAAAGATAAGCATCGCTCTATATTATTAAACTCGATTGAGCTAGAAAATATCCCAATAAAAGAAGTGCTTATTCCGCTTCGCATGGTGGAATCTATAAATATGCAAGATAGCGTTGCGAATATTTATCGTAAGATTTATACTACTCATCATACAAGAATTATAGTTTATGAAGATAGTATAGATAATATCATTGGCTTTTTACATGCCAAAGATGTTTTATCTGTAGAAAAAAATGCACAAACGAAAGCTGACATATATCAACGAATACGCCCGATTACTTTTGTCAATGATTTTATTTTAATTATTCGTCAAATTCATATTGCTCAGAAACATCGCGATAGGATTTTTATTGTAGTTAATGAGTATGGAGATATATTAGGTATAGCCTGTTTGGAGGATATGCTAGAAATTATTTTTGGGGATTTTACAACTGAATCACCTCAGCAAAAGTATTTAGCGATAAAAAATGATGAGAATCAACTTATTGTTGATGGAACTATGCTAATTAGAGAGTTAAATGAGTTATATCATCTCCAGATTGAAATTATGCCAGATGCTCTAACTATAAATGGAGTGGTTCTAAAAACCTTAAACGGTATTCCAAATATTGGAGTATGCTTTAGGTTAAAAAATTTAATTTTTGAAGTGATTAACGTGGGTTTGTATTGGGTAGAGCGAGTTAAAATTACCGAAATGCCATAACTACTAATCTGCGCAGTTAAATTTTACTACTGCTAGGTAGTTACTAATAACTAAATTAAGGGATAGAGATGTTTTCTGTATTAATTTCTGAGTTTGAGTATAATTTATTATTCAGAATTATTTTATTATTTGTTATAGGCGCAACTATTGGAAGCTTTTTAAATGTGGTTATTTATCGGCTACCTATAATATTAATGCGCAAGTGGAGAGCAGAAAGCTACGAAACTCTAGGATTGGATTATGTGAAAAATGATGAGTTTCCTTCTAAATTTAATTTACTAGTTCCGCAATCTGGGTGTTTATCTTGTCATCAGGCTATTCCATTTTGGGCAAATATTCCTATTATCGGGTTTTTGTTGGTTAGAGGGAAATGTGTTAAATGCGCTATTAAGATTCCTGTTGCCTATCTATTTATTGAGATAGTTACTGCAATTTTATTTGCTTATTCTGGATACATTACTTCAGATATATTGCTACTATTTGCTGAGCTAGTATTTATTAGTTTTATCTTATGTTTAATTATGATAGACTATCATACATTTTATTTGCCTGATGAGCTAACCCTGCTTTTATTATGGCTCGGTTTATTATTTAATTTACATGGGTTGATTTCTGGAAGTTTAGTAAGTGCTTTAGTTGGTGCCGCATTTGGGTATGCTATTTTATGGTTAGTATATTGGTTATTTAGATTAATTACTCGTCGTGAAGGCTTAGGGTATGGGGATTTTAAGTTTTTGGCGGCACTTTTAGCTTGGGTTGGCATTAGTGGATTGATCCCTATTCTTTTTATCGCTCCGCTACTTGGCATAGTATACTTTGTAATTGCTTACCTAAAAGGTAAAGTTAGCTTGCATAAAGCAGTGCCGTTTGGTCCATTTTTAGGCATTGCGGCAATTATGGTTTTATTTTTTGGTAAAACTTTTTTAATTCCTTTACCTATATGAAGCACAGAATCATTATTGGATTAACAGGGCTTATAGGTAGTGGCAAGAGCTTAGCTACCAAATACTTTGCCCAATTGGGAGCTCAGATAATTGACACTGATTTGATAGCTCATGAATTAACTGCGCCTAATGGTGCAGCAATTAAACCAATACTAAAAACTTTTGGTAGCCAATTGATAAAAGATAATGGCTCATTAGATAGAGAGAAGATGCGCAATCTTGTTTTTATGGATGCCGATGCTAAGAGAGATTTAGAGCAGATTTTACATGGGTTAATTTATAAGCAAGTAATACAGATGCTTAGTGTGGGTGTGGAGGCTTGTGTGGTTATTGTAGTGCCTTTGCTATTTAAAGCGCCAAAGTATTTAGCATTAATTGATAGAAGTGTTTTTATTGATTGTGCAGAAGATGTGCTTATAAGGCGAGTTAAGTTGCGTAGCCAATTAAGTGAAGATTTAATTCGTAGTATTATAGATTCTCAAGTTCCCAGAGCGCAGCAGTTAGAAATGGCAGATGATATCATTCAGAATAATGGTTCCGAATCAGCATTAAAAGATAATGTGGCTAAACTATACGAAATATATTTACGCATGAAGAAGAGTAGTTAATTATGATATTATTAAATTCAACTAAGACTAAAATTAGAGTATTGTATTGGGGTGGTTTTGTATTATTTATGGTTTTAGTTGTGATACCATTATTTTTCTTCTTTTATCTATTTAATGAAAACCAAGTTAGACAGACTATTATTAATCAATTTGATGATAAAGTTTATAATGTTGAAATTGATGGGCAAATTGTTCCAAAGCTCTGGCATGGAATGAGCTTGGATTTAAACCGAGTGGTTATTACCACAAAAAGGAATGTCCAGCTAGTAGAGATAAAACGGATGAGTTGCAAAATGTCTTGGTTAGGTTTAATCTTTGGTAAATACAAGGTAAAACGTGTTGCTATTGATGGAATGGATATCAATCAAGGAAATTTAAAACAATATGGGGTGTCTAATTTATTAAATTTATCTAATGCTAAAGATTCTTTATTTTCTGATATGGAAAGAATTGATATTTATGGTATTAATTCAGTTGAAAAAGATTTGATCTACCCCATTAGTGACGGTAGCTTTAAAATTGAGCATAACGGACTTGACATTAACTTTGATTTAGGGTTTAAATTAAAAAATAGCCAGACCTATTTTATAGTAAATGGAGTATCAAATGCGGTTAATAATGATCTCATTAATTTTGATACCTTTAATATTCACATTTTTAACTCTTTGCTGAATATAGATGTTGCAACTAAAGCTAGTTATTCTATTAATGCTAAAAATTTATCTTTACAAAACATCATTGGCAATGTACATGTTAAAAATTATGTCGGAACGTTAAATGTTGGAAAAGTAGATGTAAATTTAAATGGAATTACCGCAAGTAATGCTGATTTACAGGTGGATTTTACTAAAAATTCGATTGGTAATCATATTTTATTTAATGTGGATAAATTAATTTCTCCACAATACAAAGGTATGCAAGTAAATAAAATCTCTATGCAGTATAAAACAGATATTCCTAATATAAAATTTAATATGGATTCAATGGTACAAAACCTAGTGTATTCTGAAAGTATGGGCATATACAGTGATTATTGTACTAGTCAAATGAAACTTACTTCCTCTAAATTAAAAGATAATGGGTTAAACTCAATATTAACTGGTAAATGTGCTTATGATATAAATAAGAATGTTTTGCGTTTTAATCTGGATGGTAATTTAAATAGTGCGCCAATAAAATTAGATTTACAAGTATTTAATGATAACATTAAACCATATATAATTGCTACAGGCAATATAGCCAGTTTGGATTTATCTAGATTAACTTTTGCTAAAGATAAAATGATTCCTTTATTTAGTGATAAAGATAGGCTACCATTTGCATGGTTGTCATTATTTAATGCCCAAGCAAATCTAATAATTAAGCATTTTGTATTAGATAGAATAGCTCTTAATGATGTTACTACCGATTTTATTATAAAAAATGATGAACTAAATATAAAGAATATTAAGGCAAATGTTTATAATGGGGCTTTGAGTGGTGGTATGAAAATCACTAAACATAATGATGTATACGATTTATATGCAAAAAATAGCATAAGTAACTTAAACTTAAAAAATTTATTAGATAATTTATTTGATATTAGTGCAATAAGTGGCACAGGTAATTTAATGTTGGATATAATGGCTAATTCAGTAAGTTCGTATGATGATATTCATCGCCACCTTAATGGCAAAGTTAATATCGAAGCAAAAAATGGAGCTTTCCAGGGGGTGGATTTTAATCTATTTCTAAACCCAGAAAGTGATATTGCTTTTACGTCAAATCGTTCGACAATTTTTAATCATATGCAAGCCAATTTTAAATTTGCCAATGGAGTTAGTAAAAATGGCAAATTGCAGTTCTCTTCTCCATATGTTATTGCTACTGGTATAGGGTCTTTAGATTTTATACACAATACTTTAAACTATAACTTAAATATTAAAAGCGCTTTACCTAAGAATGATCAGAGAATTAGCTTAGTTGTGATTCCTGTTTCAATAGCAGGGGATATCCTTAGCCCTAAATTAAATATTCAGCATATGCATTTAATTAGCGAAAGTCGCAACAAAACTAGGGTAGTTACACAAAAGTCAAAGCCCAAATCATCCTCAAGTCATAAACATTAACCTGCTATAGGTTAAGTGTTTTTGATTATTGTACATTCATAATTATTGGGTTCTAAATAAACCAAGTCAGCTCGATAATTAGGCTTGATTTTACCCAATGTATTATCCAAATGCATAACTTGTGCAGGAATTAAGCTTGCCATTTTTAATGCCTGAGGCAATGGAATATGACATTCTTCCACACATTTTTTAATTGCATTATTCATGGTAAGGTTTGCCCCCCCAAGAACGTTATTTTCATCAATACACTTTCCATCTTTAACTGATAGCTCTTTACCAGCAAGCATAAATTTAGTTAATTTTGTTCCCATGGGGGTTACGCTATCTGTAACTAAATAAAGTTTATCTGGTTTTAGTTTATATAATAGCTCTATATTAGCCGCATCAACATGTAATAAATCAGCTATTACTCCAGCATAGATATTATTATTTAAGATTGCACCAATAACTCCAGGGTTCCTTGCTGTTAAGCCGCTCATAGCATTAAATACATGAGTTGCTGTTGTAATGCCACATTGTATTGCTTTTACTGCCTGTGCATAATTAGCATTAGAATGCCCAATAGATAGAATTATTCCGGCATTATATAAGAATTTTATTTGTGCTTCGGTAAATGTTTCAACCGCAATGGTCATTTTTATCGGAAAATGTTTAACATATTGGGTAACTAAGGTTAAAATTTTATCCTCTGGCTTAATGATATGTTCTTCTGAGTGGATACCTTTCTTATCTTTAGCAATAAAAGGTCCCTCAAGGTGAATACCAATAACCCCTCTGGTATTGCCATAAGTAGCAAACCACTCTTTAACTGTATTTAATGCGAGTGTTACTGTATTAATATCACTGGTAATTAATGTAGGTAAAAAGCTTGTTGTGCCAAAACGTAAACAGGTTTGATACATGGTTTCAAGGGTTGGCATATTTGTTGTTTCATTAAATAATACACCACCACATCCGTTTAGCTGTAAATCAATAAAACCAGGTGCAATTATTCCATCTCCCAAATAATTATAATTGAGGGAGGTAGCCAAATTTATATCAATAATTTTTTGGATTAGATTGTTATCAATAATAAGAACTTTATTTTCTAGGAGTGTTTCCCCATCAAATAAATATTTAGCTGCAATTGCCTGCATTTAACTATCCCTCCACTGAGTTGATATTTTTAAAAATTCTATGCGCTATTTGTATTGTTTCGTCAATTACTTTAGGGGTATGCTTGCTACAAATAAACCCAGCTTCATACATAGATGGTGCAAAGAACACCCCGTTATCTAGCATTTGATTAAAAAATGAATTAAACATTTCTAAGTTGGAGCGTTGCACTTGTAATAAATTAGTTGGAAGTTTCTCCTGAAAGTGTAAGCCGAAAAGACCGCCCACGCTATTCGCACAAAAGGGGATATTATGCATTTTTGCTGCTTCACTTAAGCCATTAACTAATGCCTTTGTCATTGTAGAAATATGCTCATAAAATCCATTAGAGGATATAATTTCTAAATTAGCTAAGCCACACGTTACCGCTACTGGGTTTCCTGACAAAGTTCCAGCCTGATAAACGTTACCTATAGGCGATAAACAGTCCATTATATCAGCTCTACCACCAAAGGCAGCCAGAGGCAGACCTCCTCCAATAACTTTGCCTAGAATGGTGAGATCAGGATTTATATTCAATAAAGATTGAGCTCCACCAAGTGCTACTCTAAAACCAGTCATAACCTCATCTATAATAAGTAAAGCCCCATGTTCTTTAGGTAGTTCACGAAGAATATCAATAAACTCATTGCTTGGGAATACTAGATTCATGTTACCTGCAAATGGTTCACATATAACTCCAGCAATCTGATTGCCATATTGATTAAACGCTCCAATTAATGCAGGCACATCGTTATATTCTAAGACAATAGTATTAGAAACTGCTTCTTGAGTAACTCCACTGCTACTAGGGTTATTAAATGTAGCAGCTCCTGAGCCAGCATTTACTAGCATATTGTCTGAGTGCCCATGATAACATCCATTGAATTTAATTATGTATTTACGTTTGGTAAAACCGCGGGCTAGTCTAATTGCAGACATTACTGCTTCTGTACCAGAATTAACTAAACGGATTTTTTCAATATTAGGCATCAGGCTACAAATTTTTTGTGCAAGCTGTGTTTCAAGTTCCGTTGGTGTACCAAAAGAGCACCCATTACTAATAGCTTTTTGTACAGCTTGTACCATATCTTTATTAGCATGACCAATAATATTTGCTCCCCAAGAGCATACATAATCAATATATTTGTTATCTTCTATATCGTATAAATAGCAATCTTGAGCTTTTTGCGTAAAAAATGGAGTTCGATTAACTGCATTAAATGATCTGACTGGAGAGTTTACTCCTCCAGGAATATATTTTTTTGCTAAAATAAAAGCGTGGCTATTTGACATGACATTTTTCCTAGTGTTTAAAAAGGCTACTACCCAGACTCATTAAATTATAAAATTATATGATAATTTTGTCATGCTTAATACGAGTATGTTATTTCAGGATCTATCTTTATATGAAATCCTGAAACAAAAAACGCGGTTAAGTTCAGAGTGAACTTCTGGGTGGTAACTGTAAAGAGTAAAGAGCTATTGTGATTCACAATATTTCATATTAAGACAATCTGGCTTAAATTCATATTGTAAGGTTACATGTTCAATTCCATGCTTAGTCGCTAACATTTTTTGGCATTGTGATAATGATTCTTGCCAAATAGACGGATCATTTACTACAATATGTGCTGATAGCGCTGCTTTATTAGCTGACATATGCCAGATATGTAAATCATGTACTCCTATAATTCCATCAATTTCTTCAAGATCTTGACCAACCATTTCATAATTTAAATGCTCTGGTACTCCTGCCATTAAAATCCTCATGGCTTTTTTTATTATTTTAAAATTTGAAGTTATTAAAATTATAATAACAATCAAGGATAAAATAGTGTCAATTAAAGAAAAATTAGTAAAATAAATAATAATCCCTGCGATAATAGCAATAGCTGATCCAAGTAAGTCACCCATTGCATGAATAAATGCTGCACGAGTATTTAATGATTCTGAAAACTTGGATAAAATAAATGCTACTGCACCATTAATAATAAAGCCGATACTTGCAATTATAAATAATGAGTATCCATGAATTGCAACAGGGTTTAGAAATCTCTCGGCAACCTCCACCAATAAACCAGCAGTTAGTATTAATGTAAAAATACAGTTAATTAATGCCCCAATTGTTTCGGCATGCCCATAGCCAAAAGTTAAAAATGATGTGGCAGGTTTTTTACTAATATTATTAGCTATGTAAGCAATGAGTAATCCTGCTGCATCAGTAAGCATGTGAACAGCATCTGACTGCAATGTGATGGAATGTGTAAAATAACCGCCGATTGCTTCAATTATTGCAAATGAAAAGGTAATTATTAGGCACCAAAATAATATTCGTGAATGCTCTGCTCTAAAGTTATGATTGTGTGAGTGTAGAGTGTGCGATTGATGGTCTAAATTATTTTGGTTTGTATCATCATGTGCAAATCCATTTTGTATTTCTTGGTGTGAGAGATAAGAGCTCTGCTTATCCATGTTTAATTTTCCTTAGCGTGGTTAATGGTATATTTAGGGATTTCAACAACTAGATCATCAGTGCCAACAATTACTTGACAAGATAGACGTGATAAGGAGGTTAGCCCCCATGCCATATCTAATAGGTCTTCTTCTTGTTCTTTTATCTCATTTAGCGATTGGAACCCTTTACGTACAATAATATGACAAGTAGTACATGCACATGACATATCACATGCATGTTCAATATCTATATTATTATCTAAAAGCATTTGGCAGATATTTTCTCCAGCTTTAGCATTAATTTCAAGTCCTTTAGGACAAATATCTTCATGGGGCAGTATTTTTATAATTGGCATTTTACATTCCATATGGAAATGGAAAATTCTTCACAGCATCGCTTGATCTGATTGTTTTAAATGCTTTTGCATATTCAATTAAAACTTTTAAAGAACTTTCAATTCGTTCACGTATTATTTTATCTTCTTCATTTTCAGGGGATACTAAATCATTTAGCTGCGTTCCTACATTACGTACAATTACATGTTGTGGAATATAGCATAAAACAGTATTCTTATATGAATTCATCCTTAGTTCTGTTATAGGGTATACGCCATTTACACTTGCGGATACACTAACAATTAGTGCTGGTTTATTACTGATTTCTCCTTTAACGGCCAAGTGAAAAAAGTTTTTTAGTGCGGGTGGAATCATTCCATTCCATTCAGGAGCCACAATAATAAGAGCATCGCTATTATTGATTTCATTACGTGCTTTTGTCCAGTTGGCATCAAATTTATTTGGGTCTTCTTGCCAAAAGCTTTCATCCCAAAATTTTAAATTGGCTGTTGCCAAATTTAATAAATAACATTCTTCGTGGAGTTTTTTCCCCAAAATATGTTCTATATATTTAGATACTTTTATTGATTGAGAGCTTTGTCTTGTGCTACCGCTTACAATTGTAAATTTCATAATTCGCACTCCTTTTTATTTAAAATAGTATTTTGAATATAGTCTAATTTGCCAATAAAATCTTTACTATAATGTAAGCCCCTACTTTCCTTTCTTAATTGCGCGCTTTTTACGATTAGCTCAGCAACACAAACTAAATTGCGTAACTCAATTAAATCTAGCGAAAGCTTAAAATTGGAGTAATACTCATGAATTTCACTATTTAGGAGTTTTATCCTATGTAAAGCTCGTTCTAATCTTTTATTCGTCCGAACAATTCCTACATAGCTCCACATGGTTCGTCTTAGTTCGTCCCAATTATGTGCAATCACTACTGCCTCATCATTATCACACACTTGTGACTCATCCCATGGGGGCAGTTCTAAAAAATCCTCATGGGGTGTTTGCAGAATATTTTTTACTGCTGCTTGCCCAATTACTAAACACTCTAATAAAGAGTTACTGGCTAAACGATTAGCGCCATGTAATCCAGTATGAGCACATTCCCCAATGGCATATAAATGCTCAATATTAGTTTGTCCGAATAAATTTGTGGCAATTCCTCCACAGGTATAATGCGCTGCAGGTACTACTGGGATTGGTTCGTGTGCAATATCAATGCCTAGACTTTTACATTTATGATAGATGTTAGGAAAATGCTCTTCAATAAATGCTTGAGATTTATATGATATATCTAGATATATATACTCTAAGCCATGTTTCTTCATTTCAAAATCAATTGCACGAGCTACAATATCGCGAGGTGCTAACTCCAATCTTTCGTCATGGTCTTGCATAAACCTGTAACCGTTAGGAAGTTTTAAGATTCCACCTTCTCCACGCACAGCTTCAGAAATCAAAAAAGATTTTGCTTTAGGGTGGAATAAACAAGTTGGGTGAAACTGAATAAACTCCATGTTGGTTATATTACATCCAGCACGATACGCCATAGCAATACCATCTCCCGTGGCAATATCTGGGTTTGTAGTATATAGATACACTTTACCTGCGCCACCTGTTGCCAAAATTGTATTATGTGCAGCAATAGGAATTACTTTATTAGTAATATTATTAAGTACATATACCCCAAAGCATTTATTAGTATTTTTATTGATTTTGCTGCCTAATATTAAATCAATAGCAACATGATTTTCAAATACTTTTATATTTGGATGAGATAGTGATTTTTGAATAAGCTTTGTAATAATAGCTTCGCCCGTTGCATCAGCTGCGTGCAGTATACGTCGAAAGCTGTGTCCTCCCTCACGGGTTAAATGAAACCCTGTGCTGCTATGCTCATCAGGAGTGAAGTTTACTCCCATTGACACAAGCCATTTAATTGCTTCAGGAGCATTTTCTATAATAAAGCGCACGGTTTTTTCATCACATAGTTCGCCACCAGCAATTAAGGTATCTGATATATGGTTTTCCATTGAATCGTTGACATCAACGACTGCTGCTATGCCGCCTTGAGCATAAAAAGAGTTGCATTCAGCCAAAGTTTTTTTAGTTATAACTGCTACTTTTTGCCCTTGTTCTGCTAGGCGTAAAGCATTAGCTAATCCAGCTAACCCACTACCTATTACTATGGTATTAAATTGCAATTGCTTTTTCATAACTCTAATACATCGCTCATACTGTACAAGCCTGCTGGTTTATTATATAGAAATTGGGCAGCCAATAAAGCGCCGTTCGCAAAACTTGCTCTGTTATTGATCTGGCTTTTAAGAGATAAAATCTCACCATCACTTATAAATTGCACATCATGCATACCGATAATATCGCCACCACGGATTACGGAAAAGCCAATTTCGTTACTTTTTCGTATTTCATTAACGCCAAATCTATTATACTTTGCGCAATCAGAAAGGTTTATACCGCGTGCATTAGCAATGGTTTCACCAAGTTTAATAGCTGTTCCTGAAGGAGAGTCTTTTTTATATCGGTGATGTGCTTCGGTAATTTCTACCTCAAAATGATCGAGTTTTTTAGCAATAAATTCAGCCGCTTTAAATAGGACATTGACAGATAAACTTGTATTAGGGGCGTGCAATACAGGTATTTTTAGGGCGTAGTGTTTAATTGTTTTTTGCTCTTCTTCATTAAATCCCGTTGTACCAATAACAATAGGTAACTTATTTTCTAGGCAATATGACAACAATGCAACGCAGTTTTTAGCTTCTGAAAAATCTATTACTACATCAACATCTTTAAGCGTGGTAAAGCTATCTGAACATGTTTGTGCAATATGCTTAATTTCATTATCAATATTATTTATGTTATTAACAATAGCGCATTTTAAATTAAATTGATTTGGCTTGTTACTGATTTGTATAGCAATAGCTTTACCCATTCTACCATTTGCGCCAACTAACCCAATGTTTAACATGTTTATACTCTTTCTGTGATTAATTTTCAAATAGAGGGTCTCCAGTTTTACTAAGTTGTGATACATTAGCATTATTATCAAATAATATACTTATGCTGTAGCTTTTTTTTAGGCTATTGTTAGTATAGTTCTGGTAAGGGAAATCCCAACGGGTTTTATTAAATAAATAATGTGATAATGGGTAGCCTAATACAAATACTACTTGATCTTTTGACATGCCAACTTTTAGTTGTTTAAACTGTTCTTCTGTGATATAAGTACCTTGTTGTACCTCCATCATATAAGGGAAATGCCAATCTGAAAAACTAACCCCAGCACAAGAGCATAAGAGTGCCATTAGGCACAATGCAATTAAATTTTTTATACCACGAATCATAAAATTAAAACCAAAAACTTATTAAGTACTATATTTTACATCTAAATGGATATATAAAATATAATTTGTTTAGTAATATCAAAAAAAATTGTGGTTAATTGTGTTAAACTAACGCTGTAACTATTCACCTGCATAAATTGAGGTAAGATTTTATTTTTGAAGACATTATGAATATAAAACAAGTAAAAGAAAAAGGTGTTAAATTAACAAAGCATAAATTGGCTATTTTGGAGCTATTTAGCTTATATAAACACTTGGATGCTTCACAAATTTACAATATTCTAAATAATCAGGGAATTCATATCAGCCTAGCTACAATTTATCGAGTATTAACAAGTTTTGAGACTAATGCAATAGTTGAAAAACATAATTTTAATACTGAACAAGCAACCTATGAGCTAATAAACCCAGATGAGCATCATGACCATTTAATTTGTATTCAATGTCATAAAGTTTTAGAGTTTTTAAACGAAAATATAGAGCAGCTACAAAAAGATATTGCAATTAATAATAACTTTAAAATTGTTAGTCATTCATTGAATATATATGGCATCTGTAACGACTGTACTAGTTAACTAAGCGCCTGCATCAATTCCCGCCCTATTTTTTAATTTCAAATCTGCACAAAGTTGGTAATTAATTTTTAACTTTGAGAGGAACTGTTATGAAAAAACTCCTATTAATTCTGAGCTTATGTAGTGGTGTATATTCAATGGCAATGGCTAGTGATGCATATACAATTGATCCTATGCATAGCTATGTTGGATATCATATAAACCATTTGGATTTTTCTAATCAATCGGGAAAGTGGTTTGTAAATGGTACTTTAGATTTAGATAGTGCAAAAATGCAAAAAAGTAGTGTTAATATTCAAATCAAAATAGATGATCTTGTAACTGGTATTCCTAAACTAGACAAGCACTTAAAAACTACTGATTTCTTTGATATTGCTAAATATCCAACGGCAACTTTTGTAAGTAGCAAAGCATCTGCAGTTAATAATAAAAAATTCAAAGTAGAGGGAATGTTAACTCTACATGGGGTATCAAAACCTGTAACTTTAATGGTTATAGAGAATAAACAAGCAATCAATCCTATGAGTAAAATTCAGACAGCTGGTTTTAGTGCAATGACAACAATCAGGCGTTCAGATTTTGGAATGATGGCTTACATTCCAGCCATCAGTGATGAGGTAAGGCTAGATATTGAAGTTGAAGCGCAATTAAATAGCCCAAAAGCACAATAGAAATTAATAAAATAGGATGCTTAAATAGTTTCCTATTTTGTTAAGGAGTGTTGTAAATTAAACAAAGGTTGCGTATACTAAATATGTTAAAATTATGCTCATATTACTATGACTATTAAATTTGACAAGGATTATTTAATGACCAATTATTCGTTACTTGCTAATGCTATTAGAATGTTATC
This sequence comes from Pseudomonadota bacterium, assembly GCA_021298175.1. Classification (GTDB taxonomy): domain Bacteria; phylum Pseudomonadota; class Gammaproteobacteria; order Burkholderiales; family UBA11063; genus Aquella. The sequence continues at coordinate 45,788 of JAJTDW010000006.1, forward strand.
TGTTGATGCTGTTGAAAAAGCTAATTCTGGACATCCTGGAATGCCTATGGGAATGGCCGAAATTGGGGTTGTATTATGGAAGAACCATCTTAAGCATAACCCAGCTAATCCAAAATGGATTAATCGTGATAGATTTGTGTTAAGTAATGGTCATGGCTCAATGTTAATTTATAGTTTATTGCATTTAACTGGGTATAATTTAGGCATAGAAGATATAAAGCAATTTCGACAGTTTGGTTCAAAAACTCCAGGACATCCTGAGTATGGTTATACTGATGGTGTTGAAACAACAACTGGTCCACTTGGTCAAGGTCTTGCCAATGCTGTAGGAATGGCATTAGCTGAGAAGCTACTTGCGCATCAATTCAACAAACCAAAATTTAACATGATAGATCACCATACTTATGCTTTTGTTGGCGATGGATGTTTAATGGAAGGGATATCACATGAGGTATGTTCTTTTGCTGGTACAGCAAACCTTGGCAAATTAATAGTATTTTATGATGATAATGGAATTTCAATCGACGGAGAAGTTAAAGGTTGGTTTAGCGAGGATGTAGCCACGCGGTTTAAGGCATATGGATGGCAAGTCATTGAAGGTATTGATGGACACAATATTGAACAAATTGATAATGCTATTAATGTAGCTAAACAAAATGCAACTCAGCCAACTATGATTATGTGTAAGACTACAATTGGCATGGGTTCTCCAAATAAGGCTGGTAAAGAAGATTGTCATGGGTCGCCACTTGGAAGCAAAGAGGTGGAAATTGTACGCAAGGAGCTTGGGTGGAACTACGAACCATTTAGTATTCCTAGTGAAGTATACCAACAGTTTGATTGTAGAGAACACGGCTGTAGCCTAGAAAGTACATGGAATAATCTTTTTGCGGAATATACAAAACAATTTACTGATTTAGCGACAGATTTAAAGCGTAGAATAACTCATCAATTACCCGATAATTGGCAACAGATTGTACAAGACGGAGTAAGTTTTGCTATTAAAAAACACGAAACAATCGCTACTCGGAAAGCTTCACAAAATGCTCTTGATTATTATGCTCAATTTTTACCTGAGTTATTAGGTGGGTCGGCTGACTTAACGGGTTCTAATTTAACTAAATGGAAAGATTCCATAACATTAGATCCAGAGAATAATTTTATTGGAAATTATATTAGCTACGGGGTGCGTGAATTTGGAATGTCAGCAATGCTAAATGGGATATACTTACATGGTGGTTTTAAACCATTTGGCGGAACTTTTTTGATGTTTTCTGAGTATGCGCGGAATGCTTTACGTATGGCAAGTTTAATGAAAATTGCCCCTATTTTTGTGTATACACATGATTCAATAGGTTTGGGTGAAGATGGCCCTACTCATCAGCCAGTAGAGCAGATTGCGACATTACGTATGATACCTAATATGAATGTTTGGCGTCCGTGTGATACAGTAGAAACTTACGTAGCATGGGGGTTAGCTTTGGCTGAATCTAGTACCCCATCTAGCTTAATATTTTCTCGTCAAAATTTAGACTATATACAACGTGATGAAAAATCTTTATCAGAAATCAGCAGAGGTGGGTATATTCTACGGAGCAATTCACCAGATATCGAAATATTAATTATAGCAACTGGTTCAGAAGTTGGGCTTTCTTTATTAGCTTACGAGACCTTAATTAATAACGGGCATAAGGTACAGCTAGTTTCTATGCCATCAACTTCAGTATTTGATAAGCAAGATGTAGAATATAAGAGGACAGTAATTCCCCAAAATGCTAAATTTAAGGTTGCGATAGAGGCTGGGGTGAGCAATCCTTGGTATAAATATGTTGGTATGGACGGCTTAATTATTGGGGTAGATACTTTTGGTGAGTCGGCAAAAGCTTCAGATTTATTCGAACATTTTGGCTTAACCGCAGAGAAAGTTTTACAAAAAATAAACACATTTATTAGAAATTAAAGGATAAAATTAATATGTTAAGAAAGCTACTTAGTTATTTTGCTAGCGACATTGCAATAGATTTGGGAACAGCAAATACTATTGTTTATGTTAAGGGTAAAGGAGTGATTCTTAATGAACCTTCAATGGTTGCATTAGGGGTCGATCGTAATGGGTTAAGCAAACGCATAATTGCTGTAGGACACGAAGCAAAGATAATGCTAGGAAAAACACCAGGGCAGATTGAGGTAATCCGTCCAATGAAAGATGGTGTAATTGCTGATTTTACAGTAACTGAGCAAATGATCAAGTACTTTATTAAGAAAGTCGGGTCACAAAAAAAGTTATTTTCAATTCCACCAACTATAGTAATTTGTGTGCCTTGCGGTTCTACACAGGTAGAGCGTCGTGCCATTAAAGATTCTGCTTTAGCAGCAGGGGCTAGAAAAGTTGAATTGATTGAAGAGGCTATGGCTGCAGCTTTGGGGGCCGATTTACCAGTGTCTTCAGCAAGTGCATCTATGGTGGTAGATATTGGAGGCGGTACTACCGAAGTTGGAGTTATCTCACTTGGTGGCTTAGTTTACGCCAATTCAATTAGAATAGCTGGAGATCGAATAGATGAGGTTATTAGTAATCATATAAGATCTAAGCATGGGTTGCTGGTAGGCGACACAACAGCAGAAGATATAAAAAAACAGATTGGTTCTGCTCATCCAAATGCAGATGTTGGGGATATGACTATTCGTGGAAGAAGTACTTTTCAGGGGCTGCCAAGAGAAACGGTAGTTACATCTCAAGAAATACGTGAAGCTTTAAAAGATACTTTAGAGCAAATCATAGCTGCAATTCGCCAAGCTCTTGAGGAAACACCTCCTGAGTTATCCGCAGATTTAATTGAAAATGGAATTACTCTAACAGGTGGTGGTGCTTTGTTAAGAGGATTAGATGTATTATTAATTCAGGAAACTGGATTAAAGGTACTAGTTGCAAATGAGCCGCTTTTATGTGTGGCAAAGGGATGTGGCTTAGCATTAGATTTTTTAACTGAAAATAAGTTGTACTTAAGTCGTATAAGATAAATGACACGTTTTAAATTTTGGTTGTTAATTTTTTGTGTAGTAATTATTTTGCTAGATAAATTTTCATTTATTAGTAAAATGCGCGACTACATTGCAGTTTACGTGCAAAAACAAACTTCAATTATTGTTTATCATATAAAAAATTATCCTAAATTAGTATTGCTGCAACAATCGGAGCAGTATAATTTGGAATCAGAAAATACAAAGTTAAAACAGCAGGTTGAGCAGTATTCGGTATTATTGAAGCAACAAAAAAACTTAGATACTGACGAAAAATCACTTGATAGCCTTGCATTACAGTCAAGATTATACAATAATTATGGCACATCTGTTGCAAGGGCTATTATTGATATAAATTATCTAGTCAATCATAAAATGCTTATTGATAAAGGCAGCGGTAACAATATAGAGGTTGGTGAAGCAGTAGTTAATCAGCTTGGTGTTATTGGGCAGGTTAGTATTGTTAATAATAAAACTTCCCAAATTATATTACTGGCAAATCCAGATTTTAAAATATACCTTCAAACTGTTGACTCTAAGAGTAAAATGCTTGCTCAAGGAACTGGTAATAATAATCTGATTGTTAAATATATCAGCAAGAGTACAAATATAAAAGCTGGAGATGTTCTAGTTACAACTGGTTTAGATGACATTTACCCTGCCAATATTCCAGTTGCCAAAGTGATTCGGGTGTTTTATGAAAATAATGGGTTTAATTCGGCAATATGTCAACCTGTTGTTGATTATAATAAGTTGCAATATATTGTGGTTCTAAAAAATGCAAACAAGTAGTTTAAAAGCGGGTCAAATAAAATTAATAGTATTAACGTTGTTTTTATCTATAGTTCAGCTGTTAATTAATTCTTCATCGATTATATATGCTGATCTGTTAGGTGTTTTTTTAGTGGTATTATTGGTTAACCAGTTTTGCTTGTATCGTCAACTAATTATTATTGCTTTTTTTGCTGATATTGTTGGTCATTGGTATTTAGGCACACATTTATTTGCCTTAATAACCATAAGCTTTTTAGCTGATAAATATTTTAATTTCTACAAAATATCTAATATATTTCAAAAAATAATTAGTATCATTGTATTTTACTCTTTATTTAATGGAGTTATTACTATTATAGGATTATTGACTCATAATATTAGAGTGGATACATTGAGTTTTATTATAGAGATAATCGTTTTATGCCCAATTATGTTTGCAATAGTTGGTAAAATTCTTGGCCTGTCAACTGTGGATACTCTATTTAATGACTAGGTCTAGAATTATTGCAGCATATACTTTTGTTACTCTTGCTTTTATATTGTTATTCGCTCGTTATTCGTATCTACAACTAGTAGGGTATGGACAATTCTTACAAAAAGCAATAAATAATTATTCTTCTATTGTTTCTACTCCGCCAATCAGGGGTGCTTTTATTGATAAAAATGGGGTGGTGCTAGCTAATAATACGGTATCTTATGCAGTTGGGGTTTTACCTAAAAATTTAGCTAAATCTGATGACTTATTTTATCAACTAGCTAAATATACTAATATTACTGATTTAGATAAGCTTAAGTTTAGAAACCAGTTAAAAAATTCCAAGAACTATGATTTGGTAATTATAAAAGATGATTTATCTAATACTGAAGTGGCTAAACTAACCGCCCATAACTATGAGTTCCCTCAGGTATCTATTTTTGCTAGAACTAAACGCTATTACCCATTTGAGGAAATATATTCTCACTCTATTGGTTATGTTGGCAGAATAAGCAGCAATGATGTTTTAAGCATAGCTAAGAGTGGGCAGACTCGTGATTACTTAACTAATGATTATATTGGAAAAAGTGGGCTTGAAGATTATTATGAGCCTATACTGCGCGGTAAGCTTGGTAAAAAAATTATTCAAACTGATGCAACTGGTAATGAAACAGGATTAATTAGTAATACTCCGGCAGTTGATGGCGATACGATACAACTGACTATTGATAATGGACTACAAAAGCTAGCAATGAGTCTATTGGGTGGTGAAAAGGGTGCAATTGTAGCTATAGATCCGCAATCTGGTGGAGTATTAACTTTTGCTTCTCAGCCAAGTTTCGATCCCAATTGGTTTATTGATGGCATTAGTGCAGATGAGTGGGTGGGTTTGCGAGATAATCCTGGTAAACCATTACTTAATCGAGCGCTACAAAGTAGCTTTCCACCAGGGTCTACTTTTAAGCCATTTATGGGGATAACCGCTCTTTATCTAGGGTACCGTACGCCAAGCACTTTGACTCTTGCTCCTGGATATTTTGTAATACCTGGTTCTACCCACAGATTTAGAGATAATGATTATCCTAGAGGTCTTGGGGCGATTAATATGCAAACTGCAATTGTGTTATCCTCAGATGTGTATTTTTACAAATTAGCCTTAGAAATGGGAATTGATAGCATAGATAAAGGTGTTAGTCTGTTTGGTTTTGGTAAAAAAACGGGGATAGATTTACCTCATGAGGTTACTGGATTGCTTCCCACTCGTTTATGGAAAGAGAAGCGTTTTGATAAAGATAAATTTCAACGTAATTGGCTGCCAGCAGATAGTGTGACTATTGGTATTGGTCAAGGATTTAATCATTATACTCCACTACAAATGGCTTATGCTGTTAGCATATTAGCTAATGATGGAGTAGCAGTAAAACCGCATTTTTTGGATAAAGTGTTAGATGAAAACGGCACAGTACTAAAAACCTATGCTATAGAGTCTCATGCTATTCCAATAAAGAAGCAGGATATTGAATTTGTCAAAAAAGCCATGCAGTTAGTTGTAAGTAATGGCACTGCAAGAGGTATGAGCTACGGCTTAAAGTACACTGTAGCGGGTAAAACTGGTACAGCTCAAGTGGTGGCTACTACAAAAAATGGGCGAAAACCAAAGTTTGCAGGGAAGCAGTTTAAAGACCATTCTTGGTTTATAGCTTTTGCTCCAGTTGAAAACCCTAAAATTGCAATAGCGATATTAGTAGAAAATGGCGGGTTTGGGGCTGCTAAAGCTGTACCAATTGCCAGAAAATTATTTGATTATTATTTGCTAGGGGGTACCCCAGAGAGTGAAGGGAATACTAAGAGTAAACCAACTATAGAATCTAAGATTAGTGTAGATAATAACGATAACAAAGAAAGTATAGATTATGAATCACCAAGCTAAACGCTTTTTTTATATGATTGTTGATTTATTTCAACTAGATAAAGCGATTGTTTTTATTTTGCTTGCTCTTGGGGCAATTAATTTATTAGTTCAATATTCAGCTTCTGATAGAAATATTGCCTATTTAATTAATGATGGGATTTATCTGTTAATTTCTTTTGTAGTATTATTTATAATAGGAAATCTCAATCTTAATCATCTTAAAAGTATGGCAATTCCAATATATATATTGTCTATTATATTATTAATTAGTGTAATATTCTTTGGGATAAGTGTTAATGGTGCTAAGCGTTGGTTAAATATAGGTATTAGAATTCAGCCATCAGAGCTATCAAAACTTGCAGTACCCTTAATGCTGACATATTATTTTTCCTTAAAAAATCAAGGAATTACTTGGTTAAATTATATCGCAGCATTTATTTTATTATTGATTCCTTTTATTCTTATAGCAAAGCAGCCTGATTTAGGCACTGGAATACTTGTTTTAACTTCTGGATGCTTTGTATTGTTTTTTGCTGGCATTTCTTGGAGGATGATTATTGCGGTGATTTGTCTGTTTTTATTTTCTACGCCTATTATTTGGCATTTTTTACATGATTATCAAAGAAGTCGCATATTTACTTTAATTAATCCACAGTCTGATCCTTTAGGTAAGGGCTATCATATAATTCAGGGAATGATTGCTATTGGTTCTGGTGGTTTATGGGGTAAAGGCTATTTACATGGAACACAAACCCACTTAAATTTTATTCCAGAGAAAAACACTGATTTTGTAATAACAGTTTTGTCAGAAGAGTTTGGTTATATAGGTGTATGCGTTATATTGATGCTCTATATAATGTTAATTTTCCGTTGTCTTAATATTGCATTTAGCGCCGAAGATATTTTTAGTAGAGTGCTAGCAGCAAGTATTACTATGTCTTTTATGTTGTATATTCTAATTAATATGGGTATGGTTGCAGGAATTTTTCCTGTTGTTGGGGTTCCATTGCCTTTAATTAGTTATGGTGGTACTGCCACCATCGTTTTAATGGCTGGTTTTGGGATATTGCTTGCTATTAATCGCCAAAATAAATACTAAAAGCAATTATTGATTGCTAAGTGTTTGCTAAAAATGATATTGCACTTTTTAAATATAGTATATAATTATGTTGTTATCTGAGGGTGTTGCCCAATATAGCATAATTAATTCAAATTTATTTTTTTAATTTATTAAGGGAAATACATGAAAAAAATATTATCTACATTACTTATTTCTGCTACAGTTCTAACTGTTTCAGGTTGCGCCTCTATGTTTGGTGATAATACTCGAACAGTAAACATCAACTCTAATCCTTCTGGTGCAGATGTTTATATCAATGGTGTTAATCGTGGGTCAACACCAATGGCATTAAACTTACCGACATATTTTTATGGTGGTGCATCTATTACATTGAAAAAATCAGGATATAAAGACACTGGCATATTCATTGATGCTAAATTTCAGCCAGTTGGATTGTGGAATATTTTGACTTTCCCTATTGGGTTTGGGGTTGATGCAGCAACTGGAGACTTATTAAAAGTTGATCCAGCTGCGCTAAATACTGTAGTGAATTTATCTAAATCCTCTTAATAAGAGTATGTGTAATTTATTCCGTTACCTTTACGGTAGTGGAATAAACATCTTTTAATCCATTCAGTCTATATGAAAATATCTTCATTGCGAGGCAAAATGCCGCGGTAATCCTCTTTCATAAGTTAATAAAAACATGAGATTATCACAAAATCTTACGACTTCTCGTAATGACAACAGAGTAGCAACTCTATATTTATAGGGGTTCTCTGCCAATTATTCTACCAACTTCCAAAAATAGTTTAGATAGGTGGGTAAAATCTTTTGAGCATTCATCTTGAATATTCGATAGATATGTGCTATTTAATTTAGCAAAATCAGAATCTAAATATTTAATAACTTTATTATCGTAATAATCGCAACGATCTGGTATAGAATCCAAAGCTGTTAACCCATCATGCAGGATAACAATATTATTATCAATCCAAGTGCAGTCAGATTCTGATTTGGCTTCTTTAAGCATTTGGTCGTATTTGTGTAAATGGTTTTTGATATGCTGCTTTAGTTCAATAGACTTTAAATTTATATAATTTAAGTTGTGGTTAAAAATTTCTGAGTATAACAGTCGATTTCTAAAAAAATTACAGTACAAATAGAAATTCATAGCTTCTATAGTGGGTAAATCTGTGAGTTCAATAGTGGTTAGAATTTTGAATAATTTGCGGATACTAATTTGTTGCATATTCTGAAAAATTGGCAAATTATCCAGCTTAAACGCTTTATATAAAAGTTCTAAATCAGTTTTTTGTACAGAAGACATTATTCGCTCCTATTCATGGTGATTAAGTAGATACGTATTACATAAATGTTATGTTGAACTCTGAATTGTCATACTGAACTCCGAACTTGTCATGCTGAACTTGTTTCAGCATCTATGTCATTGAAGCACACACTAAGGTGGTGATTGATTATACATACAAATTGTAACATAATGCCAGATTTTACGTTAATATTTATTTGAATTAAATAGGAATAGTATAAATAAAAATGTTAAAACAGTGTAAAATTACGGGTGTATAAATTAAGTCTTAGGAGTCATTTTATGTTAAGTGGGGCGATAACAGCAATAGTAACACCAATGAATGATAATGGTGATATAGATTTTCAGTCATTAAATAACTTAGTTGAATTCCAGATAAACAATGGTATTAGCGGCTTAGTGGTTTTAGGATCTACTGGTGAAGCATTTACTTTACTTACAAATGAAAAATTAAAATTATTACAGTATGTTATTGGTAAGAGTGGTGGTCGGGTAAAAATCATTGCTGGGGTTAGTAGTGCAAGCACAGCAGAAGCGGTTGATTTTATTAATAAACTAAATAAAGTTGTGGGTATTGATTATATAATGGCAATAACCCCATATTATATGAAGCCCACGCAAGAGGGTATGTACCAACATTTTTCTCAAATCTCGAAAGTAAGTAAATATCCAGTTCTATTGTATAATGTTCCTGGCCGCACTAGTTCTGATTTACAAAATGACACTATATTAAGGCTGGCACATGATTTTAAAAATATAGTTGGTATAAAGGATGCAACAGGAAATGTAGAGCGCTTATCTTATTTACTAAAATATAAGCCGCAGGATTTTATGTTATTGTCCGGTGATGATGCAACTTCCCTTGCTTATATGATGTGCGGTGGGGATGGTGTGATTTCTGTAGTTAGCAACTTGGTCCCAGCGCAAATGAGTAAAATGTGTAAGCATGCTATTTCTGGAGAAAAGGCTTTAGCAATTGCAGCTAATAATGAGATACTTGAATTACACAGTGCAATGTTTATTGAGGCTAATCCAATTCCATTAAAGTGGGCGCTATATCATAGCCAAATTATTGTATCACCTTATGTTAGGTTGCCACTAACTGTATTAAGTGATGCGTTTCAAGTAAAAATAAAATCAACAATTGAGCAGGTTACAAAAAGGTAAGATATGTACAAGTTAAAGAAAAATGTGTTAATGTTATTGAGTGTTGTTTTTATCTATGGATGCGCTAATTATACTCCAGCATCACAATACAGTACTCAAGGTGCGGCACCAAGCCAAACCGAAAATCTAGTTGTACCTCCAGGGTTAGATGTGCCAGATACCAACAACAACTATAAGATGATTAATCAAACAAAAGATAAACCACAATATGTAGTAAATAGTATTAAAGATATGAGTATACAACAAGGTGGTTCTGAGCGTTGGTTAGTTATAAAAAATAAGAGTGTGGATCAAGTTTGGCCAATGATGTCAGATTTTCTGAATCAACAAGGATTGAGTATAAAATACCAGAATCAAAACGTTGGGGTAATTCAAACTGATTGGGCTACAAGGAATAATGTTGTCTCTCAGACTGGAATCCGCGGGTTTTTTGAATGGGCTGGTTGGGGTGAGATGTATTCCATGCGTACCCAGTATATGTTTAGAATTACCATGTGGCAAAATGGCAACGACACACAATTATTTGTAACCGATATTCAAATGAGCGAAATCTATCCCGGATGTGTGCCATCAGCAAATTCCACTATAGAAACTTCAGACAGACAAATTACTCGGTGGATGTCCTTACCGCCTAATCCACAACTAGAGTTAGAATTTTTAATGCAGTTTATGGTGTTTTCTGGCTTAAACCCAGAACAAGTTAAACACGTTAAACAAATAGTCGCTGTGGAATCAGCGGTTGCACTTAAAAATGCAACAATTGTAAATAACCAAGTTATTATAAATGATTCTTTTGATAGATCTTGGTGGCGTACTGGGCTAGCTTTAGACCGAGTGGGGCTTGGAGTTACCGATAAGAACCGCACTACTGGTGAATATTATGTTTATTCTCTACAGTCGCAAATTAATGTTCCAGAAACTGGGTTTTTTAGTAAACTATTTGGAAGTGGTAATGGTACTAACTTAAAAATGCCAGAAGCGCAGTATATAGTAACCCTAAATGCAGTTGGTGATAAAACATCCTTAACCATAAAATCAGTTAACGATGCCCCTAACCAAAAAACTTTAGATGCTATTACTAAATACTTAAATGATTTAGCAAAGCAATTACAGTAAAATATTAATAATTTTAGGTGTTGAATATGATTGCTAATTGTAAAAAATATCTAGAGTTATTATATAAATCAAGGAGCAAGCCTCTCCTAGACCAAAAAGAGTTAGTGGCGGATATTTCCCGCCGTGGGTTTTTGCGCCAAATAATAGATATTACTTTATTTGGTGCTATGGCTCATACTTGTTGTGCCTTACCCTCCGAGTATTCAAAATTTCTTCCAGATCTGGGGGACTCAGACCGTGCGAACTTAAGCCCGAGCGATGCAAACTTTTTGGGGCAGCAGATTATATCTGATATATCCGCACAAGGGGATATGCTGCAAGATTATGATTTTAGTGATTATATTAATAATCTGGGCGATAATTTAGTTAGCTATTCTCCTTTATCTATGCAAGCTTTTAATTTTTATGGATTAAAAGGTAAAGAGATCAATGCTTTTGCCTTGCCTGGTGGATATATTTGTATCTATAATGGTTTGGTGTATACTGCACAATCTGAAGCAGAGCTTGCATCTGTGGTATCACACGAGATTGGGCATATTGTACAGCACCATATTTTTAGAAATATTGCGATTTATAATCGGAACCAGTGGTTATCTCTGGCTGGTATTTTAGCTGGAGCTTTATTAGCCCCCATTAATCCTGGTGCTGCTATTATTGCGGCTAATGGTGGGCAAGGATTAGCAGTACAAAACATCTTATCTTTTTCTAGGGATTTTGAGCGTGAAGCAGATAGAGTGGGGCAGGGTATTATGTATAATGCTGATTTTGACCCGCATGCAATGCCACAGTTTTTTGCTAGAATGGCAGAAGTTAATAGATTTAATAATAATGAAGCCTTAGCTTTTTTACAAACTCATCCAGTTAATTCTGAGCGTATCAGCGAAGCTCAAGAAAGAGCCAATCAACTTCCTGTCAAAATGAGGGCTGATAGCTTATCATTCCTAATTATCCGTGAAAAGTGTCGAACTAGGCAGCTTGGTCCATCTTCTGCATTAAATTTCTATCAACAAGCAATCAAAACCAAAAGATATAATAATATCAATACTCAATATTATGGAATTGCTTTTGCCTATTTGGGAAATAATAATCCTATCGCCACACTTGCATATTTACATAAAATCACGGATTCACATTTAATTAACCATCCAGCTTATTTTAGTTTAAAAGCTTTAGCCTATAGCGCAAGTAAAAGCTTTTCTGAAGCGCGTAGAGTGTATGAGCAAGGCTTAAGTGCTTACCCTGATTATAAAGGTTTATGGATTGGGCAGGTTGATATGGAGATTAGGGCTAAAGAGCTAAAACAAGCCGCTAAATATTTATTAGGTTTAGCTCAACAATATCCAAATGATCTAGACATATGGTCACGAACCGCTTATATTTATGCTGATTCTAATCTAAATAATCCATATCGCTACTATTATGCTTTAGGCAATCAGTTATATATTAGAAATGATTACAAAGGTGCATTAGAGAAGTATAAATTAGCAATTAATGTTGCTAAGAAAAACGATAGCGATACTTTAGATGATATTATTAGCTCAAAGATTATCGATCTTCAAGAGAGGATAAAATTTAACGCTAGGTATGGTGGGTGAGGTAATTGTCAGGATTATAATAAATGCCAATACTAAATTGGCATTTATTACATAAAGAACAATATGCTTTATCCTTGATTTTCGTACATTTTATTTAAGTGAAAATCTTCAATTTTTGGGGCTAAGTAGTTTATATAAATAGCTTCATTAGGTATAACAAAGTAATTTGGATCAAGCACATCATTTAATAATGTTATATCACTGTAGCGGACTACCCATGAGCTATCTAGCGGAGTATAGTTTAAACCAGAAATAGAAACAGTTTGGTATATTGGACCATGTTTTATAATTAAATTATTAGTCTTCATCCATTGATTATTACAATTTAATATAAATTTACCATATGATTCAGATGATACTGGAATCATAGAGCATTTTTGTTTATTAAAAGAATTTCCTGTATTAGTTTCATTTCCCATATATAGATTAGTTTGGTACGAGTTGCTTTCTAAATAATCTATTAATGCTTGCTCATTACCACGTAATGCAAATTGAGGTGAACTAAGGGCTTCATCTATATCATTTTTAATATTGATACAATCTTCAGATACATATCCTTTATAGCAGATTAAAACTTTGTAAGGTGCGCTTTTATAAACTTGAAGTATTTAGATTATTTTCTAAACTAGATAAACTTTGTTGAGAGTCAAATCCAATGATTGTACTAGGGTTTGTTATGGTTATATTGTTTTGATCTTGCGATGCAACTAAGCATGACTGAGACGAAGTTGCTGTATTGGATGACATATCAAATGCAGAGCCCATTCTAACCATGTAAAATCCATCGCCAAGTCCTTTTATTGCGGTTTTAGGTTGCGTGCTTTGTATTACAACTTTTTGGGGTGTAGTTGTGCCACCAGTATTGCCGACTTCATTATCACACCCAGTTAATATAGATAAGCTAAGTATTCCCAAAGATGCTAATGTAAATTTATTTATTGTTCCCATGAATGATTACGCCTTTTGAAATGATTTTTTAAATAAGGCTAGAATTATACCAGAGTATTTATATAATTGAAAATAATAATAAAAAATAATAACTAAATCAGGTTTTTATAAATCTATATGTTGGTTATTTTGTGCTCATGATACAATAACGTCTTTAATTTTATAAACAAGTGTCAATAGTGTGTGGGGTGTATCGTGGGTCTGTTTTGTTTTCCTAAATTTTCTAAAATAGTTAATTTTTTTACGTTATCAGTTATTACTGTTTTTCTTTCTAGTTGTGATATTGGTCAGGTTGGTAGTAGTTCAAAAAACCAAATACAATCAGGTCAATCAAATAAGTTTAATACAAATGGTATAAAATCCCAAGATTCATTAGCAATGGATTTGAAATGGACAATTGATGGACGCCTAGATCCTGAGGGGTTAAGTACAGATCTTCGGGATACCGCATGGCATTTGTTGACATTAAGCGTTGCTAATGTGGGGCAAGATATTCAACCAACAAAGGTTGGGGGATTAATTTATGAAATTAGACCACGCCCGATTCCTGATTATGGACAGGATCTTGAGTTGCGTGATATAAATTGTGAATCAGCAACTTTTGCTAAGGCTGGGGATTCTTGTTCGGCATATATACGTCTTAAGTACGATGTTGAAAAGTTTCCTAAGGTCGATCGTATAGTATTCTCAATAAAAATGGCTCCTAATAATGACGAGATTCCTGGGTTAATGTCATTTGCTGCTGCAGTTTCTAAGAAAGATGATAGTATTGCAGAGTACCGAGTGGTGTTACCAATTGAAACACAATATTATGCTGGCAGCGCAGTTAGCAGTAATAAAAATCTTTATCAAATGCTTCTAATCAAAAACACCAAATCTAAAATTGTAAATATTACTAATATATCACCGCCGCAGAATTTAAACTTTCAATTGATTCACCGTGCTTCAATTGAAAGTAGCGATGCTTATTATGCTGGTTTTAAAGAATGTAGCTTAACTAATGATACTACCTTAAACCAAGTTAATCATTTAGATAATTTTGAGGATGAGTGTTTATTGGTTTATCAAGTATCTGCTACATCTACAGATGCAATTCAACGAGATTTAATTAGCATAGCTACAGATGCTGAGTTTTATTACCCAGGATGGCCAAAAGCTTTTAACCTTGTTGCAAATTATGCATCTGGTGTTCCTATTCCACAACAGGATAAAAGTGGAGTTGAGTTTGAAGTGGCGAGTGGTAATGCTCACCCTGAGGGGGCATCTATGGTAATGGATACTGATGGGGTTTTAACTAGTGGCGTGCTAACACCATCATATAATCCATTTAAATTAGTAAATCTTAGTTATCAATTTACAACACCCCGATTTGATATTTATGCCCCATATGGGATACCTATTTATCAAGAAGATACTATAAATATTGATAGTCAAAATAACCTAAGTATTGCACCAGGAATGCAGATCCTAACCGATGCTTCAAGTACTAATCCAGTAACAGTTGGTAAGGTAACGCAACTAGTCACTCCACAATCATCTACATCTGGTAAATCAGAAGTTTGGGCATGTGGTGGAGCGCGCGCTTTAGCAAATGCATCTATTAGCACATCAGTTGACCTAACCAATAGAGGATTAGTTCATTTACATGTAACTGGGGGAGCTAATGCTGCTTGCCAGAATTGGCGAGAGAACACGATTGAGGAAGATATTCCACTTAATGGCTATAGTAAAACTGTATTTAGTCAAGATGACCAAGGTTGTGGTGGTGGAACTTGGGATATTGGAGGTAAGGTATGGGTTGATGGCGGCAATTGTAGTGTAGATAGTTGCTCATATACGGTATACGTCCAAGCACATCATGGAGGAGCACCTGAGCAATGCCATGATACACAAACGACTAATTTTGTATTAAATTTTATGCGCCCTCAAGTTTATACTCAGCTATCTCAGTTATCTAATTTTAATTTAGTAAAACCTATACCTTATACACTTGCTTTAGCTGGGCAGAATCTAAATGCTACATTAGGCACTGAAGGTGGATTCGTGGCACAAAATATAAATTATAACTCGGACTTTAAATATTGGCAAGTTGATGGGTTGTACAGTAATGGTTTAAGTAGTACTAATATGTCCTACAATATTGGCTTACGCACAGGTAACAAATTAAAATCAGGGTCAGTAAATTTCACTCGAAGTAGTGGTTATGATCTCTCGGATTTTACCATAACACAAGAAGACCCAACAACTCCAAAATCTCATAAATCTGCAATAGTTAACTCTATACGTAAAGGAGTATAATCATGTTAATAAAACTTAAATATTTATCTAGATATCTAGTATGTTTTTTATTGCTACCGCTTGTTATTTCTTGTAACCAAGTAGGGGCTAATCTTCCTGAGCAATTTGATGCTGGTAATTTAGTTTTAAGCAATAATACCGGTATTGCGGATGTGGTACTAGGGGGTACTCATCAGTATACACTATCAATAGTTAATATGCAAAACTTAAAAACTCCTATAGCTATTACTATAAGTAATTCAAATAATAAGGTTGCGACTATAGAGTCAAATACTTGTGCTAATCCAATAGACCCATCTAGTTATGATTTACATAAAAAATCATGTAGTTTTTATGTAAGGGGCGATGCTATTGGTAATACAGAATTAAGCATAATAACTAATAATTATCCAACAATTACAGTGCCATTAACTATTGATCAACAATGGGGTACATTTGGTGGGGTGACTACGTTTGATAGATGGGGATCGGCTACACCTGGACCGCTAAGTTTTAATGGCGACAACGTATATGTTTATGCTAACCCATATAATGCACCTGGTGGTGTATTAACTTCTCAGGGGGGAAGTTGGGTTGAATGGGGTGGAGAATTCGGAGGTAGTATTGCACTTATTGATGCATTATTAGTCTCCGATGACATTCATGTATGTGCAATAACGTTGAATCATACCCCTGATTATATAGTGGATGACTATTTTGATATAAATTGCTCTACGAATGGTGCTAATTGGAAAAAGTTACCTGATATTAATCAAGATATTATATTTCCTGACAAGAATCGTTGGGAAATTTTAAAATTATCATTAAGACAAGGTACCATATATGCAATTGCTGATAACTCTAGACTTGGACAGAGGGTATTCTCTTGCAATGTAGATGATTGTACTGTTTGGCAGACAAGCGCCCCACTTAAGGCAGCTCTATATAATAGAGGAATTATTTTTGAATCAGAAGCATATCTAGAAGATAAAGACAGTGTTTATTATCAATCAAGTGATGGTAATTGGCAAATATATGGCTCTTACTCCAAGGATGGTGAATATAAATCAAGGGCTATGGTAGCAAATTCTAGTGGGGTAGCATTAGATTTGTCTTTAACTACCGAAAGTATACCGACAGATATGCAGCAGATTTTTTATAAAAGTAAAAATAATATGGGGGGGGAGTTTTTGCATGTTGGCAGTATTCACGTTGGATCTAGGGAAGCGCTACAGATGGTAATAGAAAAAGATACTATCTATATAAAAAGTGATGGTAATGTATATTCTTCCGCAAAACTGACAGATAAAGAATGGACGCCATTTACTAGGATTGGGCAAAATAATCCCCGAATCGATAAAATCTATGTGCATAATAATAAGCTGTATGCTACGACTGATAATAATCACCAAATCTACGTATACTCATTATCAAAATAACGGGCATTTAATAATAAGGTATGGATAAAAATATGAAGCAAGTAAAGATAATATTTGTTGGGTTAATCTCTGTTATGTGCTTAAATGCTAATGCCCATAGCAGTTTGCATAAATTGTCCACTTTGTATACTATTGGCGGCACTTATGATACTATGTCACAACGTCCGACATCCCATTCAAGTTGTTTGCGTGACGGGGGAGATCAAAGTAGATGGGTAATTAAAAATCCACATGCTATTTTAGATTTTTCTCAGGTGCAATCATTACAAATAGTTGAGCGTGCTTTAGGTGTTGAGTTATCTGAAACAATAAATGCTGGACCTTTTAGTGTGAGTGATGCATATAGCTATGGCTCTGCAAGTCAAAATACCGATTATTCATTAAATATAAACTATGCTTATCAGTATGCAGGAACCGCAGAATTTAATGACAATAATCTGATTGAGGGTGAGGATTCTCTCACTAAGGAGGCCGAAGACTTATTGCATAAGTCTCCTACTGAGTTTAGGCAAATGTGTGGCGATGGTTTTGTTGCAAATTTGGATGCTGGGGCGAGTGTGTTATTTCATTTGACTTTAAAGTTTGATTCAGCAATTGAAAAAAATTATTATACTGATTCTTTTGAACGGGTTGGTGGATTAGAAAGTATTCTTGCAAAAATAGTTGCTAACCCGAATAATGTGCATTATCATTTAACTGCTTCGGGAATACAATTAGGCGGTAACCCATCATTGTTAGAAAATGTTTTTATTCATAATGGCGGTAGCGTGGGGGATGATGGGTATCCAGTTCTTGATTGTGGTACTGGTGGGAATAACAATTGTGTACAGCTAATTAATGACCTGCTACATTATGTCATTGAAGTTCCACAGCAGATGCAAACAGCAAGTGATTATTTTTTGTCAAACCCTGTAGTTTCTAAGTGGAATAGTGTGGGAATTTATCCTGGGGAAACAGATGTAAACCCTTCAACTTTAAATGCTATGCAACAGATAACTCATCAATATTATGAGGATGCGGGCAATTTATCCCTGCTAAATGATTATCAAAACATGCTTTCAGTTAAAGGTGTTATGTCTTCTGGAATGGCACAAGACTTATCGGATAATATAAGTAGGTATAATAGGATTATGTACATGTATCATAATTCTCAAATGCATTTAATGGATTGTTTTAATGGATATGTTTCAACTAGTTGCCAATTAATTCGCGATAATATTTTTGCAGAAAGAATAAGATTGTTGAATAAATATGATTATCTAGTAGAGTACATAAAATTAAATCAGTATTACATAGATTTACCAATATCTAAAGATAGAGTAGCTAGGTGTGGCATCTATCCATTGTCAGAAGAGGTTAACGGTTTATATTTTGTAAATTGTAATGGGCAAATTTCTTCTGACATGGATGATGGAAAAGATCTAAAAGTTAAAATATTTAGAGATAAAATTAATACAATGTCAATAAGAAATTTAAATTATTCTTATAAAATGGGAGATGGAAGTATTAATACATTTAGTTATCAAATTAATACACCATTAATTAATAATGCTTTAGATCAACATTTATTTTTAGGGGAGTTTTTGGTAAATGCTCTATATAATGGAGTAAGCTCACAATTTATAAATAAGTTGATGGTCTTACAACTTCGCTAGTTAAAGGTTTTACTTTTGAACAATTAATAATAAAGGGAGTTAATTTTCATGAAAAGGTACAAAAATTTAAGCATAATATCCGGCTGTTTATTGGGTTTAGCAATATTATCTGGCTGTGACAACCAGGTGGGTAATGTTGGGAGTAATACGTTACAAAACAGCATAAAATCTAGCAAAACTATGTCATTGAAAGGTAATGCGGAAGATAAATCCTTAAAAGACGGGCTTTTTATGGTTGGTATGGGTTCTGGGTATGACATGTCAAGTCATACAGCTACTTCAGGTCAATCATGTTTATCAGCATCCCGAGACCAAAATAATATGAATGTAGCAAATCCAACAGCTATAATAAAAATGGAACAGGAGCAGAGCCTTTCTACTTTACAAAATAATTTGGGGGTTGATGTAAGCGGAAAGTATGGTGGTGATCGTTTTAGTATGTCTGTTGCGGCTCAATTTGCAACTGATTCTAAAGATAGCGCATATTCAACAAATATAATTTATTTGTCTAAATATACTGGATTTGCAAAGTTTAAGAATGGGGCATTAAATCAAGGCGATGCAGCATTAACGCCTGTTGCTGCAGAGTTGGTCCATCATGATCAAACACGCTTTAGACAAATGTGTGGGAATTCATATATAGAGCAAATGGATGCTGGTGCAGTATTAGGGGTGAGATTAACCTTGTCATTTAATTCCCATGCAGATCAACAGAAATTTATGGGTGCAATAACGGGGCAGATGGGGCTATCAAATATTGCCACCACAATCAAGACAGCTGCTGATAATTCTAATGTACATGTTAACTTTTCTTTAAGTGCTATACAGCAAGGTGGTCAACCAGAGAAGTTAAATGATATATTTGGGCAGATAGAAAGCAGTACTGGTAATTATCCATTTGTAGATTGTGGCAGTGTTGCTGGAGCAGATGCTGGAGCTTGTAATAAAATGACTTCGAATATTATAAAATATGCAAATACTCTAGACATGCAGCTAACTAAAGCCGATGGAAGTATTGATTTTGATAGGCTATACTACACTAATCCAGTACCTTCTGATTATAATACTTTAGGTATCCAGACTGGAGCTATAGATCCAAGCTCTGAGGTTTTGCAAGCGATGCAGTCACTAACTAGCAGTTATGATAAAACTATGTATGATTATCAATTTGTAACACATTACTTAACTGCACTTTCTGGTAATCTAGACCTTTCAGCAGTTGATAATTTGAAGGATTCAGCTAAACGTTTAGGAGCCCAACTTCATGATGTTTACCAAAGTCCTATATATAAGGTTTTAAATTGCTATAAAGGATATGTATCTGATGATTGTATTAATATCAAGAACAATGTGGGTGATGCATTAAAATCTTCTGATTTTGCATTGGAGGATTTCGAATTACAACTAATTGATTATTTAGAAAAGAATTCATATGAAACGGAGCTATATGTTCATGATTTAGATCCTGCATCAAGTGGTTTTCATGTGGCAAGTTGTATTTTAGCTCCGATATCTGCTCCTAGTCACTATATGTATGGGATCAATTGTGATGGTAAATGGATGAAGATTAAGGGTAAATTACAATTACAGGATGGGATTGCTTCTAAATTTATAACTATTTCGGGGTTAAATTACTCTCCAATTGATGGTGGATGGTCAGTTAGGTATCAAGATACAAATATAACAAGAGATGTATTGGATCCAAACTACTATAGTAATCCTTTAGAAAACATTTATCAAGGAGTGTTGGCGCCTATTACTGAGTCATTTAAGGTAATTAGGTTACATGAAAATCAAGCTTAATTAACAAGTTTACGTAAACTCTAACATTACTTGATACCTTTGCTATTTAATTAGCAAAGGTATTTTCGTTGATGTTTTAGTTCATCTTTATAAGTATTGTTGTTAGTATTAATATAATGGCAATAAAATTAAAATACTTCATAAATTATAAGTGCTTATTCTAGGAATTACAAATGAGAAAAATGGTTCAGTTATTTAGTGTTGTTTTTATTTTCGTACTATTTTCATCTATTACCAAACTTGAATATCCAATGTAATACGAATAAGTAGTGAAGTTTAAATTGTAACTTCACTACTTATGCTGATCTTACTACTGTGCTTCAACCGAAGCTAAAGCTACCATATTCACAATTCTGCGTACCGAAGAAATAGGGCTAAGCACATGCGCTGGTTTTTTTAATCCCATAAGCATAGGTCCTACAGTTATTCCATCTGGTGATGATACTCGTAATAGATTATAAGATATATTAGCTGCTTCAATATTTGGCATAACTAGTAGATTTGCTGATCCTTTAAGGGGAGAATCAGGCATTACTTGTTGTAGTATTGCAGGCACTAATGCGGCATCTCCATGCATTTCACCATCAATCTCTAAATCTGGCAGAGTATCTTTTAACATGGAGCATAGATCGCGCATTTTGTGCGCGCTGGCTGAGCACATATCAGAGCCAAAGCTACTATGTGATAGTAGGGCAACTTTAGGGCTAATACCAAAACGTTTGATAGTTTTTATAGCATTTAAAGTAATATGATATAGCTCCTCTTTTGTGGGGTTATGATTAACAAAAGTATCGGTTATAAACAGATTCCCTGTTGGGATTATTAGAGCATTCATAGCCCCTGCAATTTTCTCAGGGTTATCATAATCAAGTACATCCCGTAAAATATTAAAATGCTCATAAAATCTACCAAAAGTTCCGCAGATTAATGCATCAGCGATGCCCATATGTAGGGCAATTGCCCCAATTAGTGTGGTATTGCGTGTTACTTCTCGGCGAGCTGATTCTGGAGATACTCCCTTATGTTTTCTTAATTCATAATAAGTTGACCAGAACTCTTTAAAGCGATGGTCGCTTTCATTATTGATAATCGCAAAATCTTTTTCTGGGCGGATTCGTAAGCCTAGAGTTTCTATCCGCTTTTCAATAACCGACGGCCTGCCTATTAAAGTGATTTTTGCAAGATTTTGATCAATAATCTCTTGCGTTGCGCGCAATACTCGCTCATCTTCACCCTCACATAAAATCACATGTTTGGGGTTACTGCGAGCTAGATTAAATACTGGACGCATAAACATATTTGATTTATATATGTATTGGTTAAGTTTGGTTTTATAGTTTTCTATATCTTTAAATGGTCTAGTTGCCACACCAGAATTTATCGCAGCTTGGGCTACTGCTGGAGCAATAACCATGATTAATCTAGGGTCTAGAGGTTTAGGGATAATGTAATTCCGTCCAAATTTAATCTCAGCACCACCATAGGCATTAGCTACCAATTCACTAGGTTCTTGCGTTGCTAGTTCGGCAATTGCATTTACTGCTGCAATTTTCATTTCCTCAGTAATACTTGTTGCGCCAACATCTAAAGCTCCACGAAAGATATAAGGGAAGCATAAGGCATTATTCACTTGGTTTGGGTAGTCACTACGTCCAGTTGCAATAATCGCATCAGGGCGGACCTCTTTTACTAATTCTGGCATGATTTCTGGGGTTGGGTTTGCTAATGCAAACACTAAAGGATCTCTTGCCATTTTCTTTATCATTTCTTGAGTAGCAGTAGCTGGGCCAGATACCCCTAAGAAAATATCTGCATTCTCTATGGCATCAAGTAGTGTGCGATAATTGGTTTTTTGGCAATATAATTGCTTTGATGGGGCAAAGTTTGCTTCACGACCTTCATAAATGACCCCTTTAGAATCACAAACAAAGATGTTCTCTTTGGAGGCTCCCATTAGAACTAATAAATTAAGACACGCAATAGCTGCTGCACCAGCTCCAGAAACAACAATCTTAACTTTAGATAATTCTTTATTAACTATTTTTAGGCTATTAATTACCCCTGCAACTACTACAATAGCGGTTCCATGTTGATCATCATGAAAAACTGGGATTTTTAAGCGAGATTTTAGTTTTTCTTCAATTGCAAAGCATTCAGGAGCTTTTATATCTTCAAGATTTATTGCACCAAATGTAGGCTCCAATGCAGCAACAATATTTACAAACTTATCGACATCTGTTTCATTAACTTCGATATCAAATACATCAATACCTGCAAATTTTTTAAATAAAATCCCTTTGCCTTCCATTACTGGTTTACCAGCTAAGGCTCCGATATTTCCTAGTCCTAGTACTGCTGTGCCATTGGTAATTACGGCAACTAGATTGCCTTTATTGGTATAGTCATAAGCAGTTAGGGGGGCTTTTTCAATTTCAATACAAGGTGCTGCCACTCCTGGGGAATATGCTAATGATAAATCCCTTTGGGTGGCAACAGGTTTTGTTGAAACAACTTGTGTTTTCCCTGGGGTCGGGTATTTATGATAATCTAATGCAGCTTTTGTTAGCTCTGGATCTAAGTTAAATTTGTTTGACATTGAGTCTAACTCCAAAATTTTATAATATTTATTTTATATGTTTAAGTATATATTTTACTACTTTTAGGTATTGTGCAGTTGAAAATACATATTGCACCGCAATTATTTTGTTATAATACTAAATATTAAAATAGCTTGGAATGATTAAAATGCGTGTTCTTGGAATTGATCCTGGTCTCAGAAAAACTGGTTTTGGGGTGATAGATATAATTGACAATAAACCAATTTATGTTACTTCAGGAGTGATTTGTACTGATTCTCATACTACTTTAGCATTACGCTTGAAAGCAATATTAAGCGGGATTACTGAAGTAATTGCAGCTTCTAAGCCAGATATTTCAGCTGTAGAAAAAGTATTTGTTAATGTTAATCCACAATCCACACTACTTTTAGGTCAGGCTCGGGGTGTTGCTATAGCTGCTTGTGTGTTGCATGAGTTAGATGTGGCAGAATATACTGCATTACAGGTGAAGCAATCAGTTGTTGGCTATGGTCATGCTGAAAAGCAGCAAGTATCTAAGATGGTTAAATATATGCTAAATTTGGATGGTGATCCACAATCTGATGCTGCTGATGCTTTAGCCGTAGCACTTGCGCATATGCATTATTCTAAATTGAGTGATATATTTAAGATGAGTGAAATGCGTAATGGTAGATTTATTAAGTAAGTTGCATAATTGTAGCGTTAAAAAAATCAGAAGGAAGCTCCCTTTCATCTGATTTTCAAGATCAAAGTATACTTAAAAGACTGTGAGTAATATTATTTGTTTCTTTGTTTATCACGGTTAGCATATCTTTGATATTGTCCTGATTTTGGTAAATTTGAAAGAGCTGAGATTGTTGAAAGATTATAGAACTTTGAAAGAACAGATATGTTTAGTTGTTTTCATCAAAGAAAAACTTTAACTAGAGGTTATAGTAAGAAAGATTATATTAATTTATATTTATTATATATTATGCTTAGGTTATAATATTGATATCTTATCAGATAAATTACTTATTTAAACTAATAAGATTGCTTATTTTGTAATTTTTGGGTTAATCGTTGTAAAAAATCAAAACGCTGTTGACTCATTTCCTTATTTTTCACTGCACTAACAATTGCACAGTTAGGCTCATTTAAATGTCTACAATTTCTAAATTTACATTTATCAATAAGATCTCTACATTCGGGGAATAAACTAGCAAGAGTATCCACTTCTAAATGATATAATCCAAACTCATGTAGTCCAGGGCAATCAATAACATCAGTATTGGCATTTAAATGATATAAAGTAGCATTAGTTGTGGTATGGCTACCACTGGTTTCTGATTTGGTAATAGCTCCAGTTCTTGCATTTGCATCGGGTATGATTTTATTAGTAATGGTTGATTTACCAACACCTGATTGTCCAATTAATAAATTACGATTGGTTATCAAAAATGGCATTAATTCATTACATTCGGTAAGTGCGGATAGTTTAATTATTTGATAATTTAACTTATTAACATATAACTCTTCAATTTCTTCAATAAAACTAATACTTTCTGGCAGATCAATTTTATTAATTACAATAATGGGGTGAATGTTTTGTGATTCAGCAGAAATTAAGCAGCTATTTAAAAAACTAATATTAAAATTTGGTTTTACAGCAATTACAATAATAATTTGTGTTACATTACTTGCAATAATTTTACTCTTGTTCTGATCTGAGCGAAATATAAGATTATTACGTGTTTGCAAGCCCAAGATATGTACTTGGGTATCATTTACCATTTGCAACTGGACTATGTCACCTACTACATAATCGGTTTTTTTACTTTTAGCGGTTGCTTTAAAAGTTTTGTTTTCAATTTCAACAATAAAGCTATAGCCGAAACTTTTAACTACTAATCCTAAAGTCACAAGGTTTGCTCTAAATGAGCGATTCTAATACTTGCAGGTGGGTGTGAGTAATAAAATTTAGCATATAATTCATCTGGAGTTAAGGTTGAGGAGTTTTCTTTATATAGCTTGATTAATCCGCTAATTAAATCATCTTTATTACTATATTTCTTGGCAAAATCATCTGCTTCAAATTCATTTTTACGCGATAAATAGCTACTAAGGGGGGAGAAAGGAAACATAACTACATTTAAACCTAAAGCAAAGAGAATTAAAGCATTTGCATTATTTGGGATGGTAATTCCTAATGCATTATAAAACATGGGTTGATTTATCAGTAAGCTTAATACGAATAGCGTCATAAGAGAAATTAAAAAAGATACAATAATTTGTTTAATGATATGTTTCTTTTTAAAATGCCCTAATTCATGAGCAAGTATAGCTTCAATTTCATTGGGTGTAAGTTTATTGATTAAAGTATCAAAAAATACAATGCGTTTGGTTTTACCAATTCCAGTAAAGTAGGCATTGCCGTGGCTTGAGCGCTTTGAACCATCCATTACAAAAATTCCATTTGATTGGAATCCACATTTTTTTAATAAATTATTTATTTTAATGCGTAACTCTTCATTTGTAAGGGGGATAAATTTATTAAATATAGGCGCAATAAAGGTTGGATAAGCTAGCATAAGGATAATATTAAATGCACAAAATGTAGCCCATACCCAAATCCACCATAGGCTACCCATAATAGTCATTAACCATAATACAATATATAGTAGCGGTATTCCTATTACAGCAAATAAGACCATTGATTTTATGGTATCTAGAATAAATAATTTAATAGTAATGTGGTTAAAACCAAAACGCTCTTCAATATTAAATGTAGAGTATAAGCTAAGTGGCAGATTACACAACATGCTAATAAACATTAGTGATATAATTAGTGCAATTCCTTGTGTTAGTGGGTAATTAGCTAATCTACTACTAATTTGATTATCCAGATATTGAATTAAACCACCAGAGGTAAATATTATTGCTAATAGACTGCCTAGTATAATTTCTATATTCCCTAGTCCTATTTTAGCTAGAGTATAGTTACCTGATTTTTGATGTGCATTTAATTCTATTGAAGTACTAAACCTTGCAGGTACAGTATTAAAATGAGTTTTTACTGAATTTGCTTGGCGCTTATTTAAATAAAGTTTAAGTGCTAAAACTATTATTATCATGCTTGGAAAAATAAGTTGTAAAGTATCCATATTTTAAATATACCTTAATTTATTAATATATAAGAGGGTAATTGTAACACAAGAATCATTTAATGTTGCCATCTTAACTTAAAGAATCTGTTCAACATCTTCCAATCTGCTATGAAAAGTACTAAATTGGCTCTCACTTCATGACACAAAATTTGATTCTATCCTACTAATTATTGCTGATAATTATTTAATTTAAAAATAATTAAATTAATAGTTGCGGGGATACAACTAATTACATTATAATATTGACAGATGGCAAATAATTAAGGGGGAAAATATGTTTAATAAAATATACGTACCAATTGATAATTCAGATATTTCCGATAAAGTACTTAGCGAAGCATTAGATTTGGCTAAGGATACAGGAGCAAAGGTAAGAATATCTCATGTGGTGAATTTGGAACAAATTACTTTTGGTATTGAAATGGTTGGAGTTGCAGAACTTAAAGATACCTTGTTAGAAATAGCAAATAAGCTTATGAGCCATGTAAAAGAAACGATTAAAACTAAAAGTGTCGATGCAGAAGTGGTTTTATTAGAAAATTATGGATCTGATTTAGCATTAATGATTATCGATGATGCTAAGGCTTGGCAGGCTGATTTATTTGTGTTGGGTTCACATCATTTGGGGTCATTTTCTCATTTTATTACTGGTGGTGTTGCAGAAGATATTGCGCACGATTCAGATATTCCAATACTCTTAATCACCAAACACAAAGATACGTAAACTATTTACCTGCATCAACTCTTGCTACATTTTTTGGCTTTTTATGTCATATATACTATAAGTAGTTGATTTCCATGCAAGTATGTTCTGGACACGAAATGCCGAAATAAAACGTGACACCGTGTACATATAGTACATAAGGCACGTTTTATGTAGGGATGCAGGCGTTCCTGTGACAAAGTGCAGGATTCAAAGACGATGAGTAATTTTGATAAATTCAGCGATTGACTCTACATGTGAAGTATGAGGGAACATATTCATAACTCCAGCATTTACTAATTGATAACCATGAGTATTAACTAATACGCCAGCATCCCTAGCTAAAGTTGCAGGGTTGCACGAAATATATACAATCTTACTAGGTGCAATATCTGGTGTTATAGATTTTATTAATTCTGCTGCTCCATCTCTTGGCGGGTCAATAAGCCATTTATTGCGCTTACCCAATGTTTTTAGCCATTGGCTATCAATTGTAAATAAATCAGCGTTCATATAATTGGTTTTATCTGCAAGGTTATTATGTTTTGCATTTTGTGTTGCTCGGGCAACTAATTGACTGCTACCTTCAATTCCAAATACATGCTTAGCCTTTGTAGCCATTGGTAATGTAAAGTTACCAATTCCACAGAAAAAATCTAAGATTTCATCATCTTCCTGTATATCTAATAAATTTAGTGCCAAATCAATCATTTCTTGATTAATTAGTGGGTTTACTTGGGTAAATTCTGTTGGAAAGTATGGCATCTCGATTCCAAAATTTTTTAATTCATAGCTTAGTGGAGGAACATTTAATGGGTAAAACGGGTAAACACTATCTAATCCTTTAGGCTGCAGCCAAACTTGCAGTAGTTTATTGCTTTCTTGGACTTTTTCAAGCATGGTTTTATTATGTTCATTAACAAAAGCTATTACTATCTCTTCATCCGTAGAAGAAAGCGGTTCCATTACTCTAAATACTAAAACATTTATTTTATCGCCAATTGCAACCTCAATTTGTGGGATTTTATCTTTTATTGATAATTGGCTGATTAAATGACGTAAATTGGGAATTATGTCTGAAATATGCTTAGGTAACACTAAGCATTCGCTCATATCCGCAACATATGGAGATCCCTTTTCTCTAAAACCAACCAAAGCACTATCTTTTTTAAATACATATTTTGCAGACATGCGCGCTCTGTGTCTATATCCCCAAGGAGTTCCAATAATTGGTTGTAGAACGTTTTGTGTTTCTACTCGTCCTATATGTTTTAGATTATCAATAAGAACTTTTTGTTTACTTAAAATTTGAGCATTAAATTCCATATGTTGTAAGGAACACCCACCACAATTGCCAAAATTGGGGCATAGGGGTTCTACTCTATCAATACTTGGAGTAATAATCTTAATTAAACGTGCTAAATCAAACGTGGGTTTTCTTTTATAAATTTCAATTAAGACTTCTTCATTTGGTAGCACATCATTAATAAATATGGTTTTACCATCAATGCGTGCAATACCTTTAGCTTCTGCATCAATTGATTCAATGCGTACTTTAATTTGTTCATTCATTATTTAACTATCCTTTGTGCTTGTTCGTCTGCATGATAACTGGAGCGAACTAATGCACCAACTGCTGCATGCTTAAAGCCAATTTTATAGGCAAAAGTTTCCATTTCCTTAAATATATCTGGATGCACGTATCTTAACACTGGAGCATGATGTGGAGATGGTTGTAAGTACTGCCCTAAAGTTAGCATATCTATATTATGATTACGCATATCTTGCATTACTTGGTAAACTTCTTCATCCGTCTCACCTAGGCCCACCATAATGCCTGATTTTGTAGGAATTGAGGGGCACATCTCTTTAAATTGTTTAAGTAAATTGAGAGAGTGTTGATAATCAGAACCTGGTCTCATTTGTTTATATATACGTGGTGCAGTTTCAAGGTTATGATTTAATACATCTGGAGGTGTTTGAGCTAAAATATCCAAGGCTTTATCTAATCTACCGCGAAAATCAGGCACTAAAATTTCAATTTTTGTGTTAGGGCTAGTTGCGCGGATTTCTTTTATACATTCTGCAAAATGATTAGCTCCACCATCACGTAAATCATCACGATCAACACTAGTAATCACCACATAGTTTAGTTTAAGAATCTGTACTGCTTTGGCAATTTCTTTGGGTTCATTTGCATTAAGTTGATTTGGTCTGCCATGTCCAACATCACAAAATGGACAACGGCGAGTGCAAATATCACCCATTATCATAAATGTTGCAGTGCCTTTGCTAAAACACTCATTGATATTAGGACAGCTCGCTTCTTCACACACTGTATGTAAATTATGCTCCCTTAATAGAGTTTTAACTTCGTTAAATTTCTCACTATTAGATAGCTTTACTCTAATCCAATCTGGTTTTTTTAATTGCTCAATTGGAATAATCTTTATCGGAATACGTGAAGTTTTTGCTGCATCACGGTGTTTTACACCCTGAGTATTGTTGGGTAGCGATTTTTCTGGTGAATTATTAGATAACATTTTAAAAGCCCTATTTAATTTATATAAGATGTTAATTCTACGTATTCGGAAACTGTAATATTCTCCGCACGTTTTTTAAGATCAATATTTAATTTATGCAAAGTCTCGGCACTAATTATATTTTTTAAACTATTTTGTATGGTTTTACGTCGTTGGTTAAATGCGGCCGTAACAACTTGGTTTAACTTAATCTCGTTAACAGCTTGCCATTGTATTAACGGTCTTGGAATTAAGCGAATAATTGCTGATTCTACTTTAGGCGCAGGGTCAAAGCATTCACGACTAACGTCTAACATTTTAAAACATTCAAATTTGTACTGTAACATAACTGTTAAGCGCCCATAATCACCGTTGTTTGGTTTGGCACAAATACGTTCTACTACTTCTTTTTGTAACATAAAGTGCATATCTTTAATATTATGATATTTAGCTAAATGAAATAATAATGGGGTAGATATATTGTATGGTAAATTACCGATTACTCTAATAATTTCATTATTAAAGGTATAGTCAAATTTAAGAGCATCACCTTCATGAATAACTAATTTATCATCAAAAGTGGTTTTTAAGTATTTGATTATGTCACGATCTAATTCAACCACATTCAATTTATTGGTATGTTCCATAATTGGCTTAGTTAGAGCAGCTAATCCAGGCCCAATTTCTACAATAAACTCTTGCGGTTTTGGATTAATTATACCAATGATTTCATTGATAACATAGTCATTTGTTAGAAAATTTTGCCCAAAGCGTTTTTTTGCCGTATGATGAGTCATATATTATCTTTATTTTGTATGTTTTGTAGTTAGATAAACAAATAAACCACTAATGATAACAAATGCCATTACTAATGACAATGTACCAAATACTTTAAATTTTACCCACATATATTCAGAAAAGTTAAATGCAATAAATAAATTTAATGCCCCAAGTACAATAAAAAATAATCCCCAGGCTGCATTTAATTTATTCCATACTGAATCGGGTAACTTTAGTTCTTTCCCTAGGGTTAGTTTTATAATGTTTTTACCCATTAGTTGCCCAATAAGCATTGAGCTAGCGATAATCCAATAAAGTACGGTTGGTTTTAGCATAACAAAAGTTCTATTGTGTAATATAACGGTAAGTCCACCAAATACAGTAATTAGTATAGTGCTAACCCATAGGTTTTTAGTTATTTTTTTATATTTAATTTTACAAAAAATAACCTGCCCCCAACTTGCAGCTATGCATACAGCAGTTGCTAAGAATATATTTTTTGTAATATAGTATACGGCAAAAAATAAAACTAAAGGAATTAAATCAAAGAATAAATTATTTTGCATTAATTAACCCATTATATATATTATAAAGTACTTATTATAGCATATTGAAGGTGATCTTATATAAGAACAGTAGATTGCTTTGAGTTAAAGTGTTTTTTATGTAAAAATCTACAAAATCCCTAAACTATTAAATTTAGGGGGGCTAAACATTTAATTGGGGTGGATAAAATTAATGGCAATGTTTGCTAACTTGATCAATAAAATCAATAACTCTTTTATTAAAGTACTCGAGGTTAGCTTTAGCCCCAATTTTATAAGCATCCCAAACCTTTGTTTTTAAGTCAGGAAAATCTTTATACGCCTGATTTAGCAATCCCATCCATTCATCAAAAAGAGCTTTTGCCTCTTTACTTGCTGGATTAAGAGCTAAATTGGCTTCTACTTTTTTGAACATGGCCCCCCATTTTTTATCATAATCTGTCCAAAATTGTTTTGAAAAGGCTTCTTTTAATTTGTGCATTTGTTCTAATTCATGAGGGTTTAAATATTTATTTATCCATTGTTCAAAATCAAAAGTTTGTTTCATGGTTTTCTCCTTATAAATTAATTTACTCGGAGAATTATACAATACTTTTGACTGTTATACATGCTAAAATAGTGTTTTATGCTTTTTTGAGGTACAAACACAATGGGTAAATTAATTATTGCTAATTGGAAGATGAATGGAAGCTTAAATAAAATTGTAGAAGATTTTTCTAAATATATGGCTAATTCTAAAACCAATAATCAAAAAATTGTGTATGCTTTGCCTTATATATTTTTAGATAAAATGTATAACTTATTTATAAATAAACATGCAGAATATAAATTAGCTAGTCAAGATATTAGTCAATTTGCAAATACGGGGGCATACACTGGGGAGATTAGTGGTGCAATGCTTAAAGAGTTTGGTGTGAGCTACAGTATTATTGGACATTCCGAACGTAGAGTTATGGGGGAATCTGATGTTATTCTAATTAAAAAAATTGAGGCGGCAATTTTAAGTAAGATAACTCCAGTTTTTTGTATTGGCGAGCCTTATGAAATTAGACAGCAAAAACAGTATGCTGAGTTTTTAGTTAAACAGTTGGAGATTCTAAAGCTATTGAATAATTCAGTTGCAGAAATGGTAATTGCTTATGAACCAATTTGGGCAATAGGCACTGGGTTAACTCCAAAAATTGATGAAATAATAGAGATTATGGATCTAATTGATAACTTTGTTGCAACAAATTTAACTAGTAAAGTTACTATATTGTATGGCGGCAGCGTATCAAATAAAAATGCAGTCGAATTATTGAGTAATTCTAAAATTGGTGGCGTCTTAGTTGGTGGTGCATCATTAAAGACTGAAGATTTTACTGCAATTTGTAGCGCTATTTAATTTATAAAGTTTATCAATTTAGAAAATGCTTTTGTGCAAGAATCTTTAGTACGTGTTAAAATATCTACCGTATGCTTTAAATTAACGGGGAATTGGTTCGCTGTCTATGTATCTAAAGGCAGTATTTGATATTAATATTAATGTTTTAATTAAAAGAATGATCTATGGAAATTATAAAAACTTTGTGTTGGATTGTACAAATTATATCGGCGTTATCAATAATCGTTTTAGTTTTATTACAGCACGGTAAAGGTGCGGATGCTGGTGCTACATTTGGCTCTGGGAGTTCTGGGTCTTTATTTGGGGCAACCGGTTCTACAAGTTTTCTAAGTAGAACAACTGCAATATTTGCAGTGATATTTTTCAGCACTACATTTGGCTTAGTTTTATTGTCGGCTAACCTTGGTGTTGGTGGCGGTGCTGGTATTATGTCAAACTTTAATGATAAAGCAAATTTAAGTACAAACGTTTCAAAAACAGCAAGTGGAGTAGTTACGGATCCATCTAAAGATAAGGCAGTCAGTAGCGCGCCAGTAAAAGGTGATGCTAAAAACCAGATTCCTGGGTAGAAAAAGTTTTTTGCCGACATGGTGGAACTGGTAGACACGCCATCTTGAGGTGGTGGTAACCGTAGGTTGTGTGGGTTCGAGTCCCACTGTCGGCACCACTTATTTTAAGGGTTCAATTTAAAATGATATCAAGTCAATATTTTCCTATCTTAGCGTTTGTTTTACTTTCGGCAGTAATGGGCTTAGCAATGATTATTGTTAACCGAATTCTGGCAAGATTTCGTCCAGATGTACAAAAAAACTCTCCTTATGAATGTGGGTTTGAAGCATTTGAGGATGCTCGGATAAAATTTGATGTTCGTTATTATTTAATAGCGATTCTTTTTATTTTATTTGATCTTGAGGTTGCATTTTTGTTGCCTTGGGCTTTGGTATTTAAGCAATTAGGTATGTACGGCTTCTGCGTTATGGCAATATTTTTAACAATATTAATTGCTGGGTTTATTTATGTATGGAAAAAGGGGGCGCTAGAATGGGAATAGAAGGCGTTTTTAAAGAAGGTTTTATAACCACATCTGCAGATAAAATTATTAATTGGGCCCGTACAGGCTCTTTATGGCCAATGACTTTTGGCTTGGCTTGTTGTGCAGTAGAAATGATGCACGTTGGTGCTGCGCGCTATGATTTAGATAGATTTGGTGCAGTGTTTAGACCCTCTCCGCGTCAGTCAGATGTGATGATTGTTGCGGGTACATTATGCAATAAGATGGCTCCAGCATTACGTAAAGTATATGACCAGATGCCTGAACCTCGTTGGGTTATTTCTATGGGTTCTTGTGCTAATGGGGGTGGTTATTATCATTACTCATATTCGGTAGTGCGTGGATGTGATCGTATTGTGCCAGTTGATATTTATGTGCCTGGATGTCCACCAACAGCAGAAGCCTTGTTATATGGAATTATTCAATTACAAAATAAAATTAAGCGTGAGTCAACTATTGCAAGAAAGAGTGCATAAATGAGAAAAATTGAAACTCTCAAGCAGGTGGTTGAAAATTTATTAGCAGATAAAATTAAATCCTGTGTACTAGATAGAGGCGAATTAACTATTATAGTAAACTCTGATGAAGCAATTGATATTTTGCAAATGTTGCGTGATAATAAAGATACCTCTTTTGAGCAATGCGTTGACTTATGTGGGGTCGATTATTTGGATTATCATAATGACTACGAGGGACCTAGATTTGCAGTAGTGTATCATTTACTATCCATTAAGCATAATTGGCGTTTGCGAGTTAGGGCATTTTTACCTAATGATGATTTTCCTATGATGGGTTCTGCAGTAAGGTTATATAATGGTCTTGATTGGTTTGAGAGAGAGGCTTTTGATTTGTACGGAATTGTTTTTGAAAACCATCCTGATTTGCGTAGGCTTCTTACAGATTATGGCTTTATAGGGCACCCATTTAGAAAAGACTTCCCTTTATCTGGGTATATGGAAATGAAATATGATGAACGGCAAAAAAGAGTGATTTATCAGGCTGTTACTATTGAGCCGCGTGAAATCACACCACGTGTTATTCGTGAGGAGAATTACAGTGGCAGAAATTAAAAACTATACTTTAAATTTTGGTCCACAGCATCCAGCTGCGCATGGAGTATTGCGTTTAGTTTTAGAGTTAGATGGAGAGGTGGTTCAACGTGCTGACCCGCACATTGGGTTATTGCATCGTGGTACCGAAAAACTATCAGAAAATAAGACTTTTATTCAAGCTTTGCCGTATATGGATCGTTTAGATTATGTTTCAATGATGTGTAATGAACATGCGTATGTTATGGCTATTGAAAAACTCCTTGGTGTCCAAGCTCCAATTAGAGCTCAGTATATTAGAGTAATGTTTTCTGAAATAACACGAGTTTTAAACCATCTATTATGGGTTGGTGCTCATGCCCTTGATATTGGGGCAATGGCGGTTTTCTTATATGCTTTTCGTGAGCGTGAAGATCTAATGGATTGTTACGAGGCGGTATCTGGTGCAAGGATGCATGCTGCTTATTTTAGGCCTGGTGGAGTTTATCGTGATTTACCCGATGAAATGCCAAAATATGTTGAATCAAGAGTAAAGACTAAAAAACAGTTAGATAGACTAAATAAGACTCGCCAAGGAAGCCTATTGGATTTCTTAGAAGATTTTACCAATAGATTTGATAAATGTGTGGATGAGTATGAAACCTTATTAACAGATAATCGTATTTGGAAGCAAAGAACCGTAGGTATTGGTGTTGTTACTCCAGAGCGAGCACTTAATTTAGGCTTTTCTGGACCTATGCTGCGTGGCTCTGGCATTGCTTGGGATTTAAGAAGGAAGCAGCCATATGAGGTTTATGATAAATTAGATTTTTCAATTCCTATTGGTAAAAATGGTGATTGTTACGATCGTTATTTGGTGCGTATGGCAGAAATGCGTGAGTCAAATAAGATAATTAAGCAATGTGTTGTTTGGCTTCAACAAAATAAAGGCCCAGTAATTATTGATGATTATAAAATTGCACCACCTCCACGTGAAAAAATGAAATACGGCATGGAAGAAATGATTCATCATTTTAAATTATTTACCGAAGGTATGCATGTTCCATCTGGGGAAGTTTATCAGGCTGTTGAGCATCCTAAGGGTGAATTTGGTATTTATTTAATTGCTGATGGCGCTAACAAACCATATCGATTAAAAATAAAAGCACCTGGTTTTTCTCATTTGGCAGCATTAGATGAGATGAGTCGTGGTCATATGATTGCTGATGTGGTAGCAATTATTGGAACGCAAGATATAGTATTTGGTGAGGTAGATAGATAAATGTTATCCCAAGATTCTTTAAAACAAATAGACAAAGAGCTAACGAAATATCCACCAGAACAAAACCGTAGTGCAATTATGGCGGCATTACGTATTGCACAAGTGGAGCATGGGTGGTTATCTAATGAATTAATTAAATATGTTGCCAATTATCTTAATATACCGCCAGTCCAAGCATTAGAGGTTGCAACATTCTATAGCATGTACAATATAGAGCCAGTTGGTAAATATAAACTGGTCGTGTGCACTAATTTACCTTGTGCTTTATCTGGTGGCGTGAATGCTGCCAATTATTTAAAAAATAAACTAGGTATTAATTTTGGTGAAACAACCAGCGATGGTAAGTATACTCTAAAAGAAGGTGAGTGTATGGGCGTTTGTGGTGATGCACCAGTAATTATTGTTAATAATCATTCATTGTGTAGTCATATGTCCATTGAGGCAATAGAAAAGAAATTAATGGAGTTACAATAATGGCAATCTATACAAGTGGAGTGATATTTGCAGGTGTTGATACTGCAGATAAAGACTGTTGGAAATTAGAAAGTTATATTAAGCGCGGTGGCTACAGCGCCTTAGATAAAATTTTAAATAGTGGCATGACACAAGAGCAGATTATTGCAGAACTTAAATCTTCAGGCTTACGTGGACGAGGCGGTGCTGGATTCCCTACGGGGTTAAAATGGAGTTTTATGCCTCGTGCACTTGACGGTCAAAAATATATTGTATGTAATAGTGATGAAGGTGAACCTGGTACGTTTAAGGATAAAGACATTCTTGAGTTTAACCCGCACTCTTTAATTGAAGGCATGATTATTGCTGGATTTACGATTGGTGCATCAGTTGGTTATAATTATATCCATGGTGAAATCTTCGAAGTTTATGAACGTTTTGAAGAGGCCCTAGCAGAAGCTAAAAAGGCTGGGTACTTGGGTAAAAACATTTTAAATAAAAACTTTGATTTTGATCTTTTTGCTCATCATGGTTATGGTGCTTATATTTGTGGTGAAGAAACTGCATTGCTAGAATCTCTTGAAGGAAAAAAGGGGCAGCCTAGATTTAAGCCACCTTTTCCAGCAAGTTTTGGTCTATATGGAAAACCAACTACAATTAATAATACAGAATCTCTAGCTGCAGTACCATTTATCATTAATGACGGTGGTCAAGCGTTTCAAGATAAAGGGATTATAAATAGTGGTGGCACTAAGTTATTTTCGGTATCAGGGCACGTAAATAGGCCAGGAAACTATGAGGTTCCATTAGGAATGCCATTTGCCAAGTTGTTAGAATTAGCTGGTGGAATGCGTGATGGTAAAAAGATAAAAGCTGTAATCCCTGGTGGGTCTTCGGCTCCAGTATTACCTGGAGATGTAATGATGCAGTGTGATATGGATTATGATTCTATTGCTAAGGCTGGCTCTATGCTTGGTTCGGGGGCCGTTATTATTATGAATGAAGACGTTTGTATGGTAAAAGCCTTAGAAAGACTCGCTTATTTTTATCATGAGGAATCTTGTGGGCAGTGTACTCCCTGTCGTGAGGGAACTGGGTGGTTGTATGAGATTATTCATCGTATTGAACATGGTGAGGGTCGGTTAGGTGATTTAGAGTTACTTGATAATATTGGCAATCAGATGGCAGGTAGAACTATTTGTGCCTTGGCTGATGCAGCTGTTTTTCCAGTGCGTAGTTTTACTAAACATTTTCGACATGAGTTTGAATATCATATTGAGCATAAAAAATGTCTAGTAAATCATAAATGGTGTTAAAAATACTTAGGATAAATTAATCAATGATAGAATTAGAATTAGACGGCAAAATAATTAATGCTGCGAGTGGTTCAACTATTTTAGAAGTTGCCATAAAAGAGGGTAAGTATATTCCCCACTTTTGTTATCACAAAAAATTATCAATTGCTGCAAATTGTAGAATGTGTTTGGTTGAAGTGGAAAAATCTCCCAAGCCATTGCCAGCATGTGCTACTCCTGTTACTCAGGGTATGAAGGTGCATACGTGCTCTAAGATTGCAGTTGAGGCACAAAAAGGTGTGATGGAGTTTTTGTTAATTAATCATCCCCTCGATTGTCCAATTTGTGATCAAGGTGGAGAATGCCAATTACAAGATATAGCTGTAGGCTATGGCAGTTCTGCATCGAGATATACCGAAGAAAAACGAGCCGTTACCAATAAAGATTTAGGGCCTTTAGTTACAACTGAGATGACTAGATGTATTCATTGCTCTCGTTGTGTAAGGTTCACTGATGAAATAGCTGGTTATCAAGAGCTAGGTATGGGTTATCGCAATAACCATGTTGAAATTATGCCTTTTATTGGTAAGACAGTAGATAGCGAGCTTTCAGGAAACATTATTGATATTTGCCCTGTAGGGGCTTTAACCTCAAAACCATTTAGAAACCAGTATAGAAGTTGGGAATTATCTCGTCGTAAATCAGTATCAGCACATGATGGTTTAGGTAGCAACTTAGCAGTGCAAGTAGATAAATATCATAGAGTGGTTAGAGTTTTACCTTTAGAAAATGAAGAGCTAAATGAGTGTTGGATTTCTGATAGGGACAGATTTAGTTATGAGGGTTTGTATCACGAAGACAGAATAACTTCTCCGATGATTAAGCAAGATAACAAATGGGTAAATGTAGATTGGGAGACGGCAATTGCTTATGCTGCAAAAAGCATTAACGGTGTAAAAACCGATCATGGTGCTGATGCCATTGGGGTTTTAGCTGGAGCAAACTCTACAACTGAAGAATTATATTTATTACAAAAATTAATGCGTAAATTGGGTGTTTATAGTATAGATTATCGTTTAAATCAAGCTGATTTTACTTTAGATGGCAAGCAGCATGGAGCTAGTTATTTAGGTGGCAAGCAAACTGATTTACTAAAAAGTAAGTCGATACTAGTTATTGGTAGTATTTTAAGAGAAGAGCAGCCGCTACTGGCTGCCAAAATTCGTAAAGCAGTTAAGAGTGGAGCACAGTTAAACTTAATTAATGTTATTAATGAAGATGTACTATGTCATGTTACCAATCAAATTGTTTGTGATCCACGTGAATTTGCATATATAGTTGCGCAGTTAGTTAAAGCAACTGGAACTCATTCTGATATTGATTTATCTAACGTAAGTTTATCTGAGTCTGCCACCTCTTTAGTTAATAGTATAAAAGATGGTGGATATATCGTATTGGGTGAAATTGCAAAAATGCAGCCTAATTATGCTGAGTTGCTTATGTTGGTTGATGTTTTAGCTAAAAATATCGGCGGCAAATTTGGAGTTTTATCAGGCAAAGCCAATGAAATTGGTGCAGACTTGGCTGGGTTTGTTCCACATAAGACAGAATTTAATCATAAAGCTAAAAATTTTGGTATGAACGCAAGGCAAATGTTAGAGAATGGTAAAAAAGCATATGTATTATTAAATACTGAGCTTGAATGTGATGCTTATAATTCTAATTTAGCTTTAAATGCGCTAACGCTTGCAAATACAGTAATAGTTATGAGTCCATATGTAAATGAGCAGATGAGGTCATATGCTGATGTTATTCTACCAATTACTCCATTTACTGAAACTGCAGGCTCATTCATAAATTTTGAAGGTACATGGCAAAAGTTCAATGGGGTAACAAAACCGTTGGGAGATTCAAAACCTGCATGGAAAGTATTACGAGTATTGGCAAATACTTTGAGTGTTGATGGCTTTGAACAAAACAGTATTGAGGATGTAAGAAAAGAGCTTATAGCTTTAAATGACATAGCCGGCTATTTAAATAATAGTATGGATATATCAAAGATGGTAATTAAAAAACCTGATTTAAGTAATCTTATACGTATTGGATTACAAAGCATGTATAATGTTGATAGTATTACAAGGCGGGCAAAATCCCTACAAGAAACTAAACAAGCTAAAATCCCTACATTAATGATTTCAAGTGGGTTAGCTGATAGTTTAAAAATCAATGCGTTAAGTAATATTCAAGCTAAGCAGTTAGGCTTTGGGCGTAAATTTGATATAGCAATTAGTGATACATTACCAAATACCGTAGTTATGTTAGCAGTAAATAATGATACTTGTGGGTTTGGCGGTAGGTTTGAAGTAATTGAACTTAATACCTATCTAGGTAATTATAAATAATAATGTACTTGTGTCATTGCGAATAATTGCAAATGCTTTTATTTGCAATTATGTGGCAATCTAATATATTAATGTTTAAACTTTTATGGTGTAAATAAAAAACATGGAAACTTTACAACAATTCTTAGGTAATGGACTGGGATACTTTGTATGGAAGCTAATAATGGCAGTAGCTGTTGTTATCCCTCTTACAATCTTTGTTGCATATGTTACTTTTGCTGAACGAAAAATTCTAGGCTATATGCATGCACGCTTAGGTGCAAATAGAGTAGGTCCTAAGGGTTTATTACAGCCTTTTGCTGATTTACTTAAATTTGTCTTTAAAGAATTAGTTATGCCGACAAAGGCTAGCAGTGGAATTTTTAATTTTGCTCCTGTAGTGCTTTTGATTTGTGCAATTTTAGTTTGGGCTGTTATGCCTTTTTCTCCAGAAATGATTTTTACGCATGTAAATGCTGGAGTACTTTATGTGCTTGCAGTTTCATCTTTGGGGGTCTATGGTATTGTATTGGCTGGATGGGCTGGAAATTCAAAGTATTCTTTTTTGGGTGGGGTGCGGGCTACAGCTCAGATGATTTCTTATGAACTGGCTATGGGTTTTGCAATTGTTGGAGTATTAATGGTTTCAGGAACTCTTGATTTAACTGAGATAGTTAAAGGTCAGTCTCATGGAATGTTAGGCGGTAGTATACTATCATGGAATTGGATACCACTTTTTCCATTATTTTTAGTGTATTTGATTTCTGGTATAGCAGAGACTAATCGTGCGCCATTTGATGTATGCGAAGGCGAATCAGAAATTGTTGCTGGGTTTTTTGTAGAATATTCAGGTACTAGGTTTGCATTATTTATGTTAGCTGAGTATTTGAACATGGTACTTATTTCTGCACTGGCATCGTTGATGTTTTTAGGCGGATGGTTATCGCCATTCCCAGCATCATGGGGCATGGTTGGTAGTTCTGGGTTTGCATGGTTATTTGTTAAAGTATGCCTTCTATTATTTGGTTTTATTTGGTATCGTGCTACATTTCCCCGCTATCGGTATGATCAAATTATGCGTTTAGGCTGGAAGGTTTTTATTCCAGTTACTTTAGTGTGGATTTTTGTATTAGGTGCTTGGATGGTATCTCCCTTAAACATATGGAACTAATATATTCATTGTCTTTGAATTCTGTACTTTGTCAGAAGATTACAAAATGCTCCTTAGGTACTATATGTACAAAGAGTCTCATTTTTTAATCTTCTTTCGTGTTCAGAATCCAAATACTTCGAGTATAAAAATACGTTGAGTATGAGTAGAATTAAACAATAGATGAGAAAAAAAATGATTAAGAAATTTTTAAAGACATTTTTACTAATAGAGCTTCTTCGGGGTATGGCAGTTACACTACGTGTGTTTTTTAAACGTAAAGTAACAATTAGATATCCAGAAGAAAAAACCCCACTATCTCCAAGATTTAGAGCATTACATGCTTTACGTAGATATCCCAATGGAGAAGAGCGTTGTATTGGGTGTAAATTATGTGAAGCTGTATGTCCGGCACTTGCAATTACTATTGATGTACATGAGCGTGATGATGGTACTCGTCGTACTACACGTTATGATATAGATTTAATTAAATGTATATTTTGTGGCTTTTGTGAAGAAGCTTGTCCTGTAGATGCAATTGTTGAAACTTCAATTCATGAGTATCATGGAGAAGATCGTGGAGATTTGTATTATACTAAAGAAATGTTATTAGCAATTGGTGATAAATACGAATCAGTTATTGCAA
Source organism: Pseudomonadota bacterium (assembly GCA_021298175.1). Lineage (GTDB taxonomy): Bacteria > Pseudomonadota > Gammaproteobacteria > Burkholderiales > UBA11063 > Aquella. The sequence goes on from JAJTDW010000006.1 coordinate 87,305, forward strand.
AAAGTAAAGCAGCTGATCGAAAATATAAATAAAGAGTTTGAGGATATCTTATGCTAACTAGTGTTTTGTTCTATGTTTTTGCATTTATTTTAGTATTTTCTGCAATAAGTGTAGTAACAGCAAAAAATCCAGTACATGCCGTTTTATTTTTAGTTCTGGCTTTTGTTACTTCTTCTTGTTTATGGTTGATGCTAAATGTTGAGTTTTTAGCATTGATCTTGATTGTAGTATACGTAGGCGCAGTTATGGTATTATTTCTTTTTGTAGTAATGATGCTGGATATTGATGTAGAGACAATGCGTAAAGGATTTTGGAAAAATTTACCTTTAGCTATTATGCTTGGTATTATTGTTTTAGTGGAAATGCTGGTAGTTTTAATTAATAAACCAATGGTTATTAATAATATTCCTGATCTGGCTAATTCAAGTATTAGCAATGCTAATCAGCTAGGATGGGTATTATACACTCAATATTCTTATCCAGTAGAACTAGCTTCATTGATTTTATTACTTGGTTTGGTTGCTGCTGTTGCATTGACTTTACGCAAATCAGAAAAAAATGCTAAATATCAAAATATCAGTAAACAAGTTGCAGCTAAGGCAAGTGAACGTTTTGAGATGTTAAATATGCCATCTGAGCGTGAAATTATCGAAGAAGATCCACAAGAAGGAGATAAAAAATGATAGGAATGAACCATTATTTGGTTTTATCAGCAATATTATTTGCTGTTTCAGTTATGGGTATTTTCTTAAATCGGAAAAATATCATTGTAGTTTTAATGTCAATAGAGTTAATGCTTCTAGCAGTTAACTTTAATTTTATAACTTTCTCAAGCTTTTTACACAATTTAGCTGGGCAAATCTTTGTATTCTTTACTCTGACTGTGGCTGCAGCTGAGTCGGCAATTGGTTTGGCAATACTAATTGTATTATTTCGGAATTTGCGTTCAATAAATGTACAGGATATGGATAAACTAAAATACTAATATTAGGGACTTTAAAATGGTAGGAATTTCTTTATATTTGACTATAATCCTTGCACCGCTTGTTGCATCAATTATAGTTGGGTTATTGGGTGTTAGACTGGGCAAAAGAGCGAGTCATAGTTTAACAATCCTTGGGGTATTAATTGCAACAGTGTGTTCGTACATTGTTTTATATAAAGTGCAAATCCAACATGTTCAATATAATGGACCTTTATATACATGGTTAACAGTTGGTAGCCAGAGGTTCTCTATCGGGATATTGGTTGATACCTTAACTTCAATTATGTTGGTAGTGGTAACTAGCGTATCACTAATGGTACATATTTACACTATAGGTTATATGGCTCATGAAGAGGGATATGAGAGATTTTTTAGTTATATCTCCTTATTTACTTTTATGATGATTGTGTTAGTTATGTCGAATAATTTTGTGCAGTTGTTTTTTGGTTGGGAAGGTGTTGGCCTAGTATCTTATTTATTAATTGGTTTTTATTATAAGAAAGAGTCCGCAATTTTTGCGAACCTAAAAGCTTTTTTGATTAATCGTATTGGTGATTTGGGTTTCTTATTAGGGATAGGTTTAGTTCTTGCTTATTGCGGTTCACTTAATTATGACGAAGTATTTTCTAAATTAAGTAGCTTATCTACAATTGTGTTACCAGGCACTAACTGGAGTATTACTACGGTTATTTGTATCTTATTATTTGTTGGCGCTATGGGTAAATCAGCTCAGTTTCCACTACATGTATGGTTGCCTGATTCTATGGAAGGTCCGACTCCTATTTCGGCTTTAATCCATGCTGCGACCATGGTTACTGCGGGGATATTTATGGTTGCAAGGCTTTCTCCCATGTATAATTTGTCCCACACTGCTTTATCAGTGATTATTTATGCTGGGGGGGTAAATTGCTTTTTCTTGGGAATCCTAGGAGTTATACAAACTGATATTAAACGTGTGGTTGCTTATTCTACATTATCCCAGTTGGGTTATATGGCTGTTGCACTTGGGTGTGGTTCTTATTCTATAGCAATTTTTCATTTAATGACCCATGCATTTTTTAAAGGGTTATTATTTTTAGCTGCAGGTTCAGTTATTTTAGCTATGCATCACGAACAGGACATGCGTAAGATGGGCGGCTTGGCTAAATATATGCCAATAACTTATATTACTATGCTAATTGGTAGCTTAGCTTTGGCTGGAATTCCTCCGTTTGCTGGTTTTTTCTCTAAAGATATGATTATTTCTTCAGCTCGTTTAGCTTATGATAATGGACTGCCAGGCGGAGCATTTGCTGTATTTACTGTATACGCTTCGGTTTTTATAACCGCCTTATATAGCTTCAGATTAATTTTTATGACCTTCCATGGGAAAGAGCGATTTCATCATAATGGACATCACCACAGCAGCCCTAAGGAGTCTCCATGGGTAGTAACATTACCGCTGGTATTAATGGCAATCCCATCTATTATTATAGGATGGCTTGGCTTAGAAGTATTCACAAGTGGAGAAATACTACAATCAAGTGTGTTTAATATTTCTTGGTATACTAGGCATTTTGCTGAGGAGATTCTTACTCCAATTAAAATGGTAGAAGAAAGCTTCTTAGAGTTACCTGTATATTTTGCATTAGCTGGTATCGTTGTGGCATATGTATTTCATAAGGTAGATGGCTTATCAGCTAAATTTGTTAAACTGATTCATCCGGTGTACGTAGTCTTAGAGCGCAAATATTTTATGGATGATTTATATATTAATGTTTTTGCACCTTTTGGTCGTGGAGTGGGTAAATTTTTGTGGACTATTGGGGATATGTTATTAATTGATGGTCTGGTTGTAAATGGTTCAGCAAAAGTTGTGGGTGGATATTCTAAAATATTTAGAAAGCTACAAAGTGGCTATGTAAATAGCTATGCAACATTTATGGTGTTAGGAGTTATTATTTTACTGACTTTCTGCACTAGCTTGATATTTAGTAGTTGAGGATAAAAAAGTAATGATGCAGTATTTGTTAAGTTTAACGATATGGACTCCAATTATTACTGGAGTTCTAGTTCTTTTTGCCAGTCGTAATGATTGTTTGGCGCGCTATTTAGCATTAGTTGGTGCTTTGATTGCAACTATTTTATCTTTAGTTGTATTTATTAATTTTGATTCTACTATTTCTCCATTACAATTTGTTGAGCATGTGGAATGGATTCCGAGTTTGAATATTTTTTATTCTTTAGGTGTAGATGGTATTGCGATGCCATTTTTATTCTTGAATAATTTTATTACATTATTGGTTATCATTGCTGGATGGAAAGTTATAAAATACAAAGTTGCATTTTATAATAGTATGTTTTTAGTAATGACTGGGTTTATTTCTGGTGCATTTTGTGCTGTTGATGCAATGTTATTTTATGTGTTTTTTGAAGCAATGCTAATCCCTATGTATTTGATTATTGGAGTTTGGGGAAGCTCTAATCGTGTTTATGCGGCAATTAAGTTTTTCTTATATACATTACTGGGTTCTTTATTAATGCTTATTGCCTTAATTTATTTATATAATGTAAGTAACAAAACTTTCAATATTTTTATGTTTTATCATACTCAACTAGCAATGTTACCGCAGATTTTGATTTTTATTGCTTTCTTTTTCTCTTTTGCAGTAAAGGTTCCTATGTGGCCAGTGCATACTTGGTTACCAGATGCCCATCCTGAAGCTCCTACTGGTGGTTCTATGGTACTTGCTGCAATTACTTTAAAACTAGGTGGTTATGGATTCTTTAGGTTTATTTTACCGATTGTACCAGACGCTTCAAGGCTGTTATCTGGCTTCATGATTACTTTATCTTTAATTGCAATTGTTTATATTGGTTTAGTGGCAGTTGTACAAAAAGACATGAAAAAACTAGTTGCGTATTCTTCAATCTCGCATATGGGTTTTGTAACTTTGGCTTGCTTTATGTTTGTGGGCAATAATTTAAATGCTTGGGCAATGCAAGGGGCTATTGTACAGATGATTTCCCACGGGTTTATTTCTGCTGCTATGTTTATGTGTATTGGCGTTATGTATGATAGAATCCATTCACGGAATATTGCTGATTATGGTGGTGTTGCAAGTAAAATGCCTATCTTTGCAACCTTCTTTATGTTATTTTCTATGGCAAACTCAGGCTTACCGGGTACTTCTGGTTTTGTAGGTGAATTCATGGTAATTATGGGAGCTGTACAAACTAATTTGATTTATGCGGCTTTAGCTGGATTAACTCTGATTTTAGGTGCTGGATATACTTTGTGGATGTATAAGCGCACAATTTTTGGGGTAATAACCAATCCTCATGTGGCAGATATGAAAGACGTTAATATAAGTGAGTTCCTGGTGCTTTTATTGCTTGGTATTGCTGTTATATATATGGGAGTTTACCCCGAGGTATTTGTGGCAAAAATGCAAGTTGGCGTTAGAGACGTGATGCATTATGCAATGCAATCAAAACTTAAATAGCAACTACGTATCTTGCATAGAAATTAAGGTAAGAGTAAAAAAATGAAAATAATATCAGTATTGGTGGTTATAGCAGCCAGTATTATTGCAATTTCTTGTGCTAATTTAAATAATAATACAAAAACTGATACAAGTATTACAGCAAAAACAACTGCACAATGGAAAGATAAAGCCCCACAATTATTTGCTAAC
>JAJTDW010000023.1 GCA_021298175.1 Pseudomonadota bacterium
AGGAGCTACTATAGGAGCTACTATAGGAGTTACGACAGGAGCTACTACAGGCGCTACTACAGGTGCTACTATAGGAGTTACGACAGGTGCTACTACAGGTGCTACTATAGGAGCTACTATAGGAGGTACGACAGGCGCTACTACAGGTGCTACGACAGGTGCTACTACAGGTGCTACTATAGGAGTTACGACAGGTGCTACTACAGGTGCTACTACAGGTGTAACATCGAATGGTATGCCTGCAATTCCTACAGCTAGTCCTACATTAGTTGCAGCATTAATCAGTAGTGGGGTTGGTGTTGATTTATTAACACGTGACGGAATATCATTAAATAATCAATATCGCGGACCGTCTACTAATATAGTCCAAACTAATTTTAGTGGTACATCTAATATTTATTCTCCATTCCTTTATTATAATAAAGGAAGCACTGAAAAATTTATTAATAGTTAAAATTTAGTTATTGATAGTTATTGATAATGGTGCTAGCTTCTATTTTTAATTTTGGAATAAAAATAGAAGCTAGAACCATTAACAATAAATCCGCGCATCAATGTAATTCCTAAACCTTTATATAATGCACCCATTCCAATAATTTCCTTTAATGATTTATATGGATATAATTGTCTTCGAGATTTTAGTGTATCCAGGGGGTAAGTAAATAACCAACTATTAAGACCGGCAACTCCTCCAGCAAGGAAAGGATGCCATTTATATTCATAATATAATGTTTCAAATGATATAAAATATATTGGTATTGCTATAGACTCTCGGAACATTGTTAATGTAAGACCACGAAATTGTGGTAAACTAAATCTTGTAAATCTTGAATATGTCGAATTTGTTAATTGTTTTGATTGTATCAAGTACTTTTCACTATAAAATTGCTTATTGTGCTTATTTGAATTAATTTTGTTTATTTGTAGAATATTCTTTGTGTCTTCTAGAGTTTGGTTTTTAATTTTATAATAATCAAATGGTGTAATAAAAAATGATCCTAATATACCCGTAATTGAAGCAGATAGAAATTTATTACCAGTTACATCTAGAAGACTAGAATAATTTCCAAACATAAATGTTGTACCAATCATAGTACTTATTAGTGGATATTTAATACCATGATAAAGTAAACGGGGAGATTGTAAAAATGGTTTTATAGGTTTCGAATTTTGCAAGTTTGTCTTTAATGTATCAAAAGGATATCCTATTATTACTTGACTAAATCCAAATAAATTTCCTAATAAATATTCATTCATTTTCTATCAATGATTATTAATTTTTTTTTTTATTTAATACTTCTGTTTATTTCTTTTTGTTTGTATTTGTTTGTATTTGTTTGTATTTGTTTGTATTTGTTTGTATTTGTTTGTATTTGTTTGTATTTGTTTGTATTTGTTTGTATTTGTTTGTATTTGTTTGTTGTTTCTTTATTTATTGTTTATTTTTTTAGATAGTTTTAATTATTTGACGTATTATATGATTGTTAGTTATAAGTGTTTTGGTGTATTGTTTAATTTTAATGTTTTTAAATTGTTTGTTTTTTTAAGAATTAATATATTTATTAAAGGTATAGTTTAATTATTTTCTTTTCTACTAGCTTACTTTAATCATTTAAAATGGGTGGAGGTCTTATGCAACTTGTCGCTTACGGTGCCCAGGATATTTATCTGACTGGCAATCCTCAGATTACTTTCTTCAAGGTCGTTTATCGTCGTCACACTAACTTCGCTGTTGAGTCTATTGAGCAGACCTTCAACGGTCAGGCTGACTTCGGAAAGCGTGTTACTGCTACTATCAGTCGTAATGGTGATTTAATTCAACAGATGTACCTCGAGGTTGTTCTACCTGATCTTGTTTCTTCTATTTCTTCTGGCTCTTCCAATGCTATGGCGTATGTTTATGGTGTTGGTAATGCTCTAGTTAAGCAGGCTGAGATTGAGATTGGTGGTCAGCTTATTGACCGTCAATATGGTGACTGGATGAACATCTGGTCAGAACTTACTGTCCCCGAGGGCAAGCGTGCTGGTTATGATAACATGGTTGGTAATAAGTGCAATACCACCATTGGAAATCAGTTCGGAGGTGTTTCTGCTAATGCTGCTACACGTCTATACATTCCTTTCCAGTTCTGGTTCAACCGCAATCCTGGTCTTGCTCTTCCTCTTATTGCTCTCCAGTATCATGAGGTTAAGCTTAATCTAGAGACTCGTCCTCTTGCCGATTTATACCAGGTAAATCTTGCCGGAGCTGGTGCTATCACTCTTAACGGTGCTACTGCTCTTTCCCTTGTTTCTTGCAAGCTCTATGTTGACTATATCTATCTTGATACTGATGAGCGCCGTCGCTTTGCTCAGGTCAGCCATGAATATCTTATTGAGCAGGTTCAGTTCACTGGCTCTGAGAGCGTTAAGTCTAGTGACACCAATAAGAATGTTACCCTTAACTTCAACCACCCCATTAAGGAGCTTATCTGGGTTCAAACTACCAATGGTAATGCTGTTTCCAATGCTACATTAACTGCTGGCGGTAGCCCTTCTGCTACTACTGGAGGTTACTGGTTCAACTATACTGGTACTACAAGCAGCTATACTAACTCTTTTAAGACTGCTCTTCTTCAACTCAACGGTCATGATCGTTTCTCTGTCCGTTTTTCTGATTATTTCCGTAAGGTTCAGAACTACGATCACCATCAGCGCTGCCCTCGTGTAAGCAGTGAACTTGACACTGCCGATGGTCGTGCACAGTTCATCTACACTTATTCTTTCGCTCTATCCCCTGAGGAGCATCAGCCTTCTGGCACTTGCAACTTCTCCCGTATTGATAACGCTGTTCTCCAGCTTACATACGGCGCTGACAGCCAGACTAGCCTAACAAACTTAGGAAATGACTCATCTCTTAACATCTATGCCGTCAACTACAACGTTCTACGTATCATGAGTGGCATGGGTGGCTTAGCTTATAGCAACTAGATATCTGAGACGGGGAATACTGTGCATATTATTTTTTCATTATTTTTCATTAATTTTAATTAAATTAACATACAAATGTAATTTATTATGTAGTTTCTAAAGTAACGTAAGATGTTCATACCATACAAAAAAATTATAAAAAACATAAGATAAGAAATAAGAAATAAGAAATAAGAAATAGACAATTTATATCAAAGTATTGCAAAATATTGCATTTTTTATTATAAAGTTTATTTTTTTAGATAGTTTGTTATTATTTTAGTATTAATTGTATGTATAATATTAGAAAATATGCTTTGTTACAAACTGTATTATAATAAAATTGTTTGATTCTTCAAGAAATAATATATTTATTAAATGTATAGTTTAATTATTTTCTTTTCTACTAGCTTACTTTAATCATTTAAAATGGGTGGAGGTCTTATGCAACTTGTCGCTTATGGTGCCCAGGATATTTACCTGACTGGCAACCCTCAAATTACTTTCTTCAAGGTCGTGTACCGTCGTCACACAAACTTCGCTGTTGAGTCTATTGAACAGACCTTCAACGGCCAAGCTGACTTTGGAAAGCGTATTACTGCTACAATCAGCCGTAACGGTGATTTAATCCAGCAGATGTATCTCGAGGTCGTTCTTCCTGATATTGGTGCTAGCACTTACACCTGGACTTATGGTGTTGGTAATGCTCTTGTTAAGCAGGCTGAGATCGAAATCGGTGGTCAGCTCATTGATCGCCAGTATGGTGAGTGGATGAACATCTGGACTGAGCTTACAGTTCCCGCTGGCAAGCGTGCTGGTTATGATAACATGGTTGGCAATGTCAAGCCCAGTGATGCTACCAACCAAACTGGTAGCCTCTCTGCCGCTGCTGCCAATCGTCTCTATGTTCCATTCCAGTTCTGGTTCAACCGTAACCCCGGTCTTGCTCTTCCCCTTATTGCTCTTCAGTATCACGAGGTCAAGCTTAACCTTGAGCTTCGCCCTATTACTGATTTATCTAACACTGCTGACATTACTTCTGGAAGCATTGTTTCTTGCAAGCTCTATGTTGACTACGTCTATCTTGACACTGATGAGCGCCGTCGCTTTGCCCAGGTCAGTCACGAGTATCTTATTGAACAGGTTCAGTTCACTGGCGCTGAGAGTGTCAAGTCTAGTGATACCAATAAGAATGTTACCCTTAACTTCAACCACCCCGTCAAGGAGCTTGTTTGGGTTCACATTACTGCTACCCATGCTACTTCCGGATATAGCACTGGCAATCGTTGGTTAAACTTCTCTGGTAGCAACGGTAGCTACACTGATTCTTTCAAGACTGGTCTCCTTCAGCTCAACGGTCATGATCGTTTCTCTGTTCGTTATGCTGATTACTTCCGCAAGGTTCAGAACTACGATCATCATTGCCGTTGCCCTCGTGTAAGTGGTGATCTTGATGTTGCTGATAACCGTGCTCAGTACATCTACACTTACTCTTTTGCCCTCTCCCCTGAGGAGCATCAGCCTTCTGGCACTTGCAACTTCTCTCGTATTGATAACGCCGTTCTTCAGCTCACTTATGGCACTGATAGCCAGACTGGTGCCTCTAACCTTGGTGCTGATGCTAACCTTAACATCTATGCCGTCAACTACAACGTTCTACGTATCATGAGCGGCATGGGTGGCTTAGCTTATAGCAACTAGGTATCTGAGACGGGGAATACTTGTCATGTTTCAAATACATTATTTTTAATAATTTTTTCTAATTTTTCAAATCTTAATTAATTGGTTTATAAATAAAATTGAATGTATTTATCATTAGATGCGTTTAATTACAAACAAATAAAATAACTTAAAGGTTTAGTATTTTACTTTACCAAAGTTTTATAGACTTACCAAACTCAACAAAAATGGCATATCCTGTAGCGATGAATAAAGGTGAAATTTTGCGCGCGAATGGTATAGAAGTAAAGATTCAAAATCAATTTACACTTAAACGCGACGAACTAGGAGAATATTATGAAATTGATTTTATCAAACAAAAAATACTAATCGATAAAGATAGAATATACGATTTTCTATGTTATAATGATAAAACTAATAATACTAGACATATTCTAGATTGGCATTTTGATACTAAATTTAAATTTATTCTAGCAACATTACCTAATGGCAATGATATCAATCTAATTAACTATCTATCTGGTGATTATGATTTAATTGGTAGTCGAATGTTTAATGTTATGGTTATACGCAATGATCAACCCTTTAATTATCGTTCTAGCAATATAATGCAAAAAGTAAAAAACAGTTATAAAAAAAGTAAAATTATTGACAATGCATCTAAATTCTTTAATGGCGAAGAAATAATAGTATTAAATTCTTATGCTGGTCATAAAAAAGAAAAAGGACAAACTAGTTATGTTGAAAGAAATCGTTACAGATTAATCACTCTAGCTAAAGAACGTGATAATCCTAACGCTTCGAAATATTACGAAGTATTTCTAGATAAAAAAGGCAAGAATGGTGATGAATTTAGCTTCTTAATTGATGAAATAGATTTAGGTGTTTTATCAAGTATTCGAGTCAAAAATCCTTTTTATCAAAAAGATAATACTAATTCTGAGATGGATTATACCGAAGTAGATGAAACGGATGAAACTAATAGTATAGAAGAAGATGATATTGAATTTGATAGTTCAACAATTAAGTATAATGAAACTACTGTTAAAGATGAATATATCACGATAACAAATCCAACATGGCATATGTATTTTAACCAATATATTGCAATTCCTTGTAATAATATTTATAAAAACAAAATTATAAATAAAACCCATTATATACACCGTTATCTTTTGCAAGATAAACTTACTGATAAAGAATATACAATTGATCATATTAATGGTAATAAATTTGATAATAGGCGTTCTAATCTAAGAGCAACTACAATGTCTATTCAAAATATGAATCGTGATATGGTCAAACGTAAAAAAACTATTAGCACTATTATCAATTCCTTTGCTAGATCTGGTATTGATACACCTGCTAAATTTTCATTTGATAATCTAGAATTCATAGTTTATTTCTGTGAAAATGTTAAAACGAAACGTGGTATAACAATTAGAAATGGCTTTAGTATCGAATTTAAAGCTGCACGATGTGGATTATCTAAAAATTTAGAAGACTCTTCAACTCAAGCAAACCTATTCAAAGATAACCAATATTTTGCAATTAAAGTAAAACTAGCACATGCCATATCTATTCGATATCTACGCATCAACCAATATACTAAAATAATGGATCATAATATTGACAATCAGAAATTTGCAGATTTAACCTCATTCAAGACTTATTCCGAAAGACTAATCACAGAGGTTATGGGTCAATCTTATAATATCGATTCATTTCTGGATTATATGAAAACATTAGAGATTCAAAAATATACTGATCCACGTAAAACAATTGGTAATAAATATAATAATCCTATAAACATCCTTAATAGTACATCTAACAATAATAATGATGTAATTGTTGAAAATATTAATGATGTTGTTTTCAATTATATCCAATATAATAAAGCTCGTTACAAATACGATGTCGATATCCCATATGGAAAAGATACAAATGGAAAAGTAATTAGAATGAAAAAAAGCGGTCTAGGCATTAGCAAAGATACAATCACAGATGCTGATAAAAAATCATTTGCACTAGTACAACGTTATAATGCAATCATTGATATTCAACTAGAAATTAACAAAAATATTAATACAAAATTGGATGCAAATAGTAATAATAAATTAAAGTCTCTAGCAGATATTACTCTAGAAGGTATTAAATTTAAATCATTTACAGAAATAAGACAACATACCGAAACATTTATTAATAAATTACTATCATCTAATGATACTTATGTAACATATACATTGGAATCATTTGCAGAACATATAACTGCAAAGGCAGCAAATAAAAAAGTTAATCTGGAAGTCGCAAAAATCGATTAGCTTAAAAACAAATACAATATTACTTATTCGAATTTTGTTTTTATTTTTTATTATCTACTACTTAATTAGTAATTATAGCAATAATAACCATATTATAAATGACAATATTATATGACCTCTATATTAAATTCTTAAAAGATAACTGGAAATCATATATCCTATATCTTATAACTCTTATTTCATTACCATTACAAAGTGTTGCTATGCCACACTACTATGGTGAAACTATTAACTCCCTTAAAGATGGCAATATACCCCGTTCCAAATATCTTTTTATAGTTCTTCTAGGTATTTGGATTCTTATCCAGGCATTTAGTATCGGTATTTCCTTCGTAGATAATTACATTGTACCTAAATTCCATTCCTATGTCCGTCAGTTCTTTTTTGAATTAATCATGGAACGTTATAACCAAAACTATCAAGAACTCAAAATAGGCACCATTCTAACCAAATTAATTAAATTACCATGGATTCTAGATGATATTTCAAACCAAATACAACGATTTTTATTAACCAATATAATACTTATTGTTAGCAATTTCGTATATCTTTTCCGTCATCATTATTCTCTAGGAGTTATGTATTTAGGATGTATTGGTGTTGTATTTATTATGGCGCGACTTTATTTCAATACATGTAATGCTAATATTAAAAAAGTAGAAGAACTTTATGACGAATGTCACGAAGAAATTGAAGACACATTACAAAATCTACTATCTATTTATACAGCACGAAAAATAGATGATGAACGCAACCGTATTTCAGATATTAATGAACGCACTCGAGTCGAACAATATAATGCCGGTGTTTGCAATCGTAAATTCCGCATTTATTTTTCAATTGTAAATATATTCCTCTTCTTAGCACTCAATTATGTTGCATACAGATTATTTTTAAAAGGTAAAATACCTGTCGCATCATTAGTCAGTATTTTCATCCTAAACTACACAATTCTTAGTTCCCTTGTAGGATTATTTGAATCTAGTAAAGATTTTATTTCCGTTAAATCCCATATCGAACTTATTGAAAAATTTATTAATGAACTACCCAAAAACTCAGATGATACCAAATTACAAAGCATAACCAAACCCGAAAACCTAGACATCGTTTATCGCGATGTTACATATCAACCTGAAGGCAGCAAAATCAAAATCCTTGACAACTTTAATCTACGCATCTATCCTCGCCAGAAAATCGCAATTATTGGACATGCCGGCTCCGGAAAAACTAGCCTAGTAACCCTTTTAACCAAAATTAAAGGATTTCAAAAAGGTGATATTTTCATTAATGGCGTCAGCATTAATAAACTCGATACTGATGAACTACGCGAGAAAATAGTATTCATACCCCAACATCCTAAACTCTTCAATCGAACACTTGCTGAAAATCTCACATATGGCCTTCCTAGCGATATTACCATCGATCACATATCTAAATTTATGCGGGAAAATGGCTTTACAGATTTAGAGAAAATATTTAAAAAACGTTTAGGTGAAAAAGTTGGTAAATCAGGCAGTAACTTTAGCGGTGGCCAGAAATCACTTATCTGGATGATCCGCGCTATTATGAAACCCAGTTCTCTTGTTATTCTAGATGAACCCACCAGTGCCCTTGATAAAGATAGCCGCGAACACGTTGCCAAAATGATCGATATTATTTCCAGTAATCGCAGCATTATTATAATTACTCACAACTTTGAAATGAATGATAGCATGGATCGTGTTATAACTATGGAAAAAGGCAAAATTATTAGCGATGTAACAAAAGCTAAAGGCAAGAAAAATAATTAGAATATTTTTTTTAACAATCTATTAAATCAAATCATACTAAGCAAATCATAACAAGCAAATCATAACAAGCAAAACATAACAAGCAAAACATAACAAGCAAAACATAACAAGCAAAACATAACAAGCAAATCATAACATGCAAATCATAACAAGCAAATCATAACAAGCAAATCATAAGGATTTATAATTTTAACAAAATATATTATTATTATAAGACTAATTGTTATAATCCTAATTATTTACTAAAATAAATAGATTAAATAGATTAAATAGATTAAAATGAAAAAAGTAATTACATTTTCCCTATGGGGAAATTTACCAAAATATACTGTAGGTGTTTTAAAAAATGTTGAGTTAGCTTCAATATTTTTTCCAGATTTTGAATGTTGGTTTTATATACATGAACCAACTGTTCCAAAATCACTTATAACAGAATTAGAAAAACATAGAAATGTGAAAATAATTTTAAAATCTTGTGATATAAATACCTGCAAACCATCTATGTGGAGATTTGAGGCAATTGATGATCCTGATGTAGAAATAATGATGTGTAGAGATTTAGATTCTAGAATTTATATGCGTGAGCAAATTGCAGTTAATGAATGGATTGCATCTGGTAAATTATTTCACATCATGCGAGATCATCCATATCATATTTATCCTATTCAAGCAGGTATGTTTGGAACCCGTAAAAATCCCAACATTCCTAGTTGGGTAGAATTAATGAATAAAGTATCACAAACAGGTAACAAAGATGACGATCAAGCTTTTTTAAGAGATATTATTTACCCAATAATTAGGCAAGATACACTGGTACATGCTACATTTAATATACTACCTTATGAAAACGCAAAACCATTCCCTACTGATTATGATAGCGAATACCATTTTGTTGGCGAATATGTATATGAAGATGAAACACGAAATCAAGAACACATAAATATTCTACAACAACATTTAGGTAAATGAAAACTAATAATTCAAAAAAATTATGTGATTTGTATGTGTTTTTTAGCTTTTTTTAGCCTTTTGAATGTTTTTAGTTAAAAATTGAATTAAATTCTACTAATTAGTAAAATTACATTTCTTTCAAAATTAAAAATGGAAGAACAACCTGCTAAAAAAGCACGGATTGGCGGTTCTCCTCTCCTTAGTGAACCAATTATTATTGCAATCTCAAGACCATTCATGCGCGGCAATAAGTATCCAGGACTTATGTCCGTTGTAATAAGTGGACGGCAAAGTCTTGCAGCAATTCAGGAGCATCCAGATGAAGGGAGCCTAGCACGACCAAAATCATACTAGATTATATTACATGTTTATTTTTTAGTTTTAGTTATATTTGTAGAAATCTTAATAAAATTGATTTAATGTAAATTAAAGATTATTGGATATAATAAAAGGAACTTGATTTAGCATCTAGCATTTGGCATTTGGCATTTGGCATTTGGCAAGTATAATGCAGGAGTCAATTTCTAAAATCTTGAATAGTAATGAGACTGATATTAGAAAACGTAAAATAGTATTGACTAGAGCTATTCCAATTTATGTTAAAGATATCCTATCTTTTGAAAATTTTGAAAATTCTGAAAAAGCTAGATTCTATCGCCGTAATATTAAAAGATCTTTAGCACAACTATCACATATGGAACGATTTATGTTAATTATCCGATTATTAACATATATATACATAATACCACTATTGCGAATATCAATAATTGCATTTGTCTTAATATTCAATCTCTATAATTTTGTATATCTAGGTTTTATATCTTGCTCTAGAACTGTTAAGAACAATAATCCTAATATAAATACACATATACCTATATTTAAACCAATTACATTTACACATAGAAAAGCAAGTGCACATCCTCTTATATCTTGGCCTGCTAGTGCAGATTCAAATTATAAAAATAAAAACATGAACATGAATACGACTATGCATACTAACACAACAAGTGAAATATTACAATTAGTTGTAAATATAGAACAAAATAAAACTGTTCTAGAAGATGCACGTTTACAATATTCAAAAGTTGCAATATCAAGTTATAAATTAGATGGAAAACAGAATGTTAGATATTCGGATAATCAAAAAATACATTTATCATCTAGAAGAACACAAATAGTTTTTGATTATAATGCTAATCTCAAAACACTTTTGAAACCACCAAATATTGTGGAAAATAAATTGCTGCAATCATTACTAGTGGAACCTCTAGTTAAGAAAACAGAAAAAGTAAAAATTAGTAAAAAAAATTGTAAGCAACATAAATCTGAGGTTAAACATAAACCAAAACCTAAGCAAAAGCCTAATCCACAGCAAAAGCAAATACAAAGGTCACAAGAAGAATTACAAAATAAAATACTACAAAAGTTTAAAGATAAAACTATATATGATGATGATTTAAATGGTTATGTATTGATTGATAGAAGGATTGTAGTATTGATAGAAGATGACAAACCACATGTTTATAAGGTTTCACAACAATTTATTGATAGACTTATAAAAAATAAAAAATAGGTAAAAATAGATAACAAATATTACAAATTCTTTTTTTTTACTTTTTACTTTTTACTTTTTTATTTTATATCTAGCATGAAGGATTGACCCATTCTTTATTTCCTAGATCACTATAACCAGCTTTTTGTTTACCAATTCGCGTCTTTGTAATAAACCATTTTTCTTTTTGTAATTCTTTCCAACATTGATCACATGCAAAATTCCAATGCTGTCCTGTATTCATAAACATATTAACACCTTTCTCCCAACAATTAATTAATTCATCATAATATGCACCATTAACTATAAACCCTGCTGTAGTTTGCGCATTAGTAGAGATTTCTAACACATTTGCTATATT
>JAJTDW010000045.1 GCA_021298175.1 Pseudomonadota bacterium
TTACTTTATTTCATAGACGCTTAATTATTGAAAGCTCAGATTGCCGCATCATTACCATGTAATGACTCGCAATGAAAATTTAAAATTGATGCTAGAGCCCATAGACTAAGTAAAACATTGCTAGTATGCGTAAGCTATAATATACATAAGTGTCAAATCAACACAGTTAGGATTGATGCAGACGCCGCAGACTGAGTAATATAGGAATGTTGTAGAGGATAATTGCCACAACCTCTAATAAAATAAACACACACAAGCCAAACTTCAATGATTGATATTTCATCAAATATACCGAAAACAATCTAAATATAAAATATATAAATGTTATAAATAAAAACCAACGTTGTTCTCCTATAACAATTAAAGCCGAGCTAGTTGAACCACTAATTAACATAATAAAAGTCATGATACATAAATATTTGGCAAACCAACCAGCCAAATACCATTTATTACCAAAAACAAATATAAAAAGTGGTTCACTAAATAAAAATAGAACCCCAATAGGAATTATACCTAAAATAAATAATTTCTTCCATGTATTTAATAAAAATTTAAGTGGCGCATTATTTTGACTAAACCGCTCGGAAAATTCCTGATAAAATACTTGAGCAAATGTTGCACCAATTAATGTCATAGGAATCGCCAAAACCTTATTAGCTAATGAATATTGTCCAGCCAACTCTGCTCCAAAAAAACTATTAATTAATATAATTACTAATTGCATTGAACCGGTATCAAGAATAACACCTAGTAACTGATACTTGGGAAACCCTTTATATTTATATATGATTTCTTTTGTATTTGTAACGGGTAATTGAATAAGTTTTTTTGTAAAACCTTTACTTAATAAATAAGCACCGTAAATAGCAGATATCACATACGATAATAATAAGCCTAAAAATCCGAAATGTAAAATACCATATAATGTTTGTAAGATTGTACTTAATATGGAAGACTTTATTTGTCTAATTGACATTTGTTTATATAACTTATATCGTGTATTTAGACTTTGGAGCACAATATTAATTGATGCTATTATAAGCCATATAAAAATAATGAATTTGATATACAATGGTAAATTATAATTTATGATGAGTTTTGAACATTCAGGAATTAATAAGATAAATAAAAATATAATTGAAAATGGAATAATTATTTTTATACAAATTTTTGTAAGAGCCAAAGATTCAAAATCATTTTCTGCAACCACAATAGCTCTATCATAACAAAGCGAACTAAGATATGCTAGTAATATAATTATCGCTTGTATTGAAATCACTTTTATTAGTTAGAAATTTCATGATAATTTTTTATCTTTATTAATTATTTACAACACCATTATATTTATTAATTATTTAGAGAACTCATTAGCATCTTTGTTTGATTTGCTGATATTTTTTGTTGTGAATTAACACCGCTGGTATCATTATTACCATTATTGCTATCACAAGAGTTAAGCAATAATAACAAAACTGAAATCGAAGATACCACCAATATTTTACTATTTATAATAAACATTTTCCTTTTTCATATTAATCATGTATAAGCTATAATTCGCAGACAACATTATATCACGCCTACTCGAGCCATTGATTAAATAAATGTCGCACAACTGAGCGACATTTAATAATATAAAAACACAAATTTCTACAGGGTAAAATTTCGTGACAGAGCCACCTAAAAATTTACCTTATCGATGTTGGGATAAATTGTCCATGATGCATAATTTTTGCAACAGCCGATACTTGATTAAAAATTGGCTCACTTTTTTTAGTAATTCGAAGAGTTATCATTAAATACTCCTTCGACTAAATTGCATAATATTTTATTATTATTTTCTGCAGATAACTCATATGCTACACGATTACTGTTATGTTTATACGACATTATCTCATCAGTAGTTAGCGCATTTAATTTATCAGCAACAGATTTTGGGTCAAAGCTATCTGCAACTAATCCAAGCTTATATTTGTTGACTATATTTGCCATCTCAGGTGATGGACCTATCACAAGCATAAGCCTGGCTTGAACAAACTCAAATAATTTATTTGGTAGTGCATATTTATTATTAAACCCGGTGTAAGGTAAAAGATATAAACCTATATCATATTGATTTATTACTTTTGCAATGTTTTGCATGGCAACAGGTTCAACAAACTTAACATTACTCATATTTTGAGCTTGTAACTTTAAATTTTCTAAATATTCTATATTAGTTGGCACAAGCATGAAAACAAGTTCAAATCGCTTGTCTAAATAATTTGCTACTTGTATCATCAAGTCTAGTCCACGCTCAGACATAGCAGCCCCGTGATGAATAATCTTAATTTTAGATTCATCACACATTAATGGTACTAAATCAACACTACTCGGTGCATTAGTTATTACGGTGGGAATTTGTTTTAATTGAAAATTTTTAAAATATTCTATTGCTATGCTATCACATACGGTTATCATTTTACTTGATTGTTTAGCATATTTATGCGTTAAGTAAATTTTATATTTTTGCCAGATGAATCGCCATTTAAACGAGTTATCAAATTCACGTGGTGAATACTCATGTGCATCATAAATAAATGGAACTGAATGAATTGATGTTAACTTGTGTGTAAGTTGTAACGTATCTGGATCATTAGCTAAAATTAAATCAAATTTCTCATTTCGTAAAGTTTCATATGCTTGTTTATAAGTTATTTTATGCCAGTAAAAACATTCAAACATTCCTAATTTTAGATATACTAAACTAGCTATTTTATTTAATATACTTGGTTTAGAATAATGCAATTTTATAAATTTAACGCCTAATATTTTAGGGTCAGTAAATCCAGCCGCAATTATATAAAATTTGTCTTTTAAGACTAAGATCTGACGATAGACTCTAGCGTCTTTAAATAAATCAGTAAAGCAGATGATTAAAATTGTTTTTTTCATTTAAACTTTCGAAAAACAGGAATATTATACACAATTAGTGCAATGATTTCAAGTGCAATGTATGATGTTAAACCAAAACTAAGTGATACATATTTCATTAAACAAATGGCTAATATTCGAAAAATAAAATAAATTATTGTAACAATTAAAAACCAACGTTGTTCTCCTATAACAATTAAAGCCGAGCTAGATTAACCACTAATTAAAATAATTTCTTCCATGTATTTAATAAAAATTTAAGTGGTGCATTATTTTGACTAAACCGCTCGGAAAATTCCTGATATTATACAAATTTTTGTAAGAGCCAAAGATTCAAAATCATTTTCTGCAACCACAATAGCTCTATCATAACAAAGCGAACTAAGATATGCTAGTAATATAATTATCGCTTGTATTGTATATTTACCTATTTGGTTTATAAATATCAATTTGTTTAATAAAGCTGTCCCCTGTAGTAAAGCGCATATTATTTGGAACAGTAACTAATCCACATAGCTTATAATCACGAGGAAAAGATAGATTACCAATATTTAAATGAGGAATAATATTTTCTTGTATATTTTTATGAGTAACAAAAACATAAGCCTGATTGACTTCTATTGTAGCATCCAGATTTATACAATACTCCGCTGCTTTTAAGCTACCAGATGCACCACCTGTATACCAAGCACAATTAGGAATTCTACCATTAACCGCAAAGATTAATCCAGAATAATTGTATAATGGGATAATATAATCCCCATCTTTAAAACCACAATTTATTAATTTGTCTTTTACATCTCCAATAATATGCGACATTTGCTTATCTAGCAATAAAGTATTATTGTTAATATTAGTTGCTACATTTTGCTGAAAATAGCTATCAAATAAACGATATGGCTCAAATAATATAGATAATACAAGTGTTTTAAACATAACACACGCAATTAACACTATCGGAATTATTGAGTATTTGGATTGTTTAATCTTAAATTCCAGCATATTATAAAGGATAACAGCAAGTATCCCCCATGGAGCAAGCTCATAAATAATATGCGTAGCTATATTATTATCAGTTCCAAAAGATATGCAAAATGGTAGAATAAATAATAATAAACAAATCATTTTTATTTTTAATGCTTCATGAATAGGCGACCCACTAGTTAGTGGAATGTACTGAATGTACTTATTTTTGTCATAAATAAAAATTAAATATATAGTAACAAAAAACTCTACCATCAAAAAATATGTAGTAGATAAGGCAACATTACCATTTGTATGAGTAAAAGGTAAGAAAATCATACCATAAATAAACAAAATACCATAAAGACAATTTGCTATAACTTTTAAAGAACCAATATATTTGCCAGATTTAAATACTCTAACTACAAAATGTGCAGCTATAATTAATATAATACTTAGTATAAAGGATACTGAAAACATCTTGCACAGACTTTTGCAATACTGCCATATTAGTTGCGGACCATGCGTTGCTGCAAGTAATAATTTGTTATATGCAAACCAGTATATTATAGATAAAAACCACTCATGCGGAGATTGTAATACCAAGAAAAACACGCCACTACCAATGATTAAACCCAAAATCAAAAACATTAATGCAGATTGCCACGATAGAAGCGTGTATCTATCTCGCAATGATATACTATGTGGTAGCCCTACACTTGCAAGAACATTTTGCTGTTTACCTGATTGATATATACTCGAAGTATTTGATTTCTGGATGCGAAAGAGGTTTAAAAAATACGACGACGTGTACATAGAAGTACATGAGAAGAATTTTTTATACCTCTGACAAAGTCCAGGACAGAAGCATCTGGGATTCAAAGATGATAAGTATATGCAAATAAAAAGAGTAAATACAATAAATAATAGTATACCCGTGGTGAATTTAATAAAGAAAATATTAGCAATTATAAAACCTATTATCGTAAGAATAACCTTTATACTTTTAGCTTCTTCTATTTTCTTTAATGCAATAAATAAAGAACCCAATAACAAATAGGAAAAGTATGCGCTTAATGAGTTATAATTTAGATCTAATGGAATTTTAAACTGAAAGCAGCTAAAAATAAAAACAAAACTTACCACGCAAATAAATAAACTAATCGGAACACCATTTGGTTCTACACCGTTTGGTGATACACCGTTTGGTGATACACCGTTTGGTGATACACCGTTTGGTGATACACCGTTTGGTGATGCACTATTTTGAGAAAATAAAGGCGACTTAATCTTGAGATTAATAAAGAAATTTAGAAAAGCATAGACAAGAAAACTTACTGAAATAAGATTCAGTAAAATTGAAGATACACGTAAAAAAATCATGCTGTGATTTAATTTACTTAAAAGATTTACGTATAAGCCAAAAGAACTCATCGATACTTTTATATCTTGAGGATACAATGCAGAAATTAAATAGTATCCATTATCCGTAAGGTCATATCCCTTATTTGTAGTCCATATTAATATAGCTAATACAAAAAACAAACAAAACACACTAGCAGATATAACCTTACGATTCATAACTTCTTTATCCTAATATTGTAAAGGTAAACATACCTTTTTGCCATCTCGTGCAGAGAGATATATTGCAATTAACAGCTCTAATGATTTTAATCCTTCACGTCCATCAGTATGCGCCTCTTCTTCC
>JAJTDW010000024.1 GCA_021298175.1 Pseudomonadota bacterium
CAAATAGTGCCACCGCCTCCACCCGCAGAGCCTTGCCACACCGCAGTTAGTTCGTATGTTCCCGCAGAAACAAGTCTTACAATTCCAGCATTTGCTAATGTTATATTACTTCCTAAAGAATTTAATATCTGACTGAATTGCATTCTTCGATTTGCGTCCCAAGTATTAACCCCAGAAGCAGGTTTAATTCTAATGTATTGACTTTCAATAGTATTCCCACCCGCAGGGACACTCCACCCGCCTGTCGCATCTAGATACTTATTAGCCACCCCATCACCTGAAGCAGGTGCAGGAACTAAACCTTTTGTACCACCAGAGCCAGTATCGCCTATAACTGTATCAAGAATTGCTGTAACTTGTGTTGATGTTAAATCACTTGCATTGGCTGTACTACCAGTATTATTACCTTTGAGTGTATTTGTTAGCATTGTTGATAAATTAGCATTAGTGACGCCATTATTTGCAACGCTAAACACATTTCCTGTTAAAGATAAACCCGCTCCAGCTTGGTACAACCCAGACGGTATGGGGATACTCCAAGTTACTGAAGTTGGCATAACATCACCAGAAGAAGGACTAATGCTAACTAGATAAGCCCAACTAATTGAGTAAGTACCTTTTACAATTTCTGTCCATGCACCAAGCAACTGATTAACTTTTAAACTATCGGGTGCAATAGTCCATGCCCCCGAATGTACATTATAAATTAAATTTTCTGCGGGATTGGTTTGATTTGTTAAAATTACTCTATCGTTATCTACACAAGTATAATCTCCTTGAGTTGGCAATCCTGATAACGTTTGATTAGTATCAAAGTAAAGTGATACTGCAGGTAAAGCGTTTGTGCCGTTTGCCAAACTAATCATATAATTATAAGTGCTTAAAGCGTCTGCAACTTCAGTAGATAGAGGATTAGAATAAGGGAGAGAATTATTAATATTGAAACCCGAATCCTTTAATGTTCCTGAGTTGGTTGTAGTAACAATATTATTATTAACTGCAGGGGATAGAGGTTTTAAAGCGTTGTCAATTTGTCCTTGTAATTTGTTTACGCTTGTATTTATAGAATCATTGTCACTTACAATAGCATTTGTCGGTACAACTGTGCCAACTGTAGTTTGGCTTGCATCAACTGCTGGAATTTTAGCATTACCATCTAGTTGTAATATTTGGTTAGCTGATGTACCTGCATTTACGTAGAAAACATCATTACCGTATTTAATTGTTATATTATCGTTGTAATTTCCTAAAAGATTCCAGTATTGACCGCTAGAACCACCAACAGTTAAAATATTATATATCCCAGCCATTTGTATTTGTCCACCTATTTGAGTGGTTTGGTTTACTGCTACATAACTACTTAATTTAACGGTGCTAGGGTCTGGCAAGTCTGCAAACGTGTCATAAGCTGGAATAATACCTTCTCCACCCTCTGGAACAATGACAATATCACCATTTAATGATATATTAACAACCAAAAGCTTAGCCCCATCAGTTGCTTTAATATTGATTAAATCAAACGACCTTAAAGAGCTGTTTTTAAAAAAGTTACTTGACTGAATGTCAAGCAACGATTGATTTGCCAAGTCTCCACGGTATAACCATAAATTCCCACCATTAGTTGAAACCCCTAACGGGGTTAAGTATTTAGCGTTGTAGTTCATTTTATTGCCTACCTAATACTAGTTGTTGGTATTTGAATTACGTGATTTGGAATTTGTAATGTTGAGCCACATCTGATTGCACTCCAATACATATCAGCTACGTTTTTATCTTCTCTCCACATTTTAGACTGGATTCCTGAAGTTTTTAATAGCATTGAGCTTTTAGTAAACGCAATAGCGGTTACGTATTTTGTTGTGCCAATTGTTGAATTTTTAAACCCACAATAAGTTAGTGTATTTGTAACTTGTAAGCTATTGTCAAATTTATTTATTTGTGCTGGAATGATTTTCATTCCCATATAATCATAAATTGTTACACCTTCAAGTACAGGGGTCCTAGGTCCAACATATAAATTACTTATAAACTTTTCTTCATTAAGCAATATTCTCATCATTCCAGGGGTAATCATTAATACTCTATCTTCCATCTCAATACCCATTTGGTCGAAAATAATTCCTATGCTTAACAAACATTCATAGCTAAATGGTTTTAAATCAGCCTCTGCTAATGTTGAGCCAGCTCTTTCTGAACCATCTCCTAAAACTTCAAACGATTTTGTCATTTGAGAAGGAGTATCTGGTATAAAATCAGAAAATTTAATTGTTTCAATTGGTACTGACAGAGAGCTATTTAAATAGCTATTATAAAAACTATTAAATACTAATTTTTCCATTAAAGAATTTAAGGCTTTAACCTGACCAACTACAATGCTATTTCTGTAAGACTCATCAATTAACTGCCTTGAATCTATGTCTCCAAGTTGATATGGGGACTCTAAATCTACAAAGCTAAGAAATGATTTTGTGGTAAAGATATCAGTAGGCTGAATTAACTCTGTACCAAAACGTTGGTAAGCAGTAGTTCCGCCAAACATTGGCACTTCATGACTAATCCCGTTTACATCTGAGTTCATGGTTACTAAGTCTTTTAAAACCCCTCTACAATTAAATTGCGCATTAATTGCAATTGCATATGTGGTTTTAAAAACGTTAACGTAATCTGGGGTTGGGGTTGGGTATCCTGGTCCTGGCATATTATAATCCTTTAAAATATTAATTATCAAAGGATTAAAAAAGCCAACATTATGACTAATCCTTTGCTTAGTTTAATGTCGGCTCTTTAATGAGGTATCAACGTGTAATTATAACACAATAAAATTAAAGTGTGATAACTTTTTCTATATTAAATGATAAATCAGTAAAAGTAAGATTATCTGCTGGGTCAATGGTTTTTACATATTCTGGTTCAACAATAGCTTGATTTGGCAAATATATAATTCTTTGTATATAATTCGGGTTTCTGGAATTAGCATAAGGGTTAAAACTACCAAGATTTTCTCTAGTTCCATTAATTAAGACATTAAAATCCCACCCACCCAGACTTTCAGGCACAAAATATTTACTCCAAGAAAATGATATTTTATATAATCCACTATCAAATATTTGAACCCCATCTCCATTATCTGTTATTAAAACTCCCCCATAAGCCCCCAAAGTTAACAAATGAAGAAATTTGTTACTGGCAGAACTAACAAGAAGTACACTATTAAAATAAGCATATACGTAAGAGCTTTGCAATTTATTGTATGGAACAGAATTGTTTGGTATGGATATCAAACTAGATTGTTCAGCCCAATATTTTGCTGAATATTTACCTGGCTCAACTTCTGTGTCTTTTTCGCTCCATTGTTGAGCTTTACTAGCTGAGCCCTGTGACTCAACTGCAAAAGCTTCTGAATCTTCCGAGTATTCTTTAGCTAAAGCAACATAATAATCAATGTTACCAGGGTTTACCGCAGTAACGTCCATCTGCCCGAATTGGTCAAATACTACCGCTTTACTTCTTCTGGTTTCAAGAGGTGGCAAAGTAGTCCCTATGGTTTCTTCTGGTCTAAGTGTTACTGCAATTTTATTATCAATTTGTTGACTAACTAATGTTAACCTATCTAATTGATTGTTAATAACCTCAGCCACCCACATAGATGCAGTATTAACGTCTAAAGTTCTTGAGTCAGGCTCTACACTTAATATTTTACAATTGCTGGACCATATAATTCTGGAGTAAATGTTATTTGATTCCCAGATATTGAATACAATGTATTATTTAATAATGTTGTATTGTAATATATCTGAATATTATTATTATCAACTACAGTAATATTTAATGTAGCACTTAATTGTTGACCACCTGAAATTATGGAAAACTGTTGTTTTGTTGATTGTATAGGTATTGTCATGCCCCGCCCTTCATTATAGAATCAGCTAACTCTTTTACTCGTGAAGCATAATATCCAGAGTTTGCCCTGTAACTCTTAGATTCATAAAGTTTTTTTAAACTCTCTCTTGGGTCTTCAGTATCAGCTTTAACATTAGATATTGACGGTTGCATTGAAGAAAGTTTTTCATCAATTGATTTTTTTAATGATTCAATTGCCTCAAAGTTTTTAATATCTGTAAATAATGAATTTTTTATTATGTTTGCATTACCTTCTGGCAACTTAAGATTGGCAATAAAATTATTAATGCTATCTATTCTTTCTGCCCCAATGGTTTTTTTAGTGTTTTCAATTTCTAAATTTTGTTTTTCAAGGTATATTTTTTCGTTATTAACAAAATCATTTATAAAACTATTAAACATATCATTACTAAGGTTTTTATTTTTTGCTGTATCTTTTAATATATTTAAAAGTGGGCTTTCTGGTGCTTCAAAATCTAATTTATACCCACCTTCTGGTGCGCCAAATGCTTTTGTGTACATTTTTACAGCCTCAGTTCCACCAAGTACGGCATCTTTTACTGTCTTATACTTCTCAGGTATCCACTCTGGCCTATCTCCAGTACCTGCTATAGACTCATCTATATACCATTTTGGGGCAGATTCTGTAGCTACTACTTGTTCAGCACTAGTATGTTGAATTGTCTCTTCCATATTTTTCTCCTATTTTATTAAGTTGTTCTTCGTTAAGTGATTTTATTGCTATAAACTCTTTTATTAAATCTATTTTACCTTGTTGGTATAAGGCTTCATTAGAAGAGCTTATTTTGCCTACGTTTAATATGTTTTGATATATTAACCACTCTAGCATTTCAGACCCATCTTCAGTATTTAATATTTCTTTTATTTTAAATAAGATACTTACGTGTTGTTTAGGCTTTGATATTAAATTGCTAAATTTTGTTATTATTTCAGTAAACATTATTGAATTACTCCTGTGTTAACTGGTTGACTTCCTAATGCTGGATTAGACATATTTATTTGAGCAATCTGTTGTGCCGCTTTTGCTTTTGCAAATTCATCTAAATTATTGTTTACCTCCTCATCTGTATTAACTAAAGACATATCAACTCCAATATTTTTAGCAAACCAATTTGGCAATTTGTTTATTTTATATCCAGCGTTTATATACTCTTGTGCTTCTTGACCTGTTGCATTGGCTAAAGCCTGAATGGATTGTAATAATTTTTGCACTTCATTTTGGTTTTGAGTATGTATAAGTGGAGAGTTATATTTGAAAGTAACTTTTCTTGATTTGATATTGCCGTTCATATCAACTGAATTTGTTAATGGTTGAATAACATCAAACTTCTCAAATAGCTCAATAATTCTATCAAATGTTGAGTTAAGTAATTCTCTTTGCATTCTTCCATAAGCGGACCCAAGAACTTGTAAATCATTTTGCATTCTGGCATTTACCTCAGTTGCAGTTAATGTTGCATTACCCACTTGACCTAATCTATTTATCATTAATGCATTATCAATTTCTGCATTAATCATATTGACTTCTTGAAATGCAAATGGCAAATTACCACCTTGAGAAAGAGGCTCAAACCTTGACATGTTATCTCTTA
The DNA here is from genome assembly GCA_021298175.1 of Pseudomonadota bacterium. GTDB lineage: Bacteria > Pseudomonadota > Gammaproteobacteria > Burkholderiales > UBA11063 > Aquella. The sequence goes on from JAJTDW010000024.1 coordinate 5,514, forward strand.
ATGTTATTAATGCGCCTGGTTCTATTCTTAAATTATTAGGGTTCATTAAACCATTGTCAGATACTAAATATGGTGGGTCAATTATTTTAGCAGAAGCTGTTATAATGTCGCCAAACATTGTATTTGCAAGCTTTACTGCACCAAGTATATTGTTTAATGGTCCCCTTCCTCTATTTTCGTTTGATAATTTCCCCCATCTATATATAATAAATGGGTTAGTTTTCCATTTAACTTCACTATAAATATTTTTTAAATTTTTATCTGTTATTATGTGTACAAATTCATTATTAGAAGGATATACTATTTCAACCAAACTTAAAATATCTGCATCTCCAAAATCTAAATTTGGATACAGTCTTAATCTTTTGCTTTTGTTAAAATCTCCAAGGTTTCTAAATACATAATTTACAATTCCGTTTTCATCTTCTAAAAATCCAACAGTAGATAAATCTAATGACTTAAAATTTAACTCTTTTTTATTATTGTCAAAATTTATAATATAACCACCAGTTCCACTGGCTATATCAAGCATTGATTCATGTAATGCTTGGTAATAGTTGCTATTATTTAATTTTAAAAATATTGTCTGAGATACATCAGCACTATTTTTTGTAAATTCTTGCATTGATTTTTCATCAATTTTATCATTAGTACCAATATCAAAAAACTTTGTTCCAATTGGGGCAACAATGCTAACCATTGTGGCTGCAAATTGGGTAACTGAAGTAGGAACTCTACTATTATAACAATATAAATCAGTTCTTTCTCCTGTTGTTTTATTATCAACGCCGTAACTATTGGTATTGTTATAACATAATTTTCTAATGTCACTCATCTGTGCAGAAAATGTATTAAGCTCATTCATTGATTCTTGATATAAGAGTTTTAAATTTTCATTATCCATTTTTTACCCCAACAAACTGGTGTTTGGTGCAGGTGGAGTTAACCCGCCAGAGCCAGTTAATGTTTTTAATCTATTTAATTGCTTAAGATTCAGCGCATCTTGTTCAGCTTGCTTTTGTTTGTCTAAAGCGTCTTGTTCTTGTTTTAATTTTTTTGCTTTTTCGTTTGCCTCTCTTAATGCTTGCTCTGCCCCTGCATTAGAATTGGGCGCCCAATCTCCACCAGAGATAAAATTTCCTGCATTACCACCCATTGTTATATTCTCCTTTCATATTTTTGATAAGGTTGATATATTGTAGCACCTTTAATGCTTTTATATCCAATACTCATGTATCTAACCATATCAGGACTGTGACTAAATCTATGTTCTGGCATATTAGTGTATTTATTTGTAACATATTTTTTAATGTTTTCTATGCACTGAAAGTTATCTTTTTCATTAAATTTTATATTATGCCATATTGTTCTAACATATTCTATACCGTCCATTATACCAGTTTTTAATACTCTTGTCACATTAAATCCATAATTTCTTAAATTTTGCATTCTTGATACACCACTCCATGTGTCTCTAACTTCAACATCATGAGGGGCGAATAGTTCAAAATTTGACAAATTGCATGATATTTTTTCTAAATATTGTTTTATAATTTTGCTAATATTTTCTAATGATGTGTTTATTAATTCAAAACTGTATATAAAATTAATATCATCTCCATTGAATTGAGCAAAACCAATTGCACAAGCATCTGATTGTCCAATGTCTATTGAGGCATATAGCTTTTTATTGGGGTTAAAAATGTATGTATTATCATAATTCGGCGCTTCATATATAGCCCCGTCGTATGGTGAGTCCCAGGAGGTTAAATAATCTTGTGATTTTAAATTTTCTGACATATTTATGCTAGTGTATTCTTCCTCTGTCATTAAACCAAGAGAGAAAACATCTTCTTTAACTACATGCCAATCTTTATCATTTTTTAAATCTAAATACAGGTCATAAAAGTGGTTTTTACCACGTGGCGTTGAGCATATAATCATCATGCCATTAGTTTCACGTATGATTGGCATAACTCTGTCATAAGCAGTGTCTTTACCTAGTGCATACTCATCTAATACAACAACGTTTGCACCACCACCCATAGAGTTATCAATTACATCAGACCCTGAGAATTTAATTTGAGAACCAAATGGATATTCACAAGTTAATCTGCTTTGTATAAATTTAGAGTTAGATATGTTTATTAATTTTCTACCATCAGAAAGTATATTATCTACATAAATTTCTCTAGCTTGAGCGGCTTTTGGTGCAAATATTTTGCAATTGCATGGTTTATTAGTTTCTTTATAATATTTATTAATATACCTGTTGCTAGTGTAAAATGTCATAGTGCTTTTACCACTACGCCTTGGCATTACTAAAAAAAGATGTTTTTTATCACCATTAAATATAGGCTCTAATATCTTTTTTTGATAACCCCTGAGTAATCTGCCACTTATAGTATATGACATTATATGTCTATATTAATATCATCAGTGTTATTGCCTTCAATAAGTATACTTCTTATCATTGTGTTAGCTTTAACTCTTACCAAAGATACCCATGCTGCATCAATTTTTCCTGTGTTATCATCTCTTTCGGGGTTAGCGTAAGCATCGTCAATAAAACTTTTAACATCTTCGATTGTTGTCATTGTTATCCTCCATTAATTTAACTTTTAATTGACGTATTATATCATTAATCATGTTATCATCAATAGGTATATCCATAAATCCATTATTAAATAAATAATTGTGGGTGAATGAATATATGTCAATGTGTTTATAACAATTTTTATTGTATAAATAATAACGCTTGTTGGGTAATAAAATAATACTATGCTCATTTAAGATTTCTCTGCTTATAACATAACTTCTTATTTTGTTGTATCCAATATTTTTGTTTGGATTGTTGAATAATTTTAAAACGTAATTTTTGTTTTGGAAATTTTTACCAGCCATTTTATTGTTGGAACCTATCAAATTAAAATTGTTGTTTTTGGGGGGTACCCCTATAATTTTCAGAATTTTATCACAAAAAATATTTTTTTGTCAAGATTAATTTTATATTATACTGTATAATTAGCTGTATTATATTGTAATTTACTTAATTATACAAAATTTATACCTTTTAGTAAAACACATGCAAAAATCATTATCGTTTGTTTATATTTGTTTAACTGCATCGATAGTACGCTAACAATAGTAAACAAACTTATGCAAGCTTCGACAATAATGTGTCATATTTGTGACTTTACTATATAAGTTGGTGACTAATATAATAAATAAAGCTTTATTAATTTACTAATTGTATATGAATTATACTTATTAGATATCAGTTTTTACAGGCACTCTGAATGTATATGCTTTTTACATTTTGTACATCTCACAACTAACAGAGGTTAAACGCTCTGTTTATTACTTATTGCATATATATATATATATGTAAAAATCTTGTCAGTTTTTTTTTTTATAAAACAGTAACTTAGCTACATTATAATTTTTAAAACCACCAAAAAAGATTAAATAAACATTAAAAAAAGCTTGCAAACCTAAACAAACTTATGTCATAATATCGGCAGTGAAAAACAAAAACAAACAAATAAACAAATTAAAAAGGTAAGTAAAAATGATTAAAAAAATTAAAACAATCATCAAAGAATTAAAATTGAAAAAAGAAAGTAACGAAATAAATAAAATTTTAGAAGATGTTAAAAAATTAGAAGAATTAAACAACGACATGTTTAAAATTTGCGAGAGTCATTTTGTGAATCCAGCTAACTCAGATGCTTTGATATTAACTAAAATAATAATATTAAATAAAAAACAATTAGATTCGAATAACAAAGCAATTGCTGAGTGTGCAGGTCCTTTAAATTATGCTCATATTGATGAGATGAGAAAAAAGGAAATTGCTGAGTTTAGCGATATTAAATTAGCTTACGCTTATGTAGTTAATCTAGTAAAATAAGTTAATAAGTTAAGCGCATTATTTAGTGTGCTTGCTCGTATTAATTTTTAAAAGGTAAATACTATCATGGTAACAATGACACAAAAAACATATAAAAACAACATGCTTAAAGAAGAAATAAAAGAATTTATAACTAAAGAATACTACGACAACATGATTAGTAGTATTAAGCTTATGAGAAGATTGGGGGGCAAGGAGTTAGTTAGACGTTCATTCAAATGCAATGGTATTCGCATAACTAGGTTAACGTCAATCTGTCCAGATGCAACAACCA